>CAZCRA010000125.1:0-11448 GCA_964500945.1 uncultured Verrucomicrobiales bacterium | reverse complement strand
CTATCTACGCAGCCTCGAACGCTTGAATTTCCCGCGGAGGTTGGACACCGTTGTTCAAGGATCAACTCACCGTTCCCCTGCAACCCACCCGGGATTCGACGACGGGAATGATCAGCGGCGCCAGCTTCAAAACCCGCATCCCTCTTCTCGCGGATGTGGTCGTCAACGTCCGGACGGCGACCGACGACGGACCGCAAACTTACGTCGTTCCCATCCGGCTTTTCAATGCCCCCGCCGCGGCGGTCGAGCCGGAGCTGTAGAAGTTCCGGCTTTCAGCGTCGCTGCGGCATCTTGGCGTCCGGGTAATGCTCCCGCTTCCATTCCAAGAAGTGCGGCTGCTCGAACAGAGCGGGATCGAAGTTGCGTGACGCTTTCATGATCTCGAGCATCTTCGCGCCATCGGCGGGATAGGCCTCGCGCAGGTGGGCTTCCAACGCCAACCGGCTTTTTCGCGCCATGGCGTTGTGGCGTTCCATGCTGATGGCAGCCATACCAAGCGTCGCGATTTGCTCCAGATACGCCGCGTCAATTCCGAGCTTTGGCAGGTCGCCTATCGTTTGCCACGTCTTCGCGCTCGCCTCCCGCACCGTTCGATCCGCCAGGCCCTGGAGATTCTGTAGAAATTCGTAGTGCGCCAGATACAGCGGGTCGACCGGATGACCCTCCGCCTCGAAGTAGTCCGCCAATTCGAAAACGGCTTTCTGGCCCACGTTCATGAAACGGTTCATCCGGAGACCACCCGCTTCAGGTCCACCGAAAAGCGCGAAATGATACACAACGTAGCGGCCCAGGATCAGGTTGCGCTGCATGAGATCCAGCGTCGGGTTCTCCGCGTTCGGCGGATAAGCAAAGCAACGCACCAGATCATCCAGCGTCAGGCCCAGCGTGTTCCCCGTCTCCAGCGCGATCCCTTTTAGCGGTTCCGGCACCTGCCGCGTCTGACCTTCTTCCATGCCGGGCTTCTCCGCTCCGCTACCCGTTTCGTCCGGTTGATCCGCAGTGCCGGCGATGGGTGGCACGGGTTCAGGCTCGACCGGTTTTGGCGGATCCGGCTTCGGACGCTTCGCCTCCCAGAGCGACCGGTAGGGTTCCGGCACCCCGGCCAAAGGCACCGAGGCAAATCCGCCCGCATGCGCCAAACTCACTTCTTCCCCCTTCACCTCCCGCAGCGTCACCTCCCGCAGCACCCGGTCGCTTCCATCGGTCCGTTTCACGGTGAGTTCGCCGATGACCAACTCCTCCGTGGCGCCGTCCGAGAGGGGCGACTCCGTTCCCTGGTCGAGCTTGACGGGATACCATTCGATCTCCGATCGCGCGGCCAACGCCTTGAGGACGGCGAGAAATCGTTCGGCTTGGGGTGAATGCCCACCACGATAAAGATCCCGTGCAAACCGGCCCGCCCCGCCCAAGGCCCGCCTCATCTGGCCCGTCGCTTCCGCCACCACCCGTTCCTTCTCCGGAATCAAGACGCGATTCTGGCTCAACGTCCGCTCCGTGCTGGTGCGCAAAACCTGATTCAAATCCGCCTGCGCCGCCTGCAGCCTGCCTTGCGCCTCGCTCAGCGTCTCGAAGTGGAAGCGCAACCCGGCCAGCTCCTGGTTGGTCGCCTCCCGTGCCCCGGCACGATCCAAAATCTCGACTCCCGCCGCGACCCGGTCCGGCGAAAACGTGCCTACCTGCTCGAGGGCCTCAGTAAGAGCTCGTTCCTGCACCGAAGCGCCCTCGGCGAGCGTCATCGTGACAAAAGGCAGGAGCCAATGGGTGTAGGGCAATCTCATCATTCTCTAACCCACCGGAAAAGCGCTGAGGTGACAAGCCATACTTCGCGCCTTGCCTCTGAAACCACTTTTGATTGACGGGAGACGAGGGTTCTCAGATGAATGCCGGGCCGACCATGAAAACACGCAACTCCTTCAGGGTAACCGATGCGATCCTCACCGTTTTGGCGGTGCTCTCGTTCTGCTCTCCGGCACAAGCCGCCATTTCCTTCTTTGAGAATTTTTAGGTTCAAACCTCCATCGACACCAATTTCCCGGACCAGTTTGGTGATACAGGGACCGGTCAGCACAGCGGTGGAATTGGAAACCCAGCGTCCACTTCCTTCGGAGACAACGTCAATCCCTCCCCAGGCTACGACCTTGCCCTTTCTCGAGGTGATGACACCCACTTCCCGGGCCGCCCAGAAGCAGGCGAAACCACCCGTCCGCTTGCTGTTCCGCTACGACGGCGCCTCCACGAACAGGGAGACCTGGTTTCCGCAGGACGACGGTCCGAACTACACGCTTTCCCGCGCCCTGCAACCGCTCGCCCGCCATCGCCAGCATTTCTCCGTGATCTCCGGCACGCGCCACTTCGTCGAAAACCCTTCCGCCGGCGGTGGTTCGGTCGGCGGACACGGTTCCGGCCGCGTCTGGCTAACCGGCCATTTCTCCGGTGCGCGCGACTCTCAGGGCCGCGGAAAAATCGGCACCCACTCCTCGGTGGATCAGCTCGCCGCCGAAACCCTGGGACGCGATACCCGCTTCGGTTCGCTCCAGCTCGGCGCTTATTCGACCAACGACACGGTTCTTTCCTGGAACCGGAACGGCACGCCCCTGCCGACCATCAGCTCTCCACGCGATCTGTTCACCGAGCTGTTTGTCGACGAGTCGGCGGCCGACAAATCGCAAATCCGCGAAATCCATGAGCGAAATCGAACTCAAGATTCAGCGAAACGAAAAGTGGGTCGACGTCCCGAAGATCCGCCCGGACGGCATCGAAGAACCCGAACGCGACTGCGACAGGGACAAGGACCTCTGGCTCGAAACGATGTATGAGCTGGTCACGCTGGCCTTCCAAACCGATGCCACTCGCGTCATTGCCTTGGCCCGCAACGGTCCACAGGACTATCGTCAGGTCGTCAAAGGCGTCACGGAGGCTTGGCACCCGATCAGCCACCACAACCGCAACCCCGAGAAGCTCGAGATGGCCACGAAAATCAACGAGTACCTCATGGGTCACTTCGCGAAGTTCCTCGATAAGTTGGAACGCACGAAGGAAGCCGACGGCTCCAGCGTGCTCGACAACTCCCTCGTCCTCTACGGCGACTCGATGTCCGATGGAGGTCACTGGGGCGGAAACCTTCCGCTGATCCTGGCCGGGCATGCCGGTGGACAACTGAAGCAAGGCCAGCACCTGAAGTTTGCCGAGGTTCCTCGCTACGATCAGGACCGCTACCCTCTCGGAACGACGCCAACGGCCAACCTTTTCCTCGCGATGCTGAATCTCGCCGGCGTGCCGGTCGACTCCTTCGCCGACAGCACGGGACCTCTAACCGGGCTGGTGTAAATCGAAGCGGTCCCCCTCCTTACGCTTCCGCCCCGCCTAGCACCTCCCGCACCCCGGCACCCACCGCTTCCACCAGCTGCTGGGTCTCGTCTGCGGTGACGCACAGCGGAGGCATGAGCACGATCGTGTCCAGGATCGCCCGGGTCAGGACACCATGGGCGCGCATGGACCGGCAAACTCGAGCGCCGGTTTGCTCCCGCCAGTCCAGCGGTTCACCCGCCGCATCGCCCAGCTCCACCCCGGCCATCAATCCCACCTGCCGTACCTCACGCACTTCCGGACAGGCCTTCCTCAGCTCGGCCAGCGCCGCCCCGAACGCCTCGATCGTGGCTGGTAGCCGGTCCAGCGTCCGCTCCTCCTCGAACACGGCCAAATTCGCCAGCGCCGCGGCGCACCCCAACGGGTTTCCACAGTAGCTGTGCCCGTAAAAAAACGTCTTCAGCTCCGCATAATCGCCCAGAAAGGCGTCATAAATCCGTTCCGTCGCCAGGGTCGCTGCCAGCGGCAGGTAGCCGCCCGTCAGGCCCTTCGCCAACGCCATGAGATCCGGCGCCACCCCCTCCCGTTCGCACGCGAACATCGTCCCGGTTCGCCCAAAACCCGTCATCACCTCGTCGAGAATCAACAGCGCCCCCGTCCGGTCGCACCAATGCCGAAGCGCGCGCAGCATGCCCTCCGGCCAGACGCGCATGCCCGCCGCTCCCTGAATCAACGGTTCGATCGTCACTGCCGCCACCCGGCCCGCCTCCACACGCTCTAGCTCCTCAAAATGCGCCAACCGCTGCGTCGCGAACCCCCAGGAGGCGAACCGGTCGTTGAACGTGCCAATCCCCCCCAGCGACGCCGCACCGATCGTGTCGCCGTGATACGCACCGTCGAAGCTCAAAAAATGCGTCCGTTCCGGGTGCCCCTTGAGCTGCCAGAACTGCAGCGCCATCTTACACGCGCACTCCATGGCCGTGGAGCCGTCATCCGAAAAAAACACGCGCTTCAGCCCTTCGCCCGGCGCGATCTCCGCCAGCTTCGCAGCCAGCCGGATCGCGGGTTCGTTGCTGAATCCAAGCGCGGACGTGTGAGCCAGCTGATCCAGCTGCGCGTGGAGAGCCCCTGTGAGACGCGGGTGGTTGTGACCGTGCACGTTGGTCCAAATCGACGAGTTTCCGTCGAGATAGCGATTCCCCTCCAGGTCCTCCAGCCAGGCCCCTTCACCCCGCACCAAAATCAGCGGATCCTCCGGCGACGCCTCCCATTGCCGCATCTGCGTGAAGGGGTGCCAGAAGTGCGCCTTGTCGAGCCGTCGCAGCGCTTCCGCCTCCTGGCGCGTCCTCGCTTTCCCATCCTCATCCATCGTCCTCGGCATCGGCGATCATCCGGTCGATCTGTTCCACATGCCCGTAGGGCACTCGCTTGCGCTGGTATTTACGAAACAGCACGTCCCGAAGCGTCCGCAACTCCGGCAGCGGCGGCGGATCGAGCTTGGTCCAGTCTTCCTCCCCCTCCACCAGCCGCTCCATCGTCCAACGCCCGGCATGGATCGACGCCCGGAACCACGTGACCGTCCCGTCCTCCTTCTCTTTCCATTCGTGCCTCGTCAAGAATCCAAGTGTAGCGGCATTTCCTCAAAAATCCCCTGGGATCAAGGCGTCGCTCAGCTCCAGCAGGCTCCTCACCGTCCATGTCGGCACCACGGCGCAACGATGGTGATCGGCCAGCCGGACCCAGGCCGTTTTCATGCCGGCCCGATGCGCCCCCTCGATGTCGTTGACCGGGTTATCCCCCACGAACAGGATCTCCTCGGCTCTCACGCCCAGCGCGTCCACGACCGCTGAAAACGCTCCAGGCTCCGGTTTGTGCACCCCCAAATCACCCGTCGCGAGGATGCAGCTCGGCACAAAATGCTCACGGACGTCCAAGGCTTCGAACTTTTTCAGCTGGTAGCGCGACTCCCCATTCGTCAGTAGCCCCAGCCGGTAACGGCCGGCCAGGTCCCCGACGAATCGCTGGACCGCTTCGTCGGGCCGGATCGCCGGCAAGATGTCCTCGTAGAACCGCGCCTTCACGTCCAACGGTTCCCGGGCCCAGTCCGCCCGCTCCAGCACCCACTCGTAGAATTGCGTCCGCGGGATGAATCCGCTATGATCAAGAGCCATGCCGGCCTCGACCAGTTCGGGCTGATCCCGGAAAACTCCTTCCAACCAGGCACGCACATGGCCATCACGGTCGTAAAGGGTGTTGTCGAGGTCGAAAACGATGGCTCTCAGCCCGTCGGCCTCCGGCGGCACATGCGTTTGGTGCGGATTGGCCACGGCGCCCCACCTAAATCGAGCCCGGCGCGGATGCAAGGACGGACGCGACGAGGTTGCATTGACGCCGTTTGTCGCTACAGAAGCCGCCCTTCGTGGAACAAAACCTGCTCCCCCTCCCTATGAGTGACGAATCCTCAACTGTGAACGGATCCAACGGAACGCCCCGCGTGCTGCTCCTCTTCGGATCTCAGTCCGGCAATTCCGAGGAGCTGACCAAGCGCTTCGGATCGCAACTCGCCGGCCTGGGCTACGACGTGGCCGTTGTCGATATGGCCCAACATCAAACCGTCGATCTCGCGCGTGAGCGGAATCTCCTCGTCGTCTCCAGCACGTGGGGCGAAGGCGATCCCCCCGACAACGCGGTCGATTTCTGGTCCCAGCTCTCGTCCGACTCCGCGCCGCGCCTCGATTCCGTCCGCTACGCCGTCCTCGCCCTGGGCGATAGCGACTACGAACACTTCTGTGGCATGGGCAGAGCGCTCGATGCCCGTTTCGAAGAACTTGGCGCCCAGCGATTCGCCCCGCGCATCGATTGCGATGTCGATTACGACGAACCCGCCGAAGCCTGGTGGCAAACCGTTCGTGGGAAGCTTCAGGAGCTCGATCCTCCCCCGGCCAAAACGGACAAGCCCAAGGCCGTCGAAGCCGAAGAGGAACCCTTCACCGGATACTCGAAGAAGCACCCGTTCCCGGCACCGCTTCGCGCTCACCGCCGGCTTTGCGGAGAGGGGTCGGTGAAGGACACCCGGCACTTCGAGCTGGGCCTCGAGGGCTCTGGCCTTTCCTATCAGGTCGGAGATTCGCTCGGCGTCCTTCCGCAGAACGACCCGGATTACGTGGACGAATTCATTCGCCTCCTCGGATTCGATGGGGAGGAAGCCGTTCCCTCGCCGAAAGGCCCGGAGATCTCCCTCCGCCATGCGCTTCAAGCCCACTACACGATCACCACGCCTTCTCGGAAGTTTCTGAAGGATTTCGCGGAAAGGTCGAAGGATTTCTACCTGAAGCACCTCCTGCTGCCCGGGATGGAACGCGATCTCCAACGCTACCTGCATGGCCGGGAGATGATCGACCTTTTCCTCTCTTATCCCCGGGTTCGATACACCGCGCCGGAATGGATCGGGCTGCTGAGCAAACTCACGCCCCGCCTCTACTCCATCGCCTCGAGCCTGAAGAAGCATCCCGGTGAGGTCCATCTCACCGTGGCCCGGGTGGAGTATGCGACGCATGGCAGAACCCGCCTCGGCGTCTGCTCGACCTTCCTGTCAGACCGCGTCGCGTTGAAGGACACGGTGGGCGTCTTCGTCCAGCCGGCCAAAGGATTCAAACCGCCGGTCGATGACGATACCCCCATGATCATGGTCGGACCCGGCACCGGGATCGCCCCTTTCCGGGCATTCCTCGAAGAGCGGGAAACCACTGGGGCGAAGGGACGCAATTGGCTCTTCTTCGGAAACCCGCATCAGGCCACGGATTACATGTATCGGGAAGACCTCGAGGCGGCGCTCGAATCCGGCCTCCTGACCCGGCTCGATCTCGCTTGGTCCAGGGACCAGGATCACAAGATCTACGTGCAGCACAAGATCCGGGAGAACGGTGCCGAACTCTGGCGCTGGATCGACGATGGCGGTCACTTCTACGTCTGTGGCGATGCCGTCTACATGGCGAAGGATGTCGACCGCGCGCTACACGAACTCATCGAGACCCACGGAGACATGAGCCAGGAAGAGGCGGCCGAATACGTGAAGCAGATGAAGAAGGACAAGCGCTACCAACGCGACGTCTACTGACCCTGAAGCAGACGCTCGCGCCCGGATCCCGCCAGCAGCGTCCCGTCCACAAAGGCCCGGATCACCGGGTCTTCCCGCTCCTGAAAAAAGCTCTTCGGAGTGAGCGGCTCGGTCAGCTTGCCGTCGTGCAGTGCCGTGATGGCATCCCCCAACTGTTCGGCCCGGCGCAACCGCCCTGTGGACACGACCACCGCCATGCCGCGCTCCCGCTTCAATCCCTCCAAGACTTCGACGAAACGACGAACCCCACCGCTGTCGAATTCCTGCGTCGGTTCGTCCGCCAGCAGAATGTCCGGCTCACACGCCAGGGCGGAGGCGATCATGATCCGCTGACGCGTTTCGACATCCAATTCGTCCGGAAACACCCGGGCCAGCAGCAACTCCTCCGGTTCCACCACGCCCGCCAGGTAGAGATACTGCATGGCGTGCTCCAAACGGCCGGTCAGCTTCCTCTGCTTGAAACGAAGCAGCAGCCGGAAGTGCTGCTGGATCGTCAGCTGGGGATTCAAAAGCGCATTCGCGTCCTGAAGCAGGTAGGCGATCCGCCCCCCGCGGACCGCGAACAACCGGTTTTGCCCCATCTTCATCAGGTTCTCTCCATCGAACCACACCTCCCCGTCCGCCTGCCAGAGCGGCAGCCCGTGGAAAAATCGCGTCAGCCCGCGCAAGAGCACCGATTTGCCTCCGCCCGACGCGCCCAGGATGGCCAGCGATTGCCCGGCTTCCAGGTCGAACGAGACATCGCGGAGAATGCGACGCGGCGTTTCCCCCAAAGACGCCGGTTGAAACGTCACCTCGAGGGCGCGCACGCTCAAGATGGGCTCGGACGCACTCATGCGGCTTTGGGTCGGGAAAAGGCGAACAACCGGTCCACCACCGGGATGCACGCCGAGGCAATGAGGATCGCTCCCATGATGGCCGCCCCGGAATAAAAGACCGGCCATGGATCGTCGAGAAGCCCATCGGTCCCCTCGTGGATCAGCAGACCCCAGGTCGGTCCGCCCGGCACTTCGAGCAGGCCCAGGGAGCTGAACATCGATTCGAGCAGCAGGGCGTAAATCAACCCGAAAAAGAAATAGGGCAACGTCAGCGGAACGAACTTCGGCAGCGCGTAGTGACGGAACACGCCGAAAGGCCCATGACCCAGGATCTTGGCCTGCATGAACTGAAATCCGTCCACCTCCTCCGCCACGCGCGCCAGCAATTGACGGCCGATGAACGGGTAGATCGAGAGCGCGAGAAAGATGGTGAACCCCTGCCCCAGTGCCTCCCGCCCCGCATAGATCAGCAGCAGAAAATTCAGCGGCGAAAGGCAGGCCAGGGTGTGCAGCAGCTCGTTCAGCACCCGCTTGGTCCAAAGTCCGAAATACAGCACGCTGAACGCGGTCACGATGGCCAGCACGTAGGTGGCGAGCGCTGATACCCCACTCGTCAGAAGCGTGTTCCAAACCGCTCCCTTCACCGCTGAGAGCGCAGCCTCTTGGGCCTCGTTCAACACCGGTTCGGTCAGCCCGGCATCCCGGGCTCCCAGCGCCGCGCCCAACCCCAATACCATCAGGGTCACCCCGATCTCAGCCACAAACCGGTGCCTCATCATCCCTTCGTTCATTCCGCTCCCGGCGTGACGGGCCGGTTTCGATCGATGAGTTCCACGATGATCTCAACCACCAGATTCACCGCCACCAACACCAGCGTGACCCACAGACTCAAAACCGCGAGGTTCGGAAGATCCGACTCCCTGGCCGCCTTGTAAACCGCGTAGCCAAAACCCGGCACGAAGAACGCGGTCTCCACCACCATCAACACGCTGAGAAAAAGCGACATCAAATAGGGCAAACTCCGCAGCAGTGGCCGCCAAATCACCGCCGCACCCACGATGTCGAACATCATCCTCTGCGTGATCCCCAGCGATCGCGCCGACCGGATCGAGCCCTCGGGAAACGCGGTCAATAAAGTGTGCGCCACCTGACGCGCCACGAAAGCGATCCCCGACAGAGAGAGCGGCACGGCCAGCAGCAGGCAGTTCGCCACCCACTCCCGCCATTGCCGTTCCTCCAGCAGGCTCGGCGCGCCTCCAATGAACACCCCCCACTCGCTGATCGAGTAGTAAAGCACGACATACCCCACCCAAAAGGCCGGCACGGCAAAGGCCACACTCACCACGCCGTGCCCCAACACCTGCGTCCACGGCATCCGGTAACGCCCCAAGACCATCCCCAGCGGCGCCCCCATCCCGTAGCTCAACACCAGCGCCAGCAGCACCGTCGCCCCGCTCGAGAGCACCGCCGGTTCCAAGGGCGGTAGCCCGGCCAAACCCGGGTCGCCCAGCAGCCGGCCCGATAGGACCGCCGTCAAAAACTCGGTGATCGAAAGCCGAAGCTCGTATCCCCCGCCCCGAAACCGGAGCACGCCGTAGATCACCCCGGTCAGCACCGTCACCTTCAGCGCCGCCAGCGCCAGATTCTTGCCGAAGATCCGAATCATCGCGTCTCGTCTTTCCCGGCGGCGCCGGAGGGTTCCTCGTCTTGGATCGAGTTGTCCGGCCGCCGGTTGACCCACCACGCCAAGTCCGACGTCAGACCCACCTGGTTCGCCCCGACCTCCCGCTTGCGCCGCCCTCCCCCGGGCGACTCCCCGACAAACACCCGGTCCCGGTGAAACACGCGCGCCTCGTCGTGGAGCAGCACCGGGGTCCATGGTTGCAGCGCCGACAAACGGACCTGCAGACTTTTCGCCAGCCTCTCCCGTTCACGGTCCGTCTGCGTCCGGCGGATGGCTTCGAGCACCTCATCCAGTGCCTCATCTTCGATTCTCGCAAAGTTCCCCGCCCCCACCTGCGAGGAGTGCCACCAGTCGAACTGATCCAAATGATGCGGCAGCCGTGTCTCGAAAAGCAACGCATCGAAGTCTTCCTGACCCGCACGGATCCGGCTCAATTCCGCATACGTGATCGGCCGGATTTGCGCCTGCACGTCCAGCGCCCTCCATTCCCGCTGCAGCGCACGCGCCAGGTCCCGGTGATAGGCGTCGCCGCTCACCACCGAAAGCCGGAAAGCAAAAGCCTGCGAGCTGCGGTGCCGCGTGCCAAACCGTCTCTCCGACCATCCCGCTTCGTCCAAGAGCTCTCCCGCCCGCTCCCTGTCGCGCGCCATCGGTGGCAACGGGTTTGGCGGATCAAAAGGCGCCGCCGGATGAAATCCCCATCCCGCCGGCGCCCCGTGCCCGTCCAGCAGTTCGGCGTTCAGTCCGGCCCGGTCCAAACCCTGCGCCAAGGCCCGCCGGACACGGGCATCTTCGAACCAGATCGACGCGCTGTTCCATGCGATCGCCGTCAGATGAACGCGAGGTCCACGCGCCACCTCATACTCCTCCTGACCCTCGATTCGACCGTAATCCCTCGGCGCGACCGTGTAAGCATCGATGGCTTCGATCTCGAAGAAGATCCGGCGCAATCGATCTTCGATCACGCGCTCGTAAACGATCCGCTCATTCTGCGGACGGCCACGGTAATGGTCCTCGTTCCGCTCCAGCACGATCGAACCGCCCTCGCGCCATGAACTCACCCGGAACGGACCGGTCCCCGCCGGAGGAACCTCGTCCATCCGGGGCGAAAAGGCGTGCGGCGCATGCGCCGGCACCACCGGCAACCGCTCGAGGAACTCCAAAACCGTTGCAAACGGCCGCCGGAACTTGAATTCGACCGTCAGCGGCCCGGCAACCGCCACGCTTTCGATCTCCCGCAGGGCGGCGTCGACCACCGGCGCATACCCGCTCTCCCTCGCCACCGTGATGGAATGCACCACGTCGGCCGCCGTCACTGGCCGTCCATCGTGCCACCGCGCGGCCGGCCGAAGCTCCAGCCTCATCGAACGCTCGACCAGGTGCCCGCGACGCCCTTCGAGCCGCAAATTCGCTCCCAGGGCGGCGTTCGAGGCGAGGTAGGCCGAAAACTCGCGCTCGAAGGCCTCGGTGTTCCCGGCCGAAACCACCTCGACGGTTCCGTCCTCCGTCATCCTGACCCGCCT
>CAZCRA010000124.1:6993-11480 GCA_964500945.1 uncultured Verrucomicrobiales bacterium | reverse complement strand
GGGATGCGCTGGTCGAGGCGGCCTACGAGGCGGTGACGGGGGCGCTGGGGCGCCAAGCCGGATCGCCTGCCAGCGAGTATGCCCGGGCCACGGGGACGTCGAATTCGGACATCATTTACGGCGAGATGACCTGGCAACGGGCGCGGGTGTTGCTCTCACGGCGTGGCGTGCAGACGAATGCGTTGCTTCGGGCGGCCAGCGTTCTGGCGAGACGCAGCGATGTGGATACGAGCGGTTACCTCGTGGGGCTAATGGAGGATCGTGCGACCTCGGATGCGGTTTTGGAGAACGTCCAGGACGTCATTCCCAAGGCCGACGGGTGGGGGTTCTTTCGGGAGTTCGAGCGGCTGCGCGCGGTCACGCGTCGCCATCCGAATCCGAAAGCGAGACGGGCGGCCTACGCGGCGCTGGTGGTGGCGACGTCGTTGAACCGGACGTTCGACCGCTTCGTGGATGATTTGAATGCCGAATCGGCCGGGGAAACGGCGGTGATGTTGGATGCGGCTCGGGAGGTGCTGGATCACTACAGCGTGAAGTATCAGATCCGGCGCGCGCTGCGGGATGAACTGGGACGGCGCGAGACGTCAGCAGAGCGTGGCGTCCGGTTTGCCCGAGTGGAAGCGCTCGACGCGGTTCGGCTGCGGTTCACCGAAATGGAGATCAACGTCGATGGTCAAAACGTGGCGCGAGACGCGGTGGCTCGTCAGTCGGCCGGTCCCGACCGCTTTCAATGGTGGTCGCGGAATGCGGGAGCGGGCGTCAATGGGATCCGTGCGTTGGGCGAGGAGCCGGTGCTGAGAGGGATCAATCCGGACATCGAGGGGCTTCGGGGCGTGGGTGTGGCTGGCGGCGGCGATTCACCCCCGTGGTGGGAGTTGGATTTGGGCGAGGAAGTGGTGGATGCGGACGAGATCGTCTTTCATTTGGCCGGTGACCAGACGGTGCCAGGACGCCTCCGGTTCGAACTGCTCGACGGAAACCGCCAGCTCGTGACGTCCATCGCGGTCCCGGTCTGGGAGAAGAGTGGAGTGGTCGAGGTGAATCTGGAACCGGAACGGGCGCGGCAGCGGGCGGCACGCCGGTTGGCGCTCGCGCTCGGCAGTGAGTTTTCGAAGAGCCTCGAGACGGTGGCTCGGTATGCGGACGCGACAGCGACTCGTTTTCACGCCCGGCGAGCACTGACCCGGCTCGGTAAACTGCCGGCGGACCTGCAGGTGACGCGCTTTGAACTGTTGGAGGAGGAGGGCTTGGACTGGGTGGCGAAGCCGGGAGATTTGGTGGAAGTGCGGTTTCGAGGAGCGGTGGCGAGAGGCCGGAGGCTTCAGCTCATCGAACCGGAGAGCGGGGAGGTTCGATTCGAGAGTGAAGTATCAGAAGGGGAAAAGGAGAGCGACGGATTTCTCGAGCTGGTGGCGCCGCGGCAGGAGGGGCGATATCCGCTGATGTGGAGCGATGGGACTGGGGCGGGCGCCGAGATCGAGGTGAAACGGGAGAGCTGAAAGCAAAATGCGGCTCCGGGTTTGGGCCCCGGCGACGGCGTTTTGCTTCCAGCTCGGCGTTTCAGCCGGCGTGAGAGCAATCGATTGCTCAATAGCCGTAATACCAGCGATGGTAGCGGCGGTCCTTAGCGTGCCCCAGGGCCGCGCCCGCGGAGGCACCGATCGCTCCACCGACGAGGGCGCCAGCGCCCGAATTATCGGCGGCGATGGCGCCAAGGGCTGCGCCGCTCAGTCCACCGACGAGGGCGCCTCGCTGAGTGTAGGTCTGGCAAGACGAGAGCGAGAGCAGGCCGATGGCCAGAAGCGATCCCGCCGCGGCACGACGGATGCGTTTCCATGAGATGAGATGATGCATGTT
This sequence comes from uncultured Verrucomicrobiales bacterium, assembly GCA_964500945.1. Taxonomy (GTDB): domain Bacteria; phylum Verrucomicrobiota; class Verrucomicrobiia; order Verrucomicrobiales; family DEV007; genus CAZCRA01. The sequence goes on along the minus strand of CAZCRA010000124.1, from coordinate 9,623 downwards.
GGTTCGAAGGTTCGGTTTTCTGACTCCACGCCTGCACCCGGCAGTCCAGCTGGAGAGGCGCGCTTCATCTGCCAGTAAAACGCCTTGCGGCAAAAAATGCAATGCCAGACGGGGCCTGTTTGGGATTCAGGCCTGAACGTGGCCGTCCTGGACGACGATCCGGCGCTGGGCCTGGTTTGCGATCTGGGGATCGTGCGTGACGAGGACGAACGTCCTTCCTCCTTCGGCGTGGAGCCGCTGGAAAACGTCCATGATCAGTTCGGCGTTTTTGGTGTCGAGATTCCCCGTCGGTTCATCGGCCAGAACGAGCCTGGGCTGATTCACGAGGGCCCGGGCGATGGCGACGCGCTGGCGTTGGCCGCCGGAAAGCTGATTCGGGTAGTGATCGAGGCGGTCGCCGAGTCCGACGAGGTCGAGCATGTCTTTGCTGCGCTCGCGGGCTTGGCGGGGCGGGACGTGTTGGTATTGAAGCGGCAGCAGGGTGTTTTCGAGCACGGACAGCCGGCTGAGGAGATTGAAGGCCTGGAAAATGAAGCCGATCTTCTGGCCTCTCAGCAGGGCGCGACGGCTTTCGCTTACCTTCGAGACATCCTCACCGTCCAGGAAGATTTTTCCGGAGGTCGCCTGATCCATGAAACCCAGGATGTTCATGAGCGTCGATTTGCCTGAACCGGACTGGCCGAGGATGGCGACGAACTCCCCTTCGTCAATGGACAGGTTCACTGCGTCGAGCGCACGCACTTCCGAATCCCCCATCGGATAGACTTTCGAAACATTCTCGAGCTTGAAGACCGTCGACATGGAGCGGGAGAGGTCGGGATCAGGAATCGGAAACGGCGGTCCGAACAGGCGGGGCCGTGTCCGAGATAGCGAGACCGTAGCGATTGGGGAGGGTGCCCTCGAGTTCGGCGAGTTCGACGATCGCGCGGAGCTGGCGGAGGCGGGCCTGGAGCAGACGGATACGGGCGGCATCGAGATCGCCTTGCGCCTCCAGCACATCGCGGATGGCGACTTGGCCTTCGCGGTAGTTCGCGCGCTGCTGAGCCAATTTCCTTTCGGCGAAATCAAGCGTCACGGCGGAAGCTTCGAGGCGTTTCTGGGCCAAGTCGATCTGGCGGCAGGCGGAACGGATCAGGGTGAACAGATCGAGCCGGGCGTTTTCCAGTTGGAGTTTGGAACGTTCGAGGGCGTTTTGGGACTGCTGAAGGCGGGCGCGGTCCGCACGCTGGCCCAGAGGTAGACTGAACTGGAGGCCGACGTCCCAGAAGTGGCCACCGGCTTCCCGGAGAGAATCTTGAGCACTCGAGAAGGTCGCGCCCCGGCCGAGGACACCCGTCGATGCCGCGAGGTCGAGGGAGGGGAGAAGCTGATTTTTCCGGCGGAGCATTTCCTCGCGGCGACGCTCCGTCTCGATCTTGGCGAGGAGGAGGGAGGGCGTGGAAGACTTGGCCATGTCGTAACTGGAACGGGCGTCGCATTCCACCTGAACGACGGGGGGGAGCCGTTCGAGGTCCACGTCCTCGGGGTCGTTATCGAGGAGGACACCGACGCTGCGGAAGAGCTGGTCGCGGCTCTCGAAAACGCGGGCCTCGGCCACGAGGACGATTTCCTGGCGTTCAGCGAGAGCGGACTGAGCTTCGAGGACCTCGGTTTCGGTGGCGAGGGCAGCCTGACGGCGTTCCTGGGCTTCGGCAAGGATCAGTTCGGAAAGCTCCAGGCTGCGCCGCGTGATGCGCGCCTCGGCCTCGGCCCCGACGGCGTCCCAATAAGCGATCTCGGTTTCGGCCAGACGCTGGAGGATTTCCAAACGCAGTTCGTGGTCGCCGGATTCAATGCCGAGCTTGGCGAGGCGGATGGGGGAGAGGTTGTAACGGAAACCGGCGTTCTTGAGGATGGGTTGACGGACTTCGAGGCGGAGGGAGGAATTGAAGTCCGGGTTCAGTGTCCGGAACCGGGAGTTGGTTTTGGAGCGGTCGAGGATGGAGGAGGCCAGCCCGACGGAAGTGCCGCTGGGAAGGACGGTTTCGACCCGGGAATCGATGGCGGCGGAGCGGCGCTCGGGCTGGACGGCGCCGTCGAGTTCGGTGGCTGAGCCGGGCGAGAGACGAAAATCGGAGTTGGCACTCGAATCCCAGGAAGGATCGAACGTGGACCGGGCGATGTCGAAATCGAGTTCGGCGTCGATCATCTCGAGTCGCTGGATTTGCAGATCCAGATTGTTTTCCAGAGTCGCATCGACGGCTTCCTGGAGCGTCAGCGTGCCAGTGGCCGAAGGCCGTGCCGCTCCAGGTTCGGCACCGGAAAGAATCGCCGGAAGGCAAGCCGCGCTGGCGACGAGGAGGGCGTAGACCCAGGGGAGGGACCGGGCCTGCAGGGAAGCAAATCGCATCAGTCGAACTGGATACGGGTCGCTTCGGGTGGGGCGATTCGCGGAGCGGGCGCGTCGTCCGCGAAAATCGACGGGATTCCGTCGTCGTTCGGTGGTGGTGGGGTGAGGCGGGCGGCGACGGAAGAATTCAGCGAGGAGCCGTCATCCGAGCGGGCGGCACCGATGATGGTGGGGCGGATGGCGGCTGGGGCCTCGTCTTCGCCGCCGGGTTGACGGGGAGGTGCGATGATCCGGGGGCGGA
>CAZCRA010000124.1:0-6983 GCA_964500945.1 uncultured Verrucomicrobiales bacterium | reverse complement strand
GATGACCGTTGGGGACTGCAGGAAGACCGGAGCCACATCGTATCCGCCGATCGGGCGTGGCCGGATCGGGCTGTCGGAGGAGGAGGGGGCGATGACGCGACCGCGCCGGGGAACGAGGTAATCTTTCATGACGATACCGCCCGGGCGGTGGGCGGGGCAGAGGTTGAGCCCCGAGGTATTCGGCGGCAAATACTCCACGTAGGTTTCCGGCACCTTTATCTTTTTGCCGCCGTTTTCCTCGAAATGGAAGCAATGCTCGGTGGCGACGTCTCCGGAGAGGGTGCAGAGGTGAACCCGGTCAGCCGAGACGGGCGGTTGGATTTCGGAGGCTGGGAACACGCTTTCGGCAGCGTTCATGATATCGACCCAGACCGGAAGAACGGTTTGTTTGCTGAACGCCTGGGGGTAGATGGGCTTGGCAATGTCGAAACCCGTCCAGACCACCGCGGTCAATTTGTCGGAATACCCGGCGAACCAGTTGTCCTTGAAATTGTAGGCCGTACCGGTTTTTCCGGCCACGGGGAGGTCATCCAGTTTCCATCTCGTGCCGGCGAGCCGGGCCGTGCCCTGGCTGATGACATCCTTCAGGGCGCTGTGGACCTGGTAGGCTGAGAAGGGGTCATACACTTCAACCGAAGGCCCCGTCTGTTCCTCGGCGAAGATCTTCCGGCCGTTTTCATCGGTGATCGATTCGATGAGGTAAGCGCGCTGAGGGCGGCGACCCAGGTTCGGGAACACGGTGTAGGCCAGCGCCATCTCGTGGATGGCCGTCTCGCTGTTGCCCAGGAACGTGGAATTGTAGTTCTTGATCTCGCCTTCGAAGGTGATGCCCGCCTTCTTGGCGTCTTGGACGACCCCCTTCAGGCCGGCGTCGAGGCCGAACCGGACGGTGGCGGCGTTTTTGCCGGTGACGAGGGCTTTCCGGGCCGGGATCCATCCGTCGCGGACGGGCTCTCCCTCGACGCCCCATTCGCCGAGGATCCCACGCTCGCCTCCGATCTGGACGAATTTGTTGTCGAGAGGTTCATCGAGGACGCGGGTGCCGGCATAGCTGCCGCGGGCGAAGGCGGAGGCGTAGACGAAAGGCGTGAAAACGGTCCCGGGCTTGCGGCGTGCCTGGAAGGTCCGGTCGAACTTGCTGTGCTCAAAATCACGTCCGCCGACGGTGGCCCGGATGGCGCCGCTCTGGTTGTCGAGGACGAGGACAGCGCCCTGGAGGTATTCGGGGGTCGGACGGTTTTGGTTCAGGGCCGCCTCCTCCTGGGTGCTCTGGTCGAGCTTCTTCCACTCGTCGAGAATCCGGCTGAACTCCTCGTAGGTCTGTCCTTCGAAGGTCGGATGGTTTTCGATGCGGTCCAGGTGTTTGACCAAGCTTTCGTGCGCAGCGGTTTGGAGCGTGGAATCGATGGTGGTGTAGATGTTGAAACCACCCTGGGAGGCCGCTTCGAAACCAAGTCGCTTGACGACCTGCTGGCGGACCTGCTCGTAAGCGTAATCGAAGGCGCGGCGGTTCTCGCTGCGTTCGCGATGCACCACCAGCGGCTTCGCTTTCAAAGTCTTTGCCTCCTGCGGGGTGAGCATCCGTTCATCGACCATCCGGTCGAAGACCGCGTTTCGTTTGAAGGTGGAAGCCTCGAGGTTGTTGAAAGGAGAATACTTGTTCGGGCTGCTGATCAGGCCACAAAGAACGGCCGCTTCCTCGAGCGAAACCTCGCTGACTTCCTTTCCGAAGTAGCCTTTGGCAGCGGCGTTGACCCCATAGTATCCGCTTCCGAAGTAAATGCGGTTCAGATACATCTCCATGATTTCGGCCTTGGAGAAATTCTGTTCAATGCGATGGGCGAGGAAGGCCTCGACCACCTTTCGCCTCCAGGTTTTCTCGAGCATGCCATAGGCATTTCGGGCGAGCTGCTGAGTGATGGTGCTGGCCCCCTGCTGGATTTCCCCGGCGCGCACGTTTCGGAGGGTGGCACGAACGATGCCCTGGTAATCCACGCCGTCGTGGACGAAAAACCGGGCGTCCTCGGTGGCCACGAGCGCTTGGATGAGGTGAAGCGGGACTTCTTCCAGCGGCACGGGATCCCGGTTCAGCACGAAAATCCGTCCCATCTCGCGGCCGTAGCGGTCGTAAATGATCGAGGCTTTCTCGAGTTTGTTGATCTCGGCGAAGTCCTGCGCGTAGGCGATGTCACGGTAGGGCTTCAACAAGATCACGAGCGCGATCCCGCCTCCGATGGCTGCGAGAACCATCAGCAGGATCAGTGCTTGAAACCACCGGCGCAGATAAAATGGCGGGCGGTAACGGTATGGAGAGTCGAACATCACGGGCGGGACGCCGGAGGTTGCGCCTGAACCGGCACGCGCACACTATGGGGTGGTCAGGCGGAAGGCGCAAGCTGAGGGGGTCACATGGCAGGGGGAGATCAAAACGCTGACGGCGACTTGAGGTGGGAGTTGGTGAGGCGGGTCTGCGAGAGTGAGACCGGGCTGAGTTTCGCTGAATTCATGGAACTGGCGCTCTACCATCCGCGGTGGGGCTATTACTCCGGTCCGCGGCGCATTGGGAGAGGTGGGGATTTCTACACGGCGGTTTCGGTCGGGAGATGCTTGGGCGTCTTGCTGGCGAGGCAGGCCCGGCAAACCTGGGAGGACCTTGGCCGGCCGCCAGGTTTCCGGATCGTCGAGCAGGGCGCGCACGATGGCCAGTTGGCAAAGGATCTTCTCGAGGAGTGGCCGGAGGCCGATTACTGGATCGTGGAGCCGAGGGAGGCGTTTCGCGCGGTTCAGACCGAACGGCTCGGAGAGCGGGTGCGGCAGGTGACGGGGGTGGTCCAGGCCGGCGGGGGGCCGTGCTTTTTCCTCGCGAATGAGCTTCTCGACGCCTTTCCGGTGGAGCGCTATCGCTTCGGTCGAGATGGATGGGAGGAATTGCGGGTGGGATTCGAGCGAGGAAACTTTGTCGACTGGGCGAAACCGGTGCCGAGGGCCGAGTGGGAGGCTCTCGCGCTTCCAGCGAGTGCGCCGGAGGGCTTTGTAACCGAGTTCTGCCCGGGGCTGCGATCGTGGATGGAGGCGCTGAGTGAGGCGATGCTGGTAGGGAGGGCGTTGCTTTTGGATTATGGGGTGCTCCCGGAGGAACGATTTGCGCTGGAGCGGGCGGGCGGATCCGTCCGGGGATATCGCGATCACCGGCGGACTGAGTCGATCTACGAAAGTCCGGGTGAGATCGATTTGACGGCCCATGTCGACTTTGGACGCGTGGCTTTGGAGGCCGAGCGGGCGGGTTTTTCGAAGGTCGAGATCCATGATCAGGGCCCTTACCTCGCGCGGCTGGCGAAACCTTGGTTGCTGGAGATGGAGCGCGAGAACCGGGTAGATCTGGCGCTGGTCCGGCAGTTTCAGACGCTGACGCATCCGGGATTGATGGGTAGGGCTTTTCGCGTCGTGGTCCTGGAGAAAGGACTCATGGAGGAATGTCTTGGCCCGGCGAAAGGGGGGGCTTAGGCTTTCATTTATCCATGGAACGACCGCTTCTCCTTGCTTCGACGATGCTCGGGCTCCTCGCCATTTCGAGCATCCACGCCGCTGAGCGTCCAAACATCGTGCTCATCGTGGCCGATGACCTGGGCTGGAACCACCTGAGCTGCTACGGCAGCGATTTGCACGAGACGCCAAATCTGGACCGGCTCGCTGGCGAAGGGGTTCGGTTCACCCAAGCGTATGCCGCCAGTCCGGTTTGCACGCCGACCCGCGCGGCTTTGTTGACGGGCAAATTCCCGGCCCGGTTGAAGATGACGGTATGGCGTGAAGGTGCGAGCCAGCGGCGAAACCGAGCGGTTCTCGAACCGGTGGTGCTCGATTCGCTCCCGGTGGAGCATCTCACGCTGGCTGAAGTCTTTCGCGATGCTGGATATGCGACCGCTCACGTTGGCAAATGGCACCTGGGGCGGGCCCCGAGCTATCCGGAGGCCCACGGCTTTCAGTTCAACATCGGCGGGACGCTCTGGGGAGCGCCGGAGACGTTTTTTTATCCCTTCAACGAACAGCGGACGGACTACTTCGACGACTGGCGTTATGTGCCGGGACTGGAACCTGGGGAGCCGGGAGACTACCTCACCGACCGGCTGACTGATCGAGCTTTGGAGATGATCGACGCGTTCGAAGACCGGCCTTTCTTCCTGAACCTCTGGTTTTATTCGGTCCACACCCCGGTCGAAGGGAAACCGGAGGTCGTGGCAAAATATGAGGAGCGAATTCGTCAGAATGAACCCGAAGTGCACGTGAATCCGCATCTCGCGGCGATGGTCGAGAGCGTCGACGAAAACGTCGGAAGGGTGATGAAGCGATTGGAGGAGCGGGGGTTGGCGAAGAAGACGATCGTGGTCTTTACCTCCGACAACGGTGGGTTCATCGGCCGGTGCCGGCTGAATCCCGAACAGCCGGTGACGAATCTGGCGCCGCTGCGCTCCGGCAAGGGCTCCTGCTATGAGGGAGGGCTGCGCGTTCCGTTGATCGTGCGAGGACCCGGCATCGCACCGTCGGCAACCTGCCCGGAAGCGGTGTTTTCCTGCGATCTTTTTCCGACTCTGGCCGGGCGTGCGCGTTTGAGTGAACGAATCGAGGAGCCCATCGATGGGATCGACCTGAGCCGGCTGCTGAGCGACCCTGAGGCGTCACTGGACCGGGACGCGCTCTATTTTCATTTCCCCCACTATTACTCAACGACCAGCCCGGTCAGCGCGATCAGGGAGGGGGATTGGAAGCTGCTGCAGTATCACGAGGATGGGCGTGTGGAACTGTATGACCTGGCGAAGGATGAGAGCGAGACGCAGGACTTGGCCGCGGCACGCCCGGAAGTGGTCGAGCGGCTGCGCGGCAAACTCGGCGAGTGGTTGCTCGAGACGGAAGCCCAGCTACCGGAGCCCAACACGGCGGATTGAGCGTGGGAGGCGATTCAGTTCCGGAGAGCGGCGGCCATGATGTCGTAGCCACGGCGGACGAGATCGCCTTTGTGATCGAGCAATCCGGCTGAGAGCAGGGCATGATCGAGAAGCTGTGACGCGACCGTTTTGGCCAGGTCGGGGTTCGACTCGCTGGCATGTGCCAGGGCTTTTACGAGTTCGTGGCGAGGATTGAGCTCGAGCTTTACCTTCACGAGAGGCTGAGGGGCCTCACTGCCGGCGCTCATCGCCTTCATCATTTGCCGCATCTGCGGAGAGAGATGACCCTCGGGATTGAGCGCTGCGGCCGGGGAATCGACGAGCCGTTCGCTCGGCCGGACGTCGTCGACGATTGAGCCGTAATGTTCCTTCAAAAATTCGCAGAGCTTGGTGAGCTCGTCGCCGGAGAGGGGGTCGCCTTCAGGAACGGTCGAAGCTTCTCCGAGATCGAGGTCGGAACGATTGGCCGCCACGAGCTTCTTTTCCTGAAATTCGCTCAGCGACGACACGAGGTATTCGTCCACGGTATCGTAGAAGAAGATGACTTCGAGACTCCGCGCTTTGAATCCTTCCAGGAACGGTCCGGCTTCGATGCTGGAGCGATCGTCGCCAATGAGATAGTAGATGTCTTTTTGTTCTTCCTTGGCGCGGGTGAGGTATTCATCGAAACTCGTCATCTGTCCTGGGTCCGTCATGGATGACTCGAATCGAAGGAGCCCGGCCAGGGTATCCTTGTTTTCGTAATCCGTGCAGATGCCTTCTTTGATGAAATGGCTGAACTCCTGGAAGAATTCCAGGTAGTCCTCGGGTTTCGATTCCGCCTCGCGCTGGAGGAATTTAAGGAAGCGTTTGGTGACAACCTGATTGAGTTTGCGGATGAGTTGGGAATCCTGCATCCGCTCGCGGGAAACGTTGAGCGGCAGGTCGGCGCTATCGATCACGCCCACGAGGAACCGTAGCCATTCGGGCAGCAGACCTTTTGGATTAGGATCGATGAGGACCTTCTTACAATAAAGCGCGACATGGGATTCGAGTTGGCCCGGGCCGAGGAGGCGTTCCCGGTTTTGTTGGGGAACGAAGAGGAGAGAATTGATTTCCAGCGGAGCATCGGCGCTGAAGTGAAAGCGATAGCGAGGTTCGTCCCAGGTTTTGCCAACGAATTTGTAGAACTCCGAATAGTCTTCGTCGCTGACTTCCTTCTTCGACTTCAGCCAGAGGGCGTCGATGGTGTTGATCCGCTCGCCGTTGAGGTGGATGGGGAAGGGGACGAAATTCGAATAGGTCTTGAGGATTTCCTGGACTCGGCTGGCGGAGGCGAACTCTTCGAATTCGGGGTTGAGGGAAACCACGATTTTACAGCCGCGCCGCTGCCCGGAGGCCTCCTCGATGGTGTAGCCGGTTTTGCCGTCGCTCGTCCAGACGAGATGCTCGCCGTCGGGACGCCAGCTATGGGTATAGACCTTGACCTCGTTCGCGACCATGAAGGCGCTGTAGAAACCCACGCCGAACTGGCCGATGAGAGCGCTTTCTTTCTGTTGATTCTCGCTGAGGGCGCGGAGGAACTCCTTTGAACCCGAATGGGCGATCGTGCCGAGGTTTTCCACCAGTTCCTCTCGCGTCATGCCGATGCCATAATCGGTGAAGGTGATGGTTTTGGCCGTGTCATCCGTGACGATGTTGATCTCGAGATCCAAGTTTTCGTCGAAGACTTCTTTCTCGGTGAGTTGGAGGTGTTTCAGCTTTTCCAGAGCATCGGAGGCGTTCGACACCAGTTCACGGACGAAGATTTCTTTATCCGTGTAGAGGGAGTGGACGACGATATCGAGCAGCTGCTGGACTTCGGCTTGGAAGGGAGTGTTTTCCATGATGAGAATCCTGGGAAGGTCGTAGGGAAGAACTGTGGCGTCGGGGAATATGGGAAAGCGCGAGCGCTCGTCAACCTCGAGACGTTCGGAGGGGCGCGACGCGAGAGTTTTCGATGCGCTAGACGGAACTTCCCAACGCGAAAAATCATTCCGGAGCGATTCTGGATGCGTTTTCAAG
>CAZCRA010000123.1:0-11486 GCA_964500945.1 uncultured Verrucomicrobiales bacterium | reverse complement strand
AGGCCGTCGGTTGCATCCTTTCCCTCGGCCTGATGGTCGCCCCAGCTGCCACGGTCCAACTCTTCGCCCGTTCGCCCCGGAATCTGTTTCTCGGCGGAGCCATGATCGGAAGCGGCGTGTCCCTGCTCGCGGTTTTTGCCAGCAACTGGCTCGACGTGCCGACCGGCGCCACGATCGTGGTGCTGCTGGCGGCACTCTTCATGGGAGCGCTGGCCGTTCGGACGGTCATGGATCGGATCCATGCCCATCATGCGGATTCCAGTGCATGAATTGAGACGGAATCTCAAAAAAGTTGCAAGACCCGAGGCCCGCGCTTTGGTGAAAGGTGATACTGAGTCTCAATATCGCACCGATGGCCACCCCCCAATCCCCCAATTCCACCCAACGACTCCTCTGCATCTGCGCTCGCGTCTCCGAGGGCGATGTCCATCACGCCATCGCCTGCGGCGCCTCCTCCGTTCACGAACTCAAATCCCAAACCGGCGCCGGTGGCGGTTGCCGCGCCTGTCTCTGCCGCATGGAACGCCTGCTCGTCGGCCTCCCAGCCTGCACGTGGAATCTCTTCGCCTGCCGCCAATGCGGTTGCTCCTCCACCGAGTGCGATTGCGCATCGACCTAACGGCAGGCCTCCGGCTCTCGCTCCCCCGGTAGGCAGGACCGTTTCGCACGAGACCTCCGTTTTTTTTGGCCGCGCCCTAACAAAGTCCTCCTTGCGAACGATTTGGCCCGGTTGATATTCGCTCCTTGTGATCAGGGTCAGCATCGCCAGCCAAAAGGGAGGCGTCGGTAAAACCACCGCCGCCATCAATCTCGCGCATGCCTTGGCGCAGCGGAGTTGGCGCGTCCTCCTGATCGATGCCGATCCCCAGGGCTCTGTCGGGCTTTCCCTCACCCAACACGCCGCCTCCCGCGCCGGATTCTTCGAGACCCTCCTCGGCCGATCCCTCGATGCCCTCATCATGGAGACGCGTCTCCCCCACCTCCACCTGCTGACCGCCGGCCAATTCGACTCCTTCCGCGATTCGCCCCTCGCCACCGATCCCGATGCCCGCCACGCGCAAATCGACGCCGTGTTCCACGACCTCGACGATCTCGACTACGATCTCGCCTTGATCGACACCGCCGGTGGCACCCACAGCATCACGGGTGACGTCCTCGGCCTCAGCCAGCAGGTCATGGTGGTCGAAGAATGCGCTCCCTTGGCCTTGCGCACCCTCCCTCAGATTCTTCATCAACTCGCCTCCCTCCGAACACGAAAACCTCCGGTTGAAGTTCTCGGTCTCCTGGCCACAATGGTCGATGAGGCCGAACCCGTGAGTCGGGACGTCCTGCGCCAACTCCGCGAAATCGTCCCCAGCGATCTCCTCTTCGCCAGCGTCATCCCACGCGATTCTCTCTTCCTTCAGGCCAGCCAGCACGGCGTTCCCGTCACGTTGCTGCGAGATCCTCCGCCGCCCTGCGCCATGCGGTTCCAGGCTCTCGCCGGGGAAGTCGAAACTCGCCTGAATCTCTCATCACCCACGAAACACCCTGAACATGAACTCACCCGACTCCTGGATTGATCTCAGCGAGGTCGCCGAGCTGCTGCGCCAACTCAAGCCCGGCCCTTCAAACCTCGAGGAAGAGGAATCCAACGGCGAAGCCGCCCCGACGCCGCTCGTCGACGACTCCCGCCCGATCTTCCGCGTCGTCCGTCCCGCCCATGACCACCCGGCAGTCGGCGGCATGGAGGACGTCGCCTTGCCGAGCGAAGACCCCGTCGATGCACGGCTCGACGCTAACGGCGCCTCCACTCCCGTCCGCTCGGCCATCGCCCTTCGCCAGCGCGCAAACGAGGCGCTCGACCAACTCAAGCGGTTTGCAGACCATGGAACGCCACCGCCTGCTTCAAATTCAAACGGGTCCAGCTCCGGATTCGCCCCCAGCATCTCCCCACCCGAACCCCGCGGCCGCCTCCGGCACCGCCTCGAGTCGTACGCTTCGTGGGTCCGCGAAGTCACCGGCGCATCCGAACTCTTCATCACCGATTCCCAGGGCTATTCCCTCCTCGACGACGATCGGCAGGAAAACGCTCCCGCCGTCGGGGCCTCCCTCCAGCTCATCCAGGTTCTCGAACAGGTCCGTCAGCGAATGAACGCCGCGGGCCCAAACTCCGGCGTCTACCTGCCTCTCGGCGAAGACAAATGGTTCGGCGTTTTGGAGTGCGTCTCGACCGCGGGTGAAGTTTGCGTTGGCATGGTCACTCGCGCCCCACTCTCCGCGGCCGCCGCCGAACAGCTTGTTTCCGTCCTCCGGCAAAGCCTCGAATCCGTCCCGGCCAATTGATCCTGGGACCCGCGACGTTGCCCATCCCACGCCCTGCATTCCCATGAAGGCGGCCCCGCCCAACTGGTCCTACGCACCCGCGCCCGAATCGACCCCCGTCCCGCTCCAGGAACGCTTCGATCTCTTCATCGACGGAGAATTCTCCCCGCCCAGTTCCGGTCAGGACTTCCCTTCCTTGAATCCCGCCACCGGCCGCGAGTTCACCCGCATCGCTCGAGCCGGCCAGCCGGACGTCGATCGTGCCGTCGAGGCCGCCGAGCAAGCCCTGAACGGCCCCTGGGGAAGCATGCCCAGCGCCGAACGCGGAAAATACCTCTTTCGCATCGCCCGCATGATCCAGGAGCGCGCACGCGAATTGGCGATCCTGGAGACCATGGACAACGGGAAGCCGATCAAGGAAAGTCGCGATGTCGACCTCCCGCTCGTCGCCGCGCACTTCTTCTACCATGCCGGTTGGGCCGACAAACTCGAATACGCCTTCCCAGGTCGCACCCCCCGGCCGATCGGGGTCGTGGGACAGATCATCCCGTGGAACTTCCCGCTCCTCATGATGGCGTGGAAGATCGCTCCCGCTCTCGCCACGGGAAACACCGTCGTCATCAAACCGGCGGAAACCACCTCCGTCACGGCGCTTCACCTGGCGCAGATTTTCCAAGACGCAGGACTCCCCCCAGGGGTCGTCAATGTCGTGACGGGCGCCGGCGACGTTGGTGAGATGATCGTGAACCATCCCGGAATTCGGAAAATCGCCTTCACCGGCTCGACCGAGGTCGGGAAGGCGATCGCGAAGGCCGTCGCCCCTTCGGACAAGCGGCTCACCCTGGAGTTGGGCGGGAAGGCGGCGAACATCCTCTTCGACGATGCACCCCTCGATGAAGCGGTCGAAGGCATCGTCAACGGCATCTATTTCAACCAAGGCCAGGTCTGCTGCGCCGGGAGCCGCCTGCTCGTTCAAGAAAATCTCCTCGATGACCTCCTGCCCCGTCTCCGGTCCCGCATGAACACTCTCCGCGTCGGTGATCCCCTCGACAAAAACACCGACATCGGCGCCATCCACTCCGAGGCTCAACTCGATCGCATCCGTGAACTCGTCCAGAGCGGCCACGACGAGGGGGCCGAATGCTTCGAAACCTCCGCCGATTTGCCCTCCGAAGGCTACTGGTACCGCCCCTGCTTCTTCACCGGCGTCAGCCCCAGCCACCGGATCGCCAGGGAGGAGATCTTCGGACCCGTCCTCAGCGTCATGACCTTTCGGACGCCCGCCGAGGCCGTAGAACGGGCCAACAACACCGCCTACGGCCTCAGCGCCGGTGTTTGGACCCGGAGCGCCTCCCGCCTCGCGGCGGTCTCGCGACAACTCCATTCCGGCGTGGTCTGGGCCAATACGTTCAATCGCTTCGACCCCGCCAGCCCCTTTGGCGGCTACAAGGAGAGCGGCTTTGGCCGCGAGGGCGGTCTCCAGGGCCTCGGCGCCTACGTAAGAATTTGAAGCGTCCGGATCACTTTGACTTTCGAAGGTTCAGAGGGACAGTAGGGCAACTTCCGAACCGCTCTAAAAGGGTCCGGAATCGATCTTTGATAGCACCGCCGGCGGCCCCTGGCGCCGGTGAAACGCAACTGAGAAAAGCAGCCCCGGAATCCTCCCGCAGAATTTATCTGCGGAACGCGCCACTTCGCACCTCCTCGCGACCCTTGAGTGGCGTCTTACCGCCCAAACGGCGTCGATTCCTCGAGCTGATTACCCCTTTCCTTCTGTGTTCGACCACCAGATGGAGATACTGGGCCCGGACCGTTATTCCAGAAATGGGAGGATCCGCCGGGTGACAAATGTCAGGCCTTGATTGGAAGGCAGATGTTTCGTCAGGCGTCCACCCACCTGTGAGGTCAAGGGAACGTGAGCCCTTGCTCCATGGACGGCACAAGCGGGGCATCTAAGCGCCCGGAATTCGTTTCCGCGGCGCTTTTTTGTGTCCACCCTCCGTGAAAGCCCGGCAGCCTCCGCGTCGTGTTTCCTCCTGCTTGAACCCATTCCGCGCCATCTGCTGGCTTTTCATCGCCTGCACCTCCCTCGCCAGCTCCGCCCCCGCGGCCGACCCAGGACTTCGCGCCCGCTTCGACGCCGACGTCTGGCCCGTTCTGGACCGCTACTGCCTCGACTGCCACGCTGATGGGGCCGACAAAGGCAACTTCAATTTCGACGATTTCCTTGGCGTCATTGATGACGTCCGCACGGCGGAACGCTGGCACGAAGTCATCAACGTTCTCAACGAAGGCCGGATGCCACCTGAGGACAAACGTCAGCCTTCGCCTGACGAAAAGGTCACCGTCGTCGAGTGGGCCCGCGATGAACTCGCCCGCGCCGAACTCGCCCTGGCCGGAAGCGCCGAGGGCGTCCTGCGCCGAATCAATCGCCGCGAGTACGAGCACACCATCCAGGCCCTGCTCGGCGTGCCTCCCATCGGCACGGGATCGTTCGCCAAGGATGGCGCCATCGAAGGCCTCGACAACCAGGGGCCAGGCCTCTTCATGAGCCCTTACCAGATGGAACGCTTCCTCGATACGGCGTTGGCCACCCTGGAATCCGCCATCCCTGACGAAACGTGGCCTCGCTATCATCTCCACCTCGAGGGTGAGGAACTGGAGTACAACCCCCACAAATTCGTCTACGCTCACCATTTCCCCGATCCCCTGGAGGATTACCGTGAAGAACTCGCCGAATACGAGGCGCTCCCGGATAAAGAAAGGCGCATCACCGATCCACCCAAAAAACCTCGCGGGAAAGAAATCCCGGGTCTCGTCTGGGCACACGAGAACGATCACCCGACGCAGCTTATCGAAGATCGCGGAATCGTGGTCTACCACCCGATCAACTCCCGCGCCCAGCTGATCATCGCCGGAGCCAAACTCATGGTCCCCTTGGCCATTCCGCGCAACGGCTGGTATCGCGTCCGGATCAAAGCCGGTGCCGGACCGCCCACCGCCTTCGACCAATCCACCTTGACGGTCGGCCTTTACGAATACATCGGCGGCCGCGGCGGCGCTCAAAACCGCGGGCACAATCCCCTGCTGAAAGAAGAAGTCCGCGGCACGATCGACCAGCCGGAATCCATCGAAAAGCTGATCTATCTCAAACAGGGACAGCGCCGCTACTACCTCCATAAAGGCAACTTGGGCTGGGAAACCGACGTCTATAACCAGCCGGACATGTACACAAAGATCCACCGCGACCGCATCCCGCGCCGGGAAATCTGGCGCGGCCTCTTCATCGACGACGTCGAAATCGAAGGTCCGATTCCCGCCAAACCCGCCATCGATTTGCTTTTCCCCGACGGCGTCGAGCCGCCCTTCACGACCGAAAAAACCCATGCCGCATTGAAGCGGCTCGCCTCCAGAGCCTTCCGTCGCCCGGTGTCCGATGCAGAGATCGAGCGCTACACCCGCTTTCACGACGGCTCAAACCGTCAGACCTTCATTGCTGGCGTCCGCCAGGGCGCCGCCATGATCCTCGCGTCTCCGAAATTCGTCTATCTCGTCGAAAAAAGCGCCGGACCAGGCGACCTCTCACCCCTCGAAGTGGCATCCAGGCTCTCCTACTTCCTCTGGAACGAAGGTCCGGATGAGGAACTCCTGCGCAAGGCTGAATCCAACGAACTCGCCACGCCGGAGGGCCTGCGGAAGCAGACTCGGCGTCTCCTCGCCGATCCCCGTTCCAGCCGCTTTATCCGCTCATTCGCCGAGGGCTGGCTTGGCCTCGACCGCCTGGAGACCATCATCCCCGACCGGAGACGTTTCCCAAACTACACCTTCGACATGCCGGAAACCCTCGTCGGCCAAACGACCGCGTTCGTCGAAGAAATCCTCCGCTCGGATCGCAGCTCGCTGGACGTCATCGACAGCGACTGGGACATGCTCAACGCGAAACTGGCCCGCTACTACGGACTCGACCACCTCGGCATCGCGGGCACCACCCTCCGTCCCGTTCGCCTCGCGGGCGACGACCGCGTCCGGCGCGGAGGGGTCCTGGCCCATGCTTCCATCCTCGCAATGACGTCCAACGGCACCCGAACTTCCCCAGTCGTCCGCGGCGCCTGGATCACCGAACACCTCCTCGGTGATCCGCCTCCACCTCCACCGCCCAGCGTCAGTGCTCTCGAAGAAATCGAGGGCGTGTCGGACACGAACTCGCTGACCGTCAAGCAGCTCATCGAACTCCACACCCGCGACCCTGACTGCGCCGCTTGCCATAAACACTTCGATCCCTACGGCATTGCCTTCGAAAACTACGACGCCGCCGGGCAGTGGCGGAATCAGGCGGTGCGATTCATCATCCCTGAACGCGGAAACAGACCCCACCAGCGCGAGCCCATCGCTCCCATCGACGCCGCGGGAGTTCTCGCGGACGGCACCCCATTCGACGGACCCGCCTCCATGAAGGCCTACCTGCTTTCGCGCAAAGACGACTTCGCACGGCATCTGGCCGAAAAGATGCTCGCCTATGCCATCGGCCGGCCAGTCGATTTCAGTGACCGGCCCGAGATTCGCCAGCTCGAAACCGTTCTCGCTGAAAATGACTACCGTCTCGAGCCGCTCATCGAAGCCATCGTTCTGAGCGAAACCTTCAAACGCCGCTGATATGAACCCGAAATCCCGCCCTCGTCGCCCTTCGAACCGAAACTGGTCCCGTCGCGTGGTCCTGAAAACAGCAGGGGCCGCCCTGCCACTCCCGATCCTGGAATCGCTTCATCACCGGGTTTGGGGCGCTGAAGCCGCCGCCGATGCGGCCCGGGTTCCGAAGCGTTTTCTGGCCGTCCACTTCTCCTTCGGCGTCCGCCCCGAAAAATGGTGGCCCGAAAACGGCACCGAAGGCTGGCAGCACACGCCTTCCCTTGCTCCCCTTGCCCACCATCGGGATGACCTCACCCTCCTCAAGGGCGTCTCCCTCGTTCGCGGCACCACCCACGGCGTTCATGGCCAGCCCTATCAGTTCCTCAACGCCGATCGACTCTCCAAGGTCTCAATGGACCAAATCCTCGCTTCCCAACTCGACTTCGGCGGCGCCTCCAGATACACCTCCCTCGAAACCGGCGGCGAATCGACTCCGGAAGGCATCGCGTTCACCCGGGAGGGCGTCCCCCTCCCCGCCATCAGCGACGCCCGGGAACTCTATCGTCTCCTCTTTGCGGACGATCAGACCGACCCACGTCTCGTCCTGAACCGTCTCCATCAGCGCCGGAGCATGCTCGATGGATTGATCCAGGATATCCACGATGTCGAACGCAAGTTGGACCGGGTCGACCGCGAAAAGCTCGACGAATACCTCACTTCCGTCCGGCAAATCGAACGGAAGATTGCCAAGACCGAGCAGTGGATCCACACGCCGAAACCCGACCCAGGATTGCTCGAACCAAAGGCGACACCCTCCATCGAAGAATACCAGGAGCTTGCCAGCGTCTTTCTCGACCTGCTCATGGCGGCCTTCCAGACGGACCAAACCCGCGTCGCCTCGTTCTGCTTCCAGAACACCCGGATCCCTGTCGAAGATGGAGGCGTGGGCAACTACCACTCGTTCACTCACCACAACGGCGATGAGATGAAGCTCCGTGAATTGGCCCGGGCTGACCTCATCCGGAATCAGGCCTTCGCCGCTCTCCTCGACCAGCTCGCGACGAAGCGTGAGGCCGATGGCTCCCGGATGCTCGACAACACCCTGGTCCTTTACGGCAGCGCCACCGAAGACGCCGCCCGCCACCAAGGCGTCAGTCTACCCCTCGTCCTCGCTGGCCGCCCGGACCTCTTCCAGCACGGCCGCTTCCACGGCGGCATGGTCGAATACGGCCCAAAACAAAAGGGCATCAGCGATTTGCTCCTAACCCTTCTTCAAGCCCAGGGTGCAGAGGAAGCGGCCTTCGCCGAATCCACCAGCATCATGAGCGATCTCCTCGTCTGATCGCTTCTTCCCTTCCCCATCCGCCACGTCAGACATCCAGGTTTCGGACGTTCAGCGCATTGTCTTCGATGAACTGACGCCGCGGTTCGACGATGTCGCCCATCAAGACCGTGAACATCCGGTCCGCTTCCACGGCGTTGTCTTCGTTGAGCTGCACCCGCAGCAGCTTCCGCTTCGCCGGGTCCATCGTCGTTTCGAATAGTTCCTTCGCGTTCATCTCCCCGAGCCCCTTGAATCGCTGGATATCGATACCCCGCTTCCCAATCTCAACCACCGTGGCAAAGATCTCCGGAATGCTGAAGAGCGGCGTCCGCTCGGCTTCCTCGCCCTCCCCTTCCAGAATCTCGAAGAGCGGTTCGTCCTGGGAACTGAAATGCTCAAGGTCAAGTCCAAGCTCCTCCACGCGCTTCATGCTCCGCGCGATCGATTTCGACTCGTGGATTTCCACCAGCTGCGCGCGGCGATAGGGACGGTCCGAGGCACTGCTCGCGGCAGGACCACTCCCGCCTCCATCCCCGTTTCCATTTTCATTCTCGTCGCCGGACTCGCCTTCCTCCTCATCGCTGGCAGACGGACCAAAGAGAGACAAATCCGCGTTCTCCTCCGAAAACGCTCTCAGGGCCTTCTCATCCAGAAAATAGGAGATCGTCTCCTTGTTGCCCTGCCGAATCTTCACCATGAAGGACGGCAGTTTGCCTTCCTCCTCCTTGGCCAGATACGCTTCGAAATCTCCCCCGTTTCGAAGGATCACCTCGCTCAGCCGGGAGAGCTTCGCCAGTTCCGTCAGCAACTCCCGCAATTCGTCCTGGGTAAACTCCTTCCCATCTTTGCAGTTCCGGAGCCGCACCTCGTCCGCGCCCAGTTCGATTAGAATCCGGTTCAGCGTCGGGTCATCCTGAATGTACTCCTGCCGCTTCTTCCGCGTGATCTTGTAGAGCGGCGGCTGCGCGATGTAAACATACCCCTTGCGCACTAGGTCCGGCATTTGCCGGTAGAAAAAGGTCAGGAGCAGCGTTCGGATGTGCGACCCGTCCACGTCCGCATCCGTCATGATGATGATCTTGTGATATCGTGCTCTCTCAATGTTGAACGCGCCCTCCTGATCGCCGTCGCCGATCCCGGTCCCGATCGCGGTGATCATCGCCTGGATCTCCCTATTCTGCAGCACCTTCTCCAGGCGCGCTTTCTCAACGTTGATCAGCTTGCCCCGGAGCGGGAGAATCGCCTGCGTCCGCCGGTCACGCCCCTGTTTCGCCGAGCCACCCGCCGAATCACCCTCGACGATATAGATTTCCGTCCTCGCCGGGTCTCGCTCGCTGCAATCCGCCAGCTTCCCGGGTAACCCGCCGCCGCTCAGCGCCGATTTCCGCACCGTCTCCCGCGCCTTCCTCGCGGCTTCCCGGGCGCGCGCCGCGTTGATGACCTTGTTCACCACCGCCTTCGCAACGTTTGGGTTCTCCTCGAAGAACGCCGATAGCCCTTCGTAAATGACGGAGTTCACCACGCCCTCCACCTCGTTGTTGACCAGCTTCTCCTTGGTCTGCGAACTGAACCGCGGGTGCGGGTGTTTGATACTCAACACGCAAACCATGCCTTCCCGGCAGTCATCACCCATCAGCGGCGGATCCTTGTCCTTTAGCAACTTCGCCGCCTTCGCGTAAGCGTTGATCGCGCGCGTCAGCGCCGTCTTTAATCCCGTTAAGTGCGTGCCGCCGTCCCCATTATGGATGGAGTTCGCAAAACACAACGTCTGCTCGTTGTAACTTTTGTTATACTGAATGACGCAATCGACCAACACGTCCTCAGTCGTTTTCTTGCCCTCCAGATCCAGCTCCACCGGCCGCCTGCCGCGCAGCACGATCACATCCTGGTGCACCAGATCCTTGTTTTCGCCAAGCTGCTTCACGAACTCTACCACCCCATCCGCGTAGAAAAACCGCTCCGATCGCTTCGATTCCGGACGCTCGTCCGTCAGCACGATCTCTACCCCAGGATTCAAAAAGGCCAGCTCTCTCAACCGGCTCGCCAACCTGCTGAACTCAAACTCCGTCGTGATCGTGAAAATCGTCGGGTCCGGCATGAACGTGATCAGCGTCCCCGTCTTCGCGCTGTCCGGAAGCTTGCCAACCACCTCCAGCGGCTTGCTCGTCTTCCCACGCTCAAATTCGATCGAGTGAATCTGCCCGTCCCGGTAAACCTCCGCACGGAACCAGTCCGACAGCGCATTCACGCACTTCGCCCCCACCCCGTGAAGCCCCCCCGAATACTTGTAGGCCCCCTGTCCAAACTTCCCACCAGCGTGGAGATTCGTCAGCACCAACTCCACCGCCGGAATCCCAAACTTCGGGTGCATGTCCACCGGAATCCCCCGGCCATCATCGCCTATCGAACACGACCCATCCACGTGGATCGTCACTTCAATCCGGTCACAGTATCCCGCCAGATGCTCGTCGATCGAGTTGTCCAGCACCTCAAACACGCAGTGATGCAGCCCCCGCTCGTCCGGATCCCCAATATACATCCCAGGCCGTTTCCGAACCGCTTCCAGACCTTCCAACTTGTCGATCTGACCCGCGTCATACGCCTGCTCCTTACCCACGTGGGTCTCCCCCACTTCCTCGCCGCCCTGAGAATCTTCGTTTGTCATGAATCGTCGTCGAAATTCGTTCGCCGCCCAAGAAAAAAGGCAGCCCAGCACTATGCCGCATTTTCCCGTTCAAGAAACAAAAGTCTCCTTCTCAACCGCACTTTTTCCGCGCCGCCAAATGCTCCGGCGCAAACCATTTCAACCGCAACTCCCGCCGCTCCCGCCACGCCTCGATCCCCCTCGAACTCAGGTGCCCACGGCCACATTCACACCGCTCCCGCTCCAGCCCGGCGCTCTCCACCAGAAACCCCTCCAATTTGTCCAAATCCTTCTGCGGCGGCTGCCCCAGTAACCTCGTCGCACGCGACGCCAAACCCTGCACATCCACCGCCAGACCCAGCACCCCTCCAGGTGCGCTCCGCAGCCAGCCCAAACCAAACAACTCCCGCAGCTCCTCCAGCAAATCGTCCCGGCTCTCCCCATACGCGCCGTCCGCTTTCGCCACCACCGATTCCACCACCCGGAGACTCGCCAAAAGCCGCTCCAACGCGCCGCAAATCCGCTCCGCCACCCCCCAAAGCTCTCCCCGAACCCGCGCGCACCCCGCCTCAAACCCCCCCCCATCCC
>CAZCRA010000122.1:0-11494 GCA_964500945.1 uncultured Verrucomicrobiales bacterium | reverse complement strand
TGCCGTGGAAGCTGCACCCGGTCGGAACGCACATCAACGGCACGCACGGGATCGCCGCCGGAGATCTAGACGGCGATGGCCGGGACGATCTGGTGGCGGCCATCGTCAAGGGACCGGGCCATCCGTTGTCGCTGGCCTGGTTCCGGGGTTCGGACGCTCGACGGGCGTTCATCGACGAGGCCGAAGCGGGCGGCCGGCCGCACTACGTGGCGATCGGCGATTTGAACGGCGATGGACGCAACGACGTGGCGCTGGGCGATGGCGGAGGATTCGCGATTTACACGAACCCCGGCGTCGAAGGCCATGATGCTGACTGGCCCCGGACGGACCTGCAGCGTCGCAAGGGCGGAACGAACGTGGCGCTGGGCGACATGGACAGCGACGGCGACCTCGACGTGATCGGGGCAGCGGGGCACGGCACGGGCATCGCGTGGTTTTCGAACCCGGAATGGGTGGCACACGAGGTGGAGGCGGATCTGACGGACCTGCACGCCATGGACGTGGGCGATCTCGACGGGGATGGCGACCTCGACGTGGCGGCGTGTTCGTTTTCGCAGAAGATCGTCCGTTGGTATGAAAACCGGGGCGGCGGCGTCTTCGAAGGCCACGACGTGGACGTGACGAACGGGCAGGAAGCTTACGGGTTGGAAATCGTCGACGTGGATGGCGACGGACGCCAGGACCTGCTGATCGGCGGACGGAACACGAACAACGTGGCGGTGTATTTCAACGGCAGGGCTAATGGGGTCATCCTTCGTCGGTTACAAAAAAGGCTGCCCGAGAGTCAATTCCTTTGGACTGGCGCGGAGGGCCGCTACTGACAGCCAATCCGCCAAGGGCTGGCGCAGAAATCATCACGGGTCGACGCTTTTCCCTAGGGTCCAAGGCGCTGTTGCGCGTCGCTCACGGTGCTCGGCCCCGCATCTTTGACCTTGTGCGGATTTCACGGGGCAGGTATGACTTCGCCCATGCGCGTTCCTTCACGCTTTGCCATTCCGCTCTGTGCCGCGGCCGTTCTGTTGTCCGGCTGTGAAACCACGCCTCAACAGATGGGGCAAATCCTGGACTCGGTCGCGGGCGTGCGCGGCGGTTCGGCCGGTGAACTGACGGCTCAGGAGATCGCCGAGGGATTGCGCGAGGCCTTGCGGGTCGGCACGAAGAACGCTTCCAGGACCGCCTCGCGTCCCGGGGGTTTTTACTCGAATCCAGCCCTCCGGATCGCTTTCCCGCCGGATGCGGTTCCGGTGAGGAATTTTGCGGTGAATGCCGGTTTGGGCCAACAGGTCACCACGTTCGAGCAGAAGCTCAACGCGGCGGCGGAGCAGGCCGCCGGGCGGGCCCAGCCGATCTTTGTCGATGCAATCCGAGCCATGACGATCAACGACGCCGTCGGCATTCTGCGGGGAGGGGACAATGCCGCCACGAATTACTTCCGGGCGCGCACCTCTGCCCGTTTGAAGTCCGAGTTCCGGCCGGTGGTGGAGCGGAGCCTGCAAAACGTGCGGGTGGCGAAATACTGGGAGCCGCTCAGCACGGCTTACAATCTTTGGCCCGGCGGACGAGGTCCGGTGAACCCGGACTTGGCCGGTTATGTGACGGACGAAGCGGTGGACGGTCTCTTTTTGCTGATCGCGGCGGAGGAGCAACGAATCCGGGAAGATCCGGTGGCGCGGGTGAGCGAGATCCTGCGGCGGGTCTTTGGCAGCCGGCTAGCGCAGGGTGGTTAGGTGAGGTTCGGCGCCTGGCTCAACCGTGGTGTTCCTCGATGCCGCCGCCCAGGGCGAACTGGAGATGCGGGCTGAAGAGGCCAGGTTCGAGTAGAAAGGCGTCGTGGCCCTTACCCGAGTGCCCGGTGATGTGCATGTAGGGGACGTCGGCATCGCGGAGGGCATGAGCGAGTTCCTCCTGTTGATCGGGATAGAAACAGACGTCGGAATCGATGCTGAAGATGAGCCACTGCTGATTTCGGCAGGGGGCGAGCAAGTGTTCCGGCGTGTTTTTGGGCAGGTCGAGGCCGAGGTAGGGATTGAACTTCTGCCAGACCTCGAGGATGCGCAGGTAAGTGTTGGCGTCGAAGCGTTGTACGAACTTCATGCCCTGGTGGAGTATGTAGGACTCGAGGGGGCTGTCCAGCTCATACCATGCGAGGGTTTGGCCGAAGCTGCCGACCTCGCGCCGGGCGCGCCGTTCGAGGGTCGAGAGGCTGATGAAGGTTTTGTGACTGATCATCCGCGCCAGGGCGAGCCCGCGGTTCGGAGGTTCGTGAGCGTAGTAGTCTCCTCCGTTGAAATGGGGATCGTTCTCGATGGCGAGGACCTGTTCGAAAATGACCAGCCGCTGGAGGGCGGAGATGGAGAGCGAGCTGGCGATGGAGATGACGATGTTGACGCGATCCGGGTATTGGGTGGCGAGGCTGAGGCAGAGGAGTCCGCCGATGGAGGGTCCGACGATGGCGTGAAGCTTTTCGATGCCCAGGGCATCGAGGAGTTTGACCTGGGAATCGACGATGTCCGCGGCGCGAACCTGGGGGAAGGAGGCGCCATAGGGTTGACCGGTCTCCGGGGAAAGCGAGGCTGGGCCTGTGGAACCGTAGCAGCCGCCGATGTAGTTGATGCAGATGACGAAGAAGCGATTGGTGTCGAGCGCTTTACCCGGCCCGACGAACTCATCCCACCAACCCGCCTGGCATTCGTCCGACCAGTAGCGATTCTCGGGTCCATCGGGGCCTTTCGGGTTGTTCCCGGCCAGGTTCGGTGTGCCGGAAAGGGCGTGGAAGACGAGGACGGCGTTGGTTCGTGCGGCGTTGAGGCGACCGAACGTCTGGTAGGCGAGGGTGACCTGGGGAATGACCGAGCCGTTGCGCAGCTCGTAAGGCTGGCCGTCGTTCAGAACGTGATAGTTCAGCTCGGATTCCACGGGGAGACTCATCGAAACGGGGGTCCACGCTACGCCACCGGCTGGGCGGATGCGAGTTCTTTTGGCTAGCGCAGGGTGTGAGGAAGGGTCTTCAGGGAGCGAATCCCGGGTTGCGCCTGGGCGGGCTCGCCGCTTTGGTAGGCGGGACATGGGCAGCTCGTTCGGTCGCATTTTTCACCTTTCGACGTGGGGTGAATCTCACGGGGGCGGGGTCGGCGTGGTGATCGACGGATGTCCGCCGGGACTGGAGCTGACGGAGGCGGACATTCAGCGGGACCTGGACCGGCGTCGCCCGGGTCAAAGCAAGATCGTCACGCCGCGCAAGGAAGCGGACACGTGTGAAATTCTCTCAGGCACGTTCGAGGGTCGGACACTGGGGACTCCCATCGCGATTTTGGTGCGAAACCAAGATCAGCGTCCGGAGGCTTACACGGAGATGAAGACCAAGTACCGGCCCTCGCACGCCGACTACACGTACGATGCGAAGTATGGGATCCGGAACTGGCAAGGCGGTGGCCGGGCCTCGGCGCGCGAAACGATCGGCCGGGTGGCGGCGGCGGCGGTGGCGAAGAAGGTTCTGGAGAAGCTGGCGCCGGAGCTGGAGGTTCTGGCGTGGGTGCAGCGGATCGAGTCGATCGAGGGGAAGGTGGATCCGAACGGCGTGACCTTCGAGCAAATCGAATCGAACATCGTGCGCTGCGGCGATCCCGAGGTGGTGGACGCCATGATCGAGCGGATCCAGGAGGTGCGGAGCGAGGGGAACTCGGTCGGGGGAGCGGTCGAGTGCGTCGTGCGGCACTGTCCACCTGGCTGGGGTGAACCGGTGTTCGACAAACTGGAAGCGGACCTGGCGAAAGCGATGCTGAGTTTGCCCGCGACGAAGGGGTTCGAGATCGGTTCGGGATTCGCCGGGACCTACCTCACGGGGAAGGATCACAACGACGAGTTTTACATGGAGAACGGCCGGATCCGGACGCGGACGAATCGCTCGGGAGGGGTGCAAGGGGGGATCAGTAACGGAGAACCGGTGTTCTTCCGGGTGGCTTTCAAACCGACGGCAACGATTTTGCAGGCGCAGAGCACGGTTTCGAAGGAGGGGAAAGCGACGGAGCTGGCGGCGCGCGGCCGTCACGATCCGTGCGTGCTGCCCCGGGCAGTGCCGATGGTCGAGGCCATGACGACGCTCGTTTTGTGCGATCACGCATTAAGACAGCAGCGGAATCGTCTGACGATGGAAGACTGAGCCTCCAGCGGGGAGCTGAGTGGGATCCAAACTTTGCGATGAGTGGGCGTCATGGAACGAATTTGGGGTGAGGACACGGTATTTGTCCTGGTCGGGACCCTTTTCACGCTGTGGATGGCGGCGCGGGCGTGGAAAAAGGGGGCGATGGACCTCATTTGGACCATCACGAGCTGGACGGGCGGGGCGGCGGCGGGTTTTTGGACCTATCACAATGGTGGGAAACTGCTGAAGGATTACGCCGGTCTGGAGCTGGGGAGCGGGATGGCGGTTTTGGCGAGCTTCGTGCTGGGCGTGGTGGTTTTTGCGGTGGTGCGGGCGGTCTCGAAGCAGTTTTTCACGAAGGTATTCGGGCCCGAGACGGCGGCGGGGCGATGGATGTTCGGGGGCACCGGATCGATCCTCAGCACGCTGCCGAGTCTAGCGGTGCTGATATTCCTGGGGCTCGTGATCCGGACGAGCGGGACGCTGACGGAGCTTCATCAGATCGACCGGGTGATGAAGAATCAAGACCTTTGGTCGGCGGCGACCTATCCCCGGGAGCCCATGCCGGCCCGGTGGCGGAACGGGGTGGAGAACCTGCCGCACGCGGAGGCGGTGCTCGATTTGTTCGACCCGCTGAGTTCGGTGACGCGGCGGAACCTGGCGATGATTCTGGCCGGGAGCTACAATCCTTACCTGCGGCAGAAATTGCGGCAGTGGCCGGCCACGGCACGGGCGGCGAGTCACCCGTCGGTGGTTTACCTGGTGGAGAGCAATTTGGAAGTGACGGAAATCCTTGCCGGAGTGAAGGGAGACTGGAAGTATTTGCGCCTCCTCAAACACGAAACGCTCCGGGAAGCGCTCCGGGACAAGTCCCTTCGGCGCGAGTTATCGAAAATGGACGCTGCGGGTGAGATCCGGGCGATTTTGACGGGGCAAGAACCGCAACCGCGCAAGAAATGGCTTCAACGGATTTTCTCGTAACGATCGGGCTGGAGGTTCACGTCCAGCTGAAGACGCGGAGCAAGATGTTCTGCGGATGCGCCGTCGAGTTCGGAGCGGAACCCAACACGCGGACGTGTCCGGTTTGTCTCGGACTGCCTGGATCCCTGCCGGTCCTGAATCGTCGCGCGATCGAGATGACGATCTTGACGGGCCAGATGCTGGGGTGCCAGACACCACCCGTCACGAAGTGGGACCGGAAGAACTATTTCTACCCGGACATGCCGAAGAACTACCAGATCTCGCAGTTTGATCTGCCGCTCTGCCTGGGGGGCGGCGTGCCGCTGTATGACTTGGCGTATCCCAAGGATGCGCAGAAATCGATCGCGAACCCCGGGAAGGTGGTGGGTCTGACGCGAATCCACTTGGAAGAGGACGTCGCCAAGAGCACGCACCACGCGAAGATGACGACGATCGATTTCAACCGGGCCGGCACACCGCTGATGGAGATCGTGTCGGAGCCGGAGATCGAGAGCGCGGAGGAAGCGGTGGCGTATTTGAACAGCCTCCGCCAGATTCTGCTCTATGGCGAGGTCAGCGACGCGGACATGGAAAAGGGCCAGATGCGATGCGACGTCAACGTGTCCGTCCGGTCGAAGGAGCAGAAGGAGTTTGGCACCAAAATCGAGCTGAAGAACCTGAACTCGGTGAGTGCCGTCCGGCGAGCCCTGCACTACGAGATCGACCGGCAGATCGATGAGTTGGAGGAGGGGAACCCCATCGTTCAGGCCACGTGGCGCTGGAACGATGCCACGGGGCAGACGGAGCTGATGCGGACGAAGGAAGACGCACACGATTACCGGTATTTTCCGGACCCGGACCTGTTGCCGGTGCGGACCGAGACGATGGTGGAGCGAATTCGCCAGGACGTGCCGGAACTGCCGCACGAGAAGCAGCAGCGATTCGTCGAAACTTTCGGGGTAACACCCTATGACGGGGGCGTTTTGGCGGCCGACAGCGATTTGGCCGGCTATTTCGAGGAAGCGGCCGAGGGCACGGCCTACGGAAAGAAGATCGCCAACTGGGTCCTCAACAATTTGCTCAGCGCGCTCAAAGAAGCGGAGCTGGACGTGATGGAGTCGCCGGTGCCGCCGGCGAAGCTTCGTTCGCTGGTGGGTTTGATCGAGGAAGGTCAGATCACGAACAACCAGGCCAAGGAGCTCTTTCCGGCGCTTTGGGAAAAGCCGGATGAAGAACCCGCAGCGCTAGCGAAGGCGATGGGTTTTGAACCGGCTGATGCAGGCGAGATCGAGGGGATTGTGGAGGAGGTGATCGCCGCCAACCCCGGGCCCGTCGAAGAGGTGAGAGGCGGGAACGCGAAGGCGATCAACGCGCTGCTGGGTCAGGTGATGAAGCGCTCTCAGGGCAAAGCGGATCCAAAGATGGTGCGTCAGCTCTTGGAGCAGAAGATCGGGTGAGCGCTTCTCGAGATCGGAAGGATGAAAGGTCGACGGGCGTCAAAGTCGCAGGCAGCGGCGTGAACCCGGGGATTCCAGGAGGCGGAACCCGTTTCTCCAGTGCCAGAGGATGCTCCGGGCGTTTCCGGCGGCGAATGAGCTGAGGAGGTCGCTGAAACCAAGCTCGTGGAGTTCATTCATGGCCTGGGCCAGCATGGCGGACCCGAGCCCACGTCCGGCGTAAGCGGGAGCGACGAAAATCCATGTGAGATGTGGGCGGCCCAGGACACGTTCGACGGCATCGGGTGGCGGGGGTTCGCGCCAGGAAGCGATGTTCCACGTCTCCTCCGGGTCGAGGTCCGGGTAGAGGGTAACGAGCAGGGCACCGACGGCGTCTCCGGAAACCTCCTCACGTGCGACGCGACAAGCGGGCCAGATCACGGGCCCGTCTCCGCCCCGGCGACACGAATCCAGGAGCGCCAGGCCGGCGCGTCGCCGATTCTCATCGTCGAAACTGGCAAAAGGTTGGGTTCGTTCGAATGCCGCGCTGAAAAGCGGTGTCAAGCCCTCCCAGCTATCCGGTAGTGGATCCTCTAGGAGGACCGAATTCGGCCCGTGCAGGAGATCCGGACCATCACAGGGCTCCAAAGCGCGGACGGCGTGGAGGGATTTTGGGCGTGGTGTGAGGAACGCGCGCCCCTGGAAGTATTCGTATTTGAAATCGGGATGGCGCGGAATGCGCAGGAAATCGTCCCACGAGAGCGGCATTTCGATGGGGCGATACCAGTCGTCGATGCAGGGTCTCTCGGGATCGGCCACGCCGGACGCTAACGCGCCGATGGGCGGAAGCGCAAGGGGCGGCCTTCCTGGGGAGGGATCGCTCGACGCGCGTTCAGGCCGTGGCGGGCTGGAGCAGGGCGAGGAGGCGGCTGGCGGGCTGGACGCCGGTCAGGGTTTCGACGACTTGGCCATCGCGGAGGAGGACGAGGGTGGGGATGGACCGGATGCCGAAACGGGAGGCGAGTTCCGGGCTCTCATCGATGTTGACCTTGGCGATGGTGACGCCTTTGGGAGCCTCGGCGGCGACTTGATCGAGGATGGTGAGTTGTTGTTGGCAGGGACCGCACCATGGGGCCCAGAAGTCGGCGAGGGTCGTGCCTTTGGAAGTGGTGGTTGGGAAGGATTGGGAGTTGAGGGAAACAATGTTCATGAGGGACTGGACGTAGGGAGCCGGCAAAACATACAGACCAACCTGTCTGTTTTAGAGCCTAGCGAAGGGGCGCCTCGGGCCTGGAGCGCCCCTTGCCTGAGTCAACGATGAATCGCTGGTCGCAGCCAGCGGTCAGCCCAACCGCGCTTTGAAGTCGTCGTAACCGAACTCTCGCAGCAGATGGACTTCGCCGCGCTGATAGACCGCCAAAGAGGGAAGGGGGACGCCGTTGAAGGTCGTCGTCTTCACCATCGTGTATTGGGCCTGGTCTTCGAAGATCACATGATCCCCGATTTGAAGCGGGCGATCGAAGCTGTAGTCCCCGATCACATCTCCAGCCAGACAGGTCGGTCCACCGAAACGGTAAGTGTGGGGCTTCTCGCCAGGCTGTCCGGCATCGCGAACGGGGGGGCGGTAGGGCATCTCGAGCACGTCGGGCATGTGACAGGTGGCTGAGGTGTCTAGGATGGCGATATCCATTCCGTTCTGAACGATATCGACGACGCTCGCGACGAGGTAGCCGGCGCGGCTGACGACGGCCTCGCCAGGCTCGAGGTAGAGGGTGAGATTCGGATGACGCGCCGAGAAGGCGTTCAAGGTATCGCAAAGCGCCTCCACGTCGTACGAGGGATCGGTGAGGAGATGGCCTCCACCGAGGTTGAGCCAGCGCAATTGGGGGAGCCAGCGGGCAAAGCGTGTTTCCACGGCCTCGAGGGCATCGCGCAGGGGTTCAAAACCCTGCTGACAGAGGACGTGGAAGTGGAACCCCTCGATTCCGTCGAGGCTGGCCTCCAGGAGATCGTCCGCGGTGACGCCGAAGCGCGATCCAGGCGAGCAGGGGTCATACATGGCCACGCAGGCGGCTGAGAACTGAGGGTTGATGCGCAAGCCGGCGGAAATCTGTCGGGGCGCGTGGCGGATCACCTCGTTGAACCGGAGCCATTGCCCCAACGAATTGAAGACGAGGTGGTCGGCGATTTCCACGAGGGCGTCCATCTCGGCGTCCTTGTAGGCTGGAGAGAAGACGTGAACTTCGCCACCGAAGGTTTCGTGGCCCAGCCGGGCTTCATGGAGGCCCGAGGCCGTGGTTCCAGCCAGGTATTGGCGAAGGGTGGGATAGAGGCTGTGGGTGCTGAAGGCCTTCTGGGCAAGCAGGATCCGGGCCCGGGTCCGGGTTTGGATGTCCTGGAGCGCGCGGCCGTTCTCGTGGAAGCGTTCGTGGTCGAGGACGAAGCAGGGTGTTTCAAGGCCGCTGTGCTGGAAGGCGTCCGCCATGGACGCCGTTTCGACACTGGTGGCTCGTGCGGGGTGGGAGGTGGTATCAAAAGCGGTATTCATTTACTTAGAAAAAGAGAAAGTTGGTAAATCAGAAAAATCAAAGTTTGCCGGCGGAGCGCGACAGGCGCTCCCGGACGAGGTATTCGATCCGGAACGGCGAAGGAGACCGGGAATCGCGCGACGAGCCGCGAAGGCCGCCGCGCTACGGTAACAAGGGTTGATCCACTTCGAGGACGTGCCAAGGCAGGCCGTAGATGGCCAGATCGTCCAGGAAGGGATCGGGGTCGAGTTGCTCCAAGTTCCACACCCCGGGCTGGAGCCAGGCGCCGGTGAGAAGTTGGCGGGCACCCACCACGGGTGGGACGCCGGCCGTGTAGGAGATGGCTTGCGACTTCACCTCCCGGTAGCAGGCTTGGTGATCGCAGATGTTGTAGGTGAAATAGGAGCGGGGTTCGCCATTCTTCGTACCGGTCACCCAGGTTCCAATGCACGTTTTACCGACCGTGTCCGGTCCGAGGCTGGACGGGTCGGGCAGCAGGGTTTTGAGGAATTCGATGGGAACGACCGGGGTGCCCTGGTAGTCGACGGGATCGATAGAGGTCAAACCGACGTTTTCGAGGACGCGGAGGTGGGTCAGGTAGTTTTCCGAGAACGTCATCCAGAAACGGATGCGCTTCAGGCCAGGCAGGTTCTGACAAAGGCTTTCGAGTTCCTCGTGGTAGAGCAGGTAGATTTCACGCGTGCCAACATCCGGATCGGGAAAAGTGTGAGGGCGATGGATTTCCAGCGGGCCGGTTTCTTTCCACTGACCCTTCTCCCAATAGCGACCGGGCTGCGTGATTTCCCGGAGGTTGATTTCGGGATTGAAATTGGTGGCGAAAGGCCGGCCGTGGTCGCCGGCATTGGCGTCGAGGATATCGACGTAGTGAATTTCATCCAGCAAGTGCTTGGCGGCGTGAGCGCAGAAGACGTTGGTGACACCCGGGTCGAAGCCGCACCCTAGGAGCGCGGTCAAGCCAGCTTCTTTGAAGCGGTCCTGATAGGCCCACTGCCAGTGATACTCGAATTTGGCCTCGTCGCGCGGTTCGTAATTGGCCGTGTCGACATAGTGAACGCCCGCCTCGAGACAAGCGTCCATGAGGGGTAGATCCTGATAGGGAAGTGCGACGTTGATGAGCACTGCTGGCTGGACCTCTCGGAGGAGGCGGACGGTGGCGGCCACGTCATCGGCGTCGAGTGCGGCGGTGCGGATGGGAGTTCCAGCGCACTCGAGATCCGCGGCGATGGCGTCACAGCGGGATTTCGTGCGACTGGCGAGCCACACTTCGCTGAACGTGTCCGGGAATTGGGCGCACTTACGGGCGGTGACGTTGCCAACGCCCCCGGCGCCTACGACTAAGACCTTGCTCATCGCTGCTGTGACTTTTTGGAATCATAACCCGATGGAAGTTCCATGAGCCGGAGTGGCGCGAAAGGGGCTGCGGCTTTAGAGCCGACGAAGCCCAGATCGTGGGGCCAGGGATCCCGGGCGCTGGGGACTTTGACTTCAGCGTGCCCCGGTTTCCTTGGTCAAGCCATGACCTTGGACTGCACGCTGCGGATACGCGCCGATTATCCGTCCGAAGTTCCTAATGTCAACGGGGAGGGAATAAGTTTTTTCGTGTGGGAGAAGTCCGGATATGACATCTCGGCGCCGCGCTTTTTGTTGTTGCGAAACGGGGTGAGGTTCCGGTAAAGGATTTGGCACATGAATCGAGATCCTTTAGTGAAGATCGCGGCAGTCCTGGGATGGGCCGTCGCCTGTGTCGCGGTGGTCCAAGCGGCGGAAGAGGAGCAAGGCTTCGTCGAATTGTTCAACGGAAAAAACCTGGAAGGCTGGCGTGCTTCGGAGAATCCAGATTCATTCCGAGTAGAAGACGGCGAGTTGGTGGCCCACGGCAAACGCTCGCATCTCTTTTACACCGGGCCAGTG
Organism: uncultured Verrucomicrobiales bacterium; assembly: GCA_964500945.1. GTDB lineage: Bacteria > Verrucomicrobiota > Verrucomicrobiia > Verrucomicrobiales > DEV007 > CAZCRA01. The sequence goes on along the minus strand of CAZCRA010000122.1, from coordinate 497 downwards.
AACGAAGCGACGTTTGACGATTTCGAGGCCCGTCTGGTCGTCATGACGAAGCCTGGCGCCAATGCCGGGTTCTATTTTCACACCGAGTTTCAGGAGGAGGGTTGGCCGGCCAAAGGACACGAAGCTCAGATCAACGCCACCCAGAAAGATCCGAAAAAGACCGGTAGTCTGTACGGCGTCGTCAACGTGATGAATGACGCACCTCACAAGGACAACGAGTGGTTCGACTACCACATCCGTGTGGTGGGGCAGCGCATCGTCATCAAAGTGAATGGGGAGGTCACGGTGGATTACGAAGAACCGGTGGCCGACGTGCTGAATCCGGACCGGCCGGGCAGGAAGCTTAGCAAGGGAACGATTGCGATTCAGTGCCACGATCCGGACAGTGAAGTTCGGATCAAGAGCATCCGGATCAAACCGCTCTGAGGCTCCCAGCAGGCGCCGGCATCCGACCTGCTCCACCTCTCACCTCTCACCTCTCACCTCTCACCTCTCAC
>CAZCRA010000121.1:0-11551 GCA_964500945.1 uncultured Verrucomicrobiales bacterium | reverse complement strand
GTGCCAGCCCCTTCCCGATCACCTCGCCTTCCTGCGCTCATGCCCTTCACCCAGCCTCCTGAAATCCGCTCCTGGAATAAAGTCGGATCATCGCGATTCATCGCGGGTCAGGATTTCTGAGCCTGCTGCCGCTGTCCTGGAGGCAGCCCTGCTGCCGGGCCACGCAAAACAGCGCCCGCAATTTGGACCCCCTTCAACCCCAGCCCAATGGAGACTCGGGCGCGGGAGGGTCGAAAAGGGATTCCTATCAGGGGGCGGCTTTGGTGGTTTGGTCGAGCTGGACTTCGCCCAGGGCGGCGAAGAGGATGGCGAAGGGGCCGTGGGGATCTCCGGGTGGGTAGGTATCGACGGCCCATGGGGCTTCTTCGCTTAACGGGCCCGGGCCGGGGCTGACGGCGAGGACGACGCCGTTTTCATCGACGTAAGCCGGGAGGGCACGGTAGGCTTTGCGGGCCGCTTGGGAGTAGGCTTCGCCTTCGAGGAAGCCTTGGGCCAGGGCGATGCCGAGGTTTCCGGCGATGAGGGCGGTGCCGCTGGCTTCCGGCGGAGAATCCGCCGGCGGGCGGTGGAGGAGACCGTGCCACATGCCGGAAGGTTGCTGGCACGGAATCAAGGCGTCGGCGAGTTCTTTCAGGTAGCCCCGGAGTTCGGTGGCTTCCCTGGATTCGGGCGGCAGCAGCAAGAGCGTGTCGATCATCCCGCGGATGAGCCAGCCGTGACCCCGTGACCATGCGCCCGGCGAGAGCGCCTCGGGATCCTCGAGCCAGCCCCGTCCCTGGTGCCAGAGGCCGGAATCGGGATCGCGGACAACTTCACGGTAGAGCCGATGCTGGCGCACGGCTTCTTCGAACGCCGAGGCGTCGCCGGCGAGTTGGCCCAACATGGCCATGCGGCTGGCGTAGTCTTGAAGGGCATCGATGAGCATGGCCTGGCCGCCGCCTCGCTTTTTCGAGCGGGGGTGTTCGATGGCGCCTCCCTGGGTTCTGGAGACGGTTTGGCGATAGGCTCGGTTTTGATCGACGATGATGGGTCGCCAGGCGTCGTCGCCGGTGGTGCGATGGAGCCAGTAGGGCAGGCAATTGAAGGGGCCGCGCCCACGGTTGGCCTGGCTTCCGGGGTTGATGCCCTGGGCAGCGGCGCGTTCGACGGCCCAGTTCACGGTCGCTTCGCGGTCGCTGGCGAGGCCCCAGCGGATCAGGGCCTCGATGGCGATGGCGCCCTTGTAATTGTGCGCGTTGACGGGTTGGGCCTGAAGGGCCTCTTCGACGCGTTGCGCGGCCAGCTGCAGCGGACTGGGCGAGGCGCCGATTGCTGTGGTGGTCAGGGGAGCGGCGAGGGAGACGATGAGGGCCGGGACGAGCGGCAAAGGGAAACGCATGGGGTGTGACACGCGAATCACGAAGCCGGGCTTTCGGTAGGCTGTGGGGTGATGAACGGGACTTTGAACCAGCGCCAGAGGGCTGCGGTGGCTTTTTTGAGGTCCTCTAGGATGAGATAGGTGGTGGGCACGAGGACGAGGGTGATGAGGGTGGCGAAGAGGATGCCGAAGCCCAGGGAAATGGCCATGGGGACCAGGAATTGAGCCTGGGTGCTGCGTTCGAAGAAGACCAGGGGGACGAGGCCGACGAAGGTGGTGGCGGAGGTGAGGACGATGGGGCGGAAACGGTTCACGCCCGCGGTCCGGACGGCTTCGCCGATGGACATGCCCTCGGCGCGGCGCCGGTTGACCCAATCGACGAGGACCAGGCTGTCGTTCACGACGACGCCGGCCAGGGCGAGGATGCCGAAGAGGCTCATGAAACTGAGAGGCATGAAGGGTTCGGGATGCCCGGTGAGCTGACGGATGAGTTCAATCAGGGCGTGGCCCCAGACGGCGCCGATGATGCCGAAGGGAATGACGGCCATGACGATGAAGGGTTGGAGGAAGGAACGGAAGGGGATAGCCAAGAGACAGTAGATCGCAAAGACCACCAGCACGCAGCCGGAGAGCAGGGCCTGATTGGCTTCCCGCTGCTCCCGGGCCTCGCCCTCCATGCTGAACGACACCCCGGGATAGGGCGCGAGGAGGGAGGGCAGTTCATCCTGTAGAGCGGCTTTGATTCCCTCGAGATCGGCCCGTTCCTTGTCGGCATCGGCACGAACTGTGACGGTTCGCTTCCTATCCGTGCGGGTGATGGCGGCCGGGCTGCGTCCGAACTCGAGTTCGGCGAGGTTGGCGAATGGGATTCGGTCGCCCTCCTGGGAGCGAATGCCGAGTTCGTCGAGGTTCACCAGCGAAGTGCGTTCCTCGATGGGGTACCGGACCATGACGCGGATGTCATCGCGATCCCGCTGTATGCGTTGGGCTTCGTATCCAAAAAAGGCACCTCGGGTTTGGCGGGCGAGTTCTCCGGCGTCGATGCCGAGCAGTTCGGCGGCGGGGCGGACCCGGAGACGGATTTCCTCTTTGCCGTCATCGACGTTGCTAGCGATGTCGAAGAGGCCGGCGAACTCTTTGAGGCGGCGCTCCACGGTGGCGGCAGCGGCATCGAGTTCAGCGGCGCGATTGCCCAGGAGACGGATTTCGATGGGATCGCCGTAGCGACCGATTTCGGCGCGGATATTGAAATCCTCGGCGCCTGGGATGGGGCCGACCAGGCGGCGGAACTCCATGGAAAGCTGGCGTGAATCGAGAGTGATGCTGCGGTCCTCGCGTTTCTCGCGGTCCATAAGTTCCAGGGAGATTTGGCCGAGGTGCGACTGGCCGGCGACGACATCGCCTCCGCGGGGGCCTCCCGAGGAGGCGCCACTTCCGCCGATGGAAACGAAGACGTTCTCGATGGCGCTGACGCCGTTTGGGCCGGTGTATTTGTCGCGCAGATCCTGAGCGATGCGTTCCATGCGATCCATGTGGGATTCGGTGACCTCGTAGGGCGTGCCGGTGGGCATGGTGAGGCTGGCGGTCATGTATTCGCTGGCGACGCGGGGAAAGGGCATGAAGCGGATCCGGCCGCTGGATTGCCAGCCGAGGGTGAAGAGGAAGATGAAGAAGAAAGCCGCGACGGTGATGGGGCGGTTGACCAGGCAGAGCTCGAGGAAAGGCCGGTAGAGGTTGGCGGCGAAGTTTGGGAGGGCTCCGGCGACGGCGCGCTGACCGCGTTCGATGACGTTCCAGCGTGCCGGTTGGCGGGCTGCGCCTTTCACGTGCTTCAGGTGGGCGGGCAGGATGAGTTTCGATTCGATGAGGGAGAAGAGGAGGACGGGAATGATGACGGCCGGGATTTGGCGGAAGATGGCGCCGCGGAATCCGGGGATCAGCATCAGCGGGATGAAGGCGATCATCGTCGTGAGCACGCCGAAGATGACGGGGCGGGCGACTTCGCGCGCGCCCTCGATGGCGGCGGTTTCGGGATCGATGCCTTTTTGCAGCTTCGAGAAAATGTTTTCGCCCGTCACGATGGCGTCATCGACGACGATCCCGAGGACGAGGATGAAACCGAAGAGGCTGGCGATGTTCACCGTGGCGCCGAGGTAGGGCATGAGGATGAGGGCGCCGGAGAAGGCGACGGGGATGCCGAGGACGACCCAGCCCCCGAGCGAGATCCGGAGGAAGAGCGCCAGCATGCCGAAGACGAGGAGGAAAGCCCACTGAGCGCTGCCGATGAGGGTGTTGAGGCGTCCTTGAACGATTTCTGAGCGGTCGCGCCAGGCATCGATGGCGACGCCGGGCGGGAGTTCGGAGGCTTTTTGAACCACGTAATCCGACACCGCGCGCGAGATGAGGATGGCGTTTTGGTCGCCGACCCGCTTCACCTCGAGGATGACGGCGCTGCGTCCGTTGTAGCGGCCTTCGACGCGGTTTTCGTCGAAGCCATCGATGACGGTGGCGACGTCGCCCACGGTGATGAGGGTGCCGTCGCTTCTGGCGCGGAGGACGATGTTTTCGAAATCGGCGCCGGTGTAGGCTTTGGAGCGGGTGCGGAGGAGGATTTCGCCGCTTGGGGATTTGAGGGTGCCCCCGGCGAGATCGATGGACTGGGCGCGGACGGCTTGGGCGACCTCATCGAGGGTGAGGTTGAAACGGCGGAGGGTTTCCTCGGAGAGTTCGATACCGATTTCGTAGGGGCGAACGCCGGTGAGATTGACGAGGCTGACGTTTTCGGTTTTTTCGAGGAGGCCGAGGAACAGGCCGCTGCCTGGGAGCTTATCGAGCGGGAGCCAGCGGGGCAGGCGGACCTCGGACGTGGCGGTGAGGCCGAGGATGTCGTCCTGGACTTCGTCGGCGAGTTCCCGGAGTTGGCGTTCTTCGAGGTCGCCGGAGAGGACGACCCGGACGACGGTGTCGGTGAACTGGACGAGGGCGACGGTGGGGGTTTCGATTTCGTCGGGGAACGTGACGATGGCATCGACGCGGGCTTTGATGTCGTCGAGTAACTCGCGGGCATTGGAGCCGGTTTCGACTTCCACCTGAACGGACGCGGCGCCTTCGGTGGCGGTGGACCGGATTTCTTTGATGCCTTCGAGGTCCTGAATGGATTCCTCGATGGGGACGACGACGCTTTCCTCGACTTCGGCGGGGGTGGCACCGCGGTAGACGACGCCGATGGCGACGGTGTCGATGTCGGGATCAGGGAAGACCTCGAGGGTGAGCTGGGTGGTGGCGGACCAGATGCCCCAAACGAGAATGGCCACCATCAAGAGATTGGCGGCGACGTCGTTGCGGGTGAACCAGGCGATCATCGGCTCAGGGGCGGGGATTCAAGGCAGGGAAAGGGGAGGCAGGAAGACGAGGATGGGTCAAGTGGCGGGTTTGCGGGGCGTGCCTCCGTTGGCGAGTGGGCGAGGGCCGGTCTCGCGATCGGAGGGCGGGGCGGGGTCCTGTGGTCGGACGGGGGTTCCCTGGCCTGCGAAGGGGAGGGGCGTGAGGGAGATGCGGTCGCCCGGGGCCAGATCCGGGGTTGGCGACGCCACGAGAAAATCGGGGTCGCCGCGGTAGATGGGGCGGGCTTCGATCAGCTCGAGGGTGTTTTCGGGGGAGACCTTCAGCACGGTGGATCGGCCACGGACGCTGGTCCGTGGGATGAGCAGGACATCCTCGAAGCGTGAGCCCTCGATGCGGGCCTCGACGTAGGCGCCGACGGGGATGAAGGCGTTTTCGAGGGCTTCGGTGGAAATTTCCGCGATGAGGAAGACTTGGCGGGTGGCGGCATCGATTTCGGCTTCGGTTCGGACGATGCGGGCCTGCCAGAGGTCGCCGCCGGTTTCACTGGTGAGTTCGACCGCGGAGCCGATGGCGCTTTCGCCTTCGCTTTCGAGGAAGGGGAGTTGGCCTGGGCGAACGGGGAGGCGAACTTCGTAGGCATCGGTGGCGAAGACCTCGGCCAGGGCTGAGCCGGGCGAGACGAACTGTCCGACATCGACCTGTTTCGAGACGACTTGACCTTTGAAAGGGGCGGTGACGCGGCATCGCTCGAGGTTGATGCGGGCCTCGCGTTCGTCGGTTTGAGCGGCGAGCAGGGCGGCGCGGGCCTCGTTCAGCTGCGGGATGCGGAGAGTGAGATCGGAAGGGGGCTGGCCGTTCCCGAGCCGTTCCCAATCGGCGCGGGCCCGCTCGGTTTGGGCTTCGGCCAGGGCGAGGGCCGTTTCGGCGCGAACGACGGCGGTTTGGGCGCGTTGAAGGGCGTTTTGGTAGTCGCGCTCATCGAGTTGGACGAGGAGATCTCCTTTGGCGAAGCGGGCTCCGGCGAGGAGGCTAGGTGAGACCTCGACGATCTTCCCGCTGACTTCGGCGGTGACGAGGGAGCGGACTTTGGGCTGGATCAGGCCCCTGGAGGGGATCTGGACCTGGTAGGATGCGGGCTCGAGGGTGGCGACCTCGACCGTGGGGACGACGGGTTGGGCCGGGCGGCTCCGGGGTTCGGGACCGGTCGCGACCAAGACAGCGTAGACGCCGATCGACGTGGCGACGATGACGAGTGCGAGGGCCAGGCGGATGCTGAGGGCGATCAGGGAGGAGCGAGACATCGGGAATAACACGGACATGCCGCCGCAAAGGTTACGGGGCAAGTCACCCGGTTGGCCAAGGCGAATCGCCTGGCCTGGGCCGAGCCGTGTGGATTCAGACGCGTCGGGCGGGCGGGCTTGCTCGCGGAAAGCGCAAGTTCACTCCGGCATGGCGTGCGATCCCACTCCGAAGTCGCGCCGGGCGGTCGAGATGGTGATGGTGAATCCGCCGATGACATCGATCAGGGAAAGGAGGGTCACGAGCAGGAAGGTGGAGGTGCCTGCGGCCGGGACGAGAAGGAATTCGACGAGAAAGACGATGAAGACAAAGAGCGAGAAAACGTGCTCCACGATGGCGCCTACGCTGGTTCGAGTGGATTTGAACAGCTCAATGTAAAGGACGGCGATGGCGAAGAGCAGAATGAAGTCGCTGAGGGTCGGGCGCCAGGTGGCCCCGGACATCAGATCGACCGTGAAAAGGGGTGGCGGCGGGAAGTAACGGACCTCCTCTTGTTGGGCATCGAGTTGCGCCTCGGCATCCTCGGGTTGGACGGGCTCGGCCGTCTCTTCAACGACGACGACGGCGTCTTCGCGGCCGGAGATCAGGTGCGGCGACGACCACATGGCGATGTTGTAGGCGATGAGGACGAACAAAAAGAGGGGGCATCGGCTGATGAATTTCATGGAAACGGGTAGAGAACTGATCCTGATCTGTCAGACGAAAGAATCAAGCCGATTCGCGCGACGAATCTGGGAGGGACGCTTTGGCTGATGCTTGCGGATCGTTGAGTTTGGATGGGTGATGGTCAGGAGCACGGGTGGAGTTCGAGATCAGTCCGCGCCCTTCTGGCGTGGCTGGCAGAGGCCGCGTTTGGTGGGGGCGGCGACAAATTCCAGGAATTGCCGGGCCTGGCCGGACTTTGCCTGGGGCAGAAGCGATTCTGCGCGCTCATGCCGGTTTCCGCCGGCGCCGAAGATGGCGTGGTAGAGCGTTTTCAGTTCGCGGATGGTGTCGCGATCGAAACCTCGCCGCTTCAGGCCGACGAGGTTGAGGCCGACGAGGTCATTGCGCTCGACCATCATGCAAAACGGGGGGACATCCATGGCGACGCGGGCGTTTCCACCGATCATGGCGCTTTCTCCGAGGCGGATGAATTGGTGAACGCCGGCGCCGCCGCCGATGAAGGCGTAGGGACCTGCCTGCACGTGGCCGCCGAACATCATGCTGTTCACCAGGACGGCGTGGTGGGCGACGTGGCAGTCGTGGCCCACGTGGGCGTAGGCCATGAGCATGACGTCATTCTCGACGATGGTGGCTTCGTCGTGAAAACCGCGATTCACCGTGACGCCCTCCCGGATGACGCAGCGTTCGCCGATGACGGCCAGGGTGGGTTTCGACGGATCGAAGCCTAGGGCCTGGGGATCGCCGCCGATGACCGCGTGGGCGTCAATGACGGTTCCCGAACCGATGCGTGCGGAGGGCTGGAGGACGGTGTGAGGACCGAGCGCGACGTCATCGCCGACTTCCGCTCCGGCGGCGACGTAGGCGAAGGGGCCGATGCGAACGCGCTGGCCGAGGGTGGCACCGGGTTCGACGACGGCGGATGGGTGGACGGATGACGATTCGGATTTCAGCCTAGGGAATCCGGTTACCGACCGAGCGGGACGAGGGGCAGACGCGTCGTGAGGTGCGGCGTCAAATGCCCGCGGGATCCAGCAGCTCCGGTTCGCTGGAGCGAAGGGGGACGGGCGTGCTGGGCGTCGTGTTCGCCGAGGTGCTTTCGCCGGCCTCCGATGCCGCGCCGGGCAGCAATTCATCCGGCAGAGTGGTCGGGATGAGAATGGTTTTTCCGGCGATGATCGTGGTGCCGTCCATGTGATTCGCGGCCTGGATATCCTTCACCGTGGTTTCGTATTGGCGGGCCAACTTCCACAGGCTATCGCCCTGTTCGATGGTGTGTTCGACGAGGCGTTTTGGGACGGGCGTGGGTTCGGGGCCGGAGGGCATGGCTTCCGTCGAACCGGTTTCGGCCGCGGCCACGCCATCACCAGAGCGATCGAGCGGATTCGAGATGCAGCTGGAAAGCACGAAGGCGCCGAGGGCCAGAACGAGAGAGAGCTTTGGGAAGGTCATTGCGTTCTTCTTAGCAAAAAATTTCGAGATTTGCGAAGGAATTTTGCGAAAGGTGAGTTGGGGTTCGGGTTTCTGCGTCGTGGGCATGGGATTTGGACGGTTTACGGGACTTGGTGAGGGGGCGTTCCCGCGTGGAAATGGGGATGCTGACGCCGGATGGCCCGATCGACGTCTTCCGGGGACCAGCCTTGCGTCCTGAGGGACTCCAGAGTGTGAGCGTGGTCGCGCTTGGCGAACCGGCGGCCGGATTCGTCCAGAAGGAGCGGATGATGGTCATATTCCGGGGCGGGCAGATCGAGAAGGAACTGAAGGAGACGGTGGAGGTGGGTCGAAGGGAACAAGTCATCCCCCCGCGTGACGAGGGTGATGCCTTGGATGGCGTCGTCGACGGTGACGGCGAGGTGGTAGCTGGTGCCGATGTCTTTTCGGGCCAGGATGACGTCGCCGAAAGAGGCGGGATCGGCGTGAACGAGGCCGCGGCGGCGATCGCGCCAGGTCAGGGAGCCGGCGCGAGCGGTGGCGGTGGCGGTGTCGAGGCGGAGGCAGTGGGGGTGGCCGGCGGCGATTCGTTCCCGGCGCTGAGTTTCGGGGAGATTTCGACAGGTTCCGGGGTAGACCGGGCCGTCCGGGCCGTGGGGAGCGTGGGCCGCGTTTGCCAGATCGCGTTCGATTTCTTTCCGCGTGCAAAAGCAGGGGTAGAGCAGGCCTTGATCTTGGAGCCGGCGCAGGGCGGCCGCGTAGTCGTCGAGGTGTTCGGACTGGCGGCGGACGGGTTCGGGCCAGGTGAGGCCGAGCCAGTGGAGATCGTCGTAAATGGCAGATTCGTGTTCTGAGGAGCAACGTCCGGGATCGATGTCTTCGATGCGCAGCAGGAAGCGGCCGCCGGAGGCTTCCGCATAGGCCCAGGCCACCGCGGCGGCAAAGGCATGCCCGAGATGGAGGCGACCGGTGGGGCTGGGAGCGAAGCGCGTGGTTTGAGGCGTCATGGGAAATCGCTACGGTGAGGTCAGCATGCGTCGGGGGGAACGAATCGCCAAGTTTCTGATGGAGGCGGAGGACCGTCTGGGGCCTCAGCTTGCGGTGATTCTGGGGTGGTTGGCGGTAGCTGCCGGTTTGGAGGGGGTGGGGCAGGCGTTTGGGCTGGGCCTGGAGCGATTTGGGATTCGGCCGGGAGAAGCTGCCGGGCTGACGGGAATTCCGCTGGCGCCGTTTTTACACGGGGGATGGGCGCACCTGTTCTCCAATGCATCGGTGCTGGTGCCGCTGGCGCTGGTGGTGTTGCAGGCGGGATGGCGAACCTTCGGCTGGGCGACGGCACTGAGCGTGCTGGGGGCGGGTCTGGGGGCCTGGATGTTCGGCGACGCAAACCTCGTGCATTTGGGGGCGAGCGGCGTGGCATTCGGGTATCTTGCCTTCGTGCTGATGCAGGGGATCCGGCGACGGGAGGTGGGGTGGTCCGTGGCGGCGATCGGGGTGCTGGTGTTTTACGGCGGGCTCTTGGTCGGGCTGGGTCGCGGTTGGGAGGCTTCGATTTCTTGGGCCGGGCACATGGGTGGGTTCGTTGGGGGTGGGCTGTCGGGAATCGTTCAGCATGTGCGACGGCGTTCCGGGCCGGATTCTTGCTAAGCGTCCTGGCTCTGGCGCTTCGCGGCGGCGAGACCGGCCATGACTCCCGCGAGGAAACCAAAGATGTGGCCGAGGACATCGGTTTGTGGGCCTCCCTGCCCGAGCCACCCCAGAAGGAACGCTCCGCCTCCGAGGGGAACGATGAGGCCGCGCAATCTTCGGTAGGACCGCGTTCGCCAGGCGATCAGGGCGCCGTATCCAACGAGGATGCCCAAGGCGCCAAAGGTGGCGGTGGAGGCACCGAGAGACTGGAAATCGCCAGGGTGATGAAACCAGGCGGTGAAGACGTTCCCGGCCGCGCCGCTTCCCAGGATGAGGAGCCAGGCCGTCCAAGGGCCGACCGAAAACGCCACGAGCAGGCAGAAAACGAGTCCGAAGACGACGTTTCCGAGAAGGTGGGAAAGATCGGCGTGGAGAAAGAGCGAGGTGAATGGCCGCCACCATTCGCCGTGCTCGAACAGGCCGGTGCTGGAATTGCAAAAGCGCTGGGTGAAGGCGGGATCCTGGGTTTGGAGATAGTGGATCCAGAAGAGGCTGACGACCCAGAGAAGAGCGATTTCCAAGCCCGTGGCGAACCTCGGCGTCTCCACGGATCGGGCCGCGGTTTCACGCTCGGAGGCGTATTCGGCGAACTCCCGGCGAATGGCCTGGGCGTAGCCGCTTTCGGCCATGATTTGGAAGCCCCAGTCGTCTGGTGCGGGTTGGATCCAGCAATCCCGTCCCATCGCCAAGATGACCAAGGCATGCTCGCGAGCTTCCGAGAGGGACTCGAAGGTTCCGACAGGGCCCCACTGCCCGTTCGTGTTTGATTCGCTGTCCATCCGTCGAGCGAGATGCCCCGTTGCCTTCACTCTCGCGGGAGTCGGGCGGAAAATCCATCGGGTTTGAGGAGGCGGGTTCACGCTAACGAACCAAACCCGGAGGCCAGCGGCGGCGCGCAGGGTCTGGCGGATGTGGCGTATGGGTATGTGAAACGGCTAGCGGAGTGACGTTTCGGCCCTCGGGCCTCTTGCTAGACCGGTTTTGGCGTTTGGCGGGTTGGCGACGGGGACGAAGCGTTCCTGGGCGTAGGCTCGGAGGCGGGCGACTTCTTCCCGGCGGGATACGGCGAGCGGGACGGTGGATTCGATGGTTTCCAGGAGGGTCCGGGTATCGAGGGGAGCCGCTTTTTCGAGGGCGTGGTAGAGGCCGGCGATGACGGCTTGTTCGATTTCGGCACCGCTGAATTGACGGGTGGCGCGTGCCAGGGCGGGAAGATCGAAGGCAGCCGGATCCTGGGCGCGTTTGGCCAGGTGGATGCGGAAGATGGATTCCCGTTCAGCCGGTTGAGGCAGGTCGACAAAGAAGATTTCGTCGAACCGGCCCTTCCGCATCAGTTCGGGCGGGAGACTGTCGATTTGATTGGCCGTCCCCACGAGAAAGACGGATTGCTCCTTTTCTTGAAGCCACGTGAGGAAGGTGGCCAGGATGCGCTGGGAAGTGCCTCCGTCGGTGCTGGCGTCGCCTCCCACGGCGAAGGCCTTTTCCATCTCGTCGATCCACAGGACGCAGGGGGCGGTGGCTTCGGCCATTTCGGTGGCACGCCGGAAGTTTTTTTCGCTTTCGCCGATGTATTTATCGAAGAGGCGGCCGGCATCGAGCTTGAGCAGGGGGATTTGCCAGCTGGCGGCGATGACCTTGGCGGCGAGGGACTTGCCACAGCCCTGCACGCCGACGAGGAGGATGCCCTTTGGCGGTTCGAGGTTCATGGCGCGCGCCTGGGGCGAGAAACCGAGGGCGGCACGTCGCAGCCAGGTTTGGAGGCGGTCG
>CAZCRA010000120.1:0-11662 GCA_964500945.1 uncultured Verrucomicrobiales bacterium | reverse complement strand
CGTGGCACGTCGAAGGCGCGGAGGGTGGGTTGATTTTCGAAGCGATCGATGAACCCGTAGACGGCGCGGCGGGTGTTCTCGTTCGTGAGCGGACGGGAGGGGCCGCCCCTGGTCAGGTCGAGACGGTCGGCTGCGGCGAGCAGGGCATCCCGCATGGGTTCGAATTCGAGCCGGCGGCGATTGGCGCGCCAGAGGTAGACGTTTTCCGGGTCGTTTGCGGCGGGTTCAGGCCGGTAAGTGCTGGATTGACGCCAGGTGGCGGAGGCGAGGATTTCCCGGTGGAGGGCCTTCATGGACCAGCCGGATTCGATGAAGCGAGCGGCGAGGTGGTCGAGGAGGCCGGGATGGCTGGGCGGCGGAGTGGTTTCGCCGAAGTTATCGAGGGAGGGCACGAGGCCACGGCCGAAGTGGAGGGCCCACACGCGGTTCACGATGACGCGGGCGGTGAGGGGATTGTCCGGGCTGGCGATGGCGCGGGCGAGTTGGAGCCGGCCGTCGTCACTCCAAGGGCCCGGATCGGCGACATCGGGTGACAGGATCTGGATGAAGCGGCGCGGGACGGCGTTTTTGGGTGTTTCGGGGTTTCCGCGGGCGAACACGACGGGCTGGACGGGTTCGGGACGGGGTTCGACGACCATCGCGCGTTTCACCGGGGCACCGATTTCGAAGCTGCGCATGCCGCGTTGGTGGTTGGTGAAGCGCATGCTCTGCTTTTTGGTAAGCAGCTGGCGGGTGACGAGGGTGCGGCGGGAGTCGTCCTCGATTTCGCGCCGGGTGACATGGACGGGGGAGCCTGGTCCGAAGATGAAGCGGTCGATTTCCGGCGCGGGCTCGAGCAGGAGATCGCGGTAGAGTGCGGCCACCTCGACCATGGATTCCGGGGGCGCTGCGGCGAGGGCGGCGCGGATTTCGGAAGGGATCGAAGGATCGGATGCGAGTTCCGTGATGAGGTGCGGCAGCTCAGCGGGCTGGGCCTCGAAGGCCTGGTGCCAAAGGCGGAAGAAGGGATGATCGATTTCTCGCGCCTGCTCGAGAAGAGCGGCGAAGCGCTCATGATTGCCAGGGCGAAGCAGCCCTTCCGGGGTTTTGATGGGGGGCGAACCGTCGACGGTGCGGTGGTTCGGGGCGGTCATGGCCAGGTAGCGGAGGTAGCCGCCAGCGACATCGCGGAAGTGCTGACGGGCGTTTTTGATGCACTCCACGATGTAGTCTTCGTGGGATTGAACGCGTTTCCGCCACTTCTCCTCATACTCCGCCGCCTTTTTTGGATCGTGATCCGGTTGTTCGCCGATGGAGGGCAGGGCGAAGGGCTCCACCGAGCTTTCGAAGATGCCGTAGAGGGAATAGTAATCGTCGGTGGGGATCGAATCGGTTTTGTGATCGTGGCAACGGGCGCAGGCGAGGGTCAGGGCCAGGAGTCCCCGGCCGACCAGGTCGATTTGGTCGTCGAGAATGAGTTCGGGCGAGCCATTGAACTTCCGGCCGACGGTGAGGAAGCCGAGGGCGGCGAGGTCCGGCGATTCGGAGTCGAGCCCGACGAGGTGATCGGCTGCGATTTGGAGCTGGATGAAACGGTCGAAGGGCATGTCCTGGTTGTGGGCGTCGATGACCCAGTCGCGGTAGGTGTAGGCGAAGGGGAAGCGCCGTTCATACTCGCGAAGGGCATCTTCGGTATCGGCGTAGCGGGCGACGTCGAGCCAGTGTCGGCCCCAGCGTTCTCCGTATTGCGGCCGGGCCAGGAGACCCTCCACGAGGCGCTCGAAGCGGTCGGGCCGGGTGTCGTTCACGAACGCCTCGACCTCCTCGAAGGTGGGAGGCAGCCCGATGAGGTCGAAGTAGACGCGGCGGATGAGGGTGCGGGGATCCGCTTCAGGGCTGGGCGACCAGCCTTTGGATTCGAGTTTTTGGAGGACGAACCGGTCGATATCGTTCCGCACCCAGGGCGAATTGCGGTGCGGCGGCTCCGGTTTTTCGATCGGCTGATAGGCCCAGTGCTGCTCGCGGACCGTCTCGAAGCTGCGTTTGGCGTAGCCGGATCCGGAGGGGGCGGCTTCGCCGTCGCGGGGGTCGGGCGCGCCCATGTCGATCCACTTCACGAACGCCTCGACCGTCTCGGTGGGCAGCCGCTTTTTCGGCGGCATCTGAAGGTCGGGATGGGCATACCTCACGACCTGAATCAAGAGGCTGCCGTCCGCATCTCCCGGGACGATCGCCGGGCCGAAATCGCCGCCGCGAAGCATGCCGGCGCGGGTATCGAGGGTCAGGTTCCCGCGCGATTTGCCGGATTCGGCCGAGTGACATTTGTAGCAGTTTTCGGCGAGGGCGGGCCGGATGTGGGTTTCGAAAAACGCGATCCCTCGCTGAGAATCCCCGTGGGAGGAGGCGGCCAAAGTGGTGAGACCGAGGCAGAGGACGAGAAGGGAGTGGGCAGGAGAAGCGGGCATGGAGGGCGGGTTGAAGTTGGCTGGCATCATACACGTGGGGCGGGCGCGCCTTTGTCGCGAAAATTGAATACAAAGAGAGTTCGACGCGGCGTCGTCGGAGGAGATGCCTTACGGGAAGATGCTAAATCTTCCGCTACGGATGGGTGGAATTCAGATGTAGCGGAAGCCGCGGAGGCTTTCGGTGGGTGGTTGGCCAGGCGGCTCTAAGATCATTCCTTCGCAGGCGACCGGCTGCCTCGACACGATCGACGTGTTTGGCGGGCTACCTTACCGCCGAAGCAAGATGGAGGGGGACTCGAGCCTCTCGAAGCCTATTCTTCGGCTTCGTGATTGGTGTATCGGCCGATGAGGGGGTATTGCTCGAGTTCGGCGACGGTGCCGGTGATGGGGAAGGATTCCCGGCCGGCCCAGTAGACGGCGGCGGTGGCGATTTCCTCGGGTTGGATCAGGCGGCCCATTGGCACGGCGTAGCCGGGGAGATGATCGGGCCAACCCTCCGGCAGACCGTCGCGTAGTTTCACCTGGTATTCGTTCTCGGTGAGGGTCCAGCCGACGTTGAGTTGGTTGACGCGGACTTTCTCGGGGCCCAGGGCGTCGGCCAGGTTCCGGGTCATCGTCATGAGGCCGCCTTTCGAGACAGAGTAGGCCAGGAGATTCGCCTGGCCGCAGTGGGCCAGGACGGAGCCGATGTTCAGGACGCAGCCCTGTTTTTTTTTCAGTTCGGGCAGGAGAGCGCGGGTGAGAAGGAGGGGGGCGCGGGTATTGACGGCAATGATGCGGTCAAAGGAGGCGGCATCGGTTTCTTCGAGGTGGGCCCGGGTCGTGAGGGCGGCGTTGTTGACGAGTGAATCGATTCGGCCGAAGGCGCCCAGGGCGCTGCAGGCCAATCGACCCGGTGCTTCGGCATCCGCGAGGTCCGCCGTGAAAAAGGCGGTGACATCCTCGCCGAGTTCACGCCGGAGAGCCTGACCGCGGTCTTCGTCCCGGCCGTGGAGGATCACTTTGGCGCCTTCGGCAACGAATCGCCGGGCCATGTGTTCGCCGATGCCGGTGGTGCTGCCGGTGATGAGGATGACGTGATCGCGAAGTCGCATTCTTTTAGTTTGAGGCAAGTGAGAAGCGGGTCAATCGGGAAGGCGAGTGAGCATGATGAGGCGGAACTCCATGACCTGAGAGCCCGGGATCTCAGTGGCGCGCAGAGTGAGATCGCCGGAGCCCTTTTTCAATTCGATGATGCCGAGGTCAAGGGGGCGGAAGTCTTTCGAGACCGAGACCCGCATGGGCGTGCGGTTGAACTCGAGCCCGAGCGGCGGTGGATCGTGGGCCTCGGTGATCCGGCCTTTGAGGGTTGAATCGCCCAAGCTCAGCTCGAAAGTGGAGCCCACGTCGGGTTTGGGACAGGCGTAATAGACCTCCGCCCGGAAACGGCCATCGGCGACGACCTCCACCGGCCAGTAGATGGCGTCGTCGGTGCTGGTCCAATTCAGGTAAAAGGAACAGTTCGGCCAGCGGTTCGAGCGTTTGATGCCACCGCGGGTGAGGGCGTCGCGCGCAGGGAGCTGGTTGTAGGCGAAATCGGGATGGCCGACCAGGAAGGGGCGGTCGTCGCGCTTCCAATCGGCAGCCACGGTGTCGCGGAAGTGCTGGGCTTCGGCCCGGAGCCGGTTTGCCACGTCCGGAAATTGGTCCGCCACGTCCACGGTCTGACCGCGGTCGGTTTGGAT
Organism: uncultured Verrucomicrobiales bacterium; assembly: GCA_964500945.1. Lineage (GTDB taxonomy): Bacteria > Verrucomicrobiota > Verrucomicrobiia > Verrucomicrobiales > DEV007 > CAZCRA01. Next base: position 7,494 of record CAZCRA010000120.1, on the reverse strand, counting down.
ATCGTAAAGGCGTCCGTCGTTGTCGAGGCGGAACTGCTGGGTTCGCGCGCTGAGTCTGCCGTTCCAGAAGGAGAAGATCGTGCGGTCCGCCCATCCGGCGGCGGTCTCGGCATCGTTCAGGATCAAGGGCGCCAAGCTCCGGCCGTCGAGCGGGTTCGGGCTCTCCATGGGAATGCCGGCCAATTCCGTCAGGGTCGGGAGCAAATCGATCGCCGCACCGATCTGCGTCACCTCGTGCCCGGCCGGGATTTTGGCGGGATAACGGAGGAAGAGGGGGCTGCGGACGCCGCCTTCGTCGGTCGAACCTTTTCTGCCGCGCATGCCGCCGTTCCAGCGCCAGCCGTTCGGGCCGTTATCGTGCAGGTAGACGACGATGGTGTCGCGGGCGAGGTCCAGTTCGTCGAGCGTAGCGAGGAGGCGGCCGACGTTGTCGTCGATGTTTTCACACATGGCGAGAGCGGCGCGTTTGTGGGCGTCGATTTCGAGTTCGGGATCGCGGTTCTGCAATTCGAAGGTCTTGTCTTTGAACCGGTCCCAGTATTCGTCCGGCACCATCATGGGTCCGTGCGGCGTGTTGTAAGGGAGGAACGCAAAGAAGGGCTGGTTCTGGTGCTTCCGGATGAACGCGATGGCCTTGTTGGTGAAATCGTCGACGATGTAGCCTTCGCCCTTCACGATCTTCCCGTTGTGCTCGAGCATGGGGCTGAAGTAGTTCCCCCAGTGGCCGGAAGCGAAGCCATAGTATTCGTCGAAACCGCGGCCGTTCGGGTGATAGGGATACTGCATGCCGTTGTGCCATTTTCCGAACGCGCCGGTCGCGTAGCCGGCGTTTTGGAAGGCGTTGGCGATGGTGTATTCGTCGAGGTCGAGGCGTTCCGCGCCCTTCGAGGTGTCCGAAACCCCGCCTCGTGGGTGGTAACGGCCGGTCAGGAATTCTGCGCGGGTCGGGGAGCAGACGGCGCAGGCGTAGAAGGAATCGAAGCGGGCGCCGTCGCGAGCGAGGGAGTCGATGTGAGGGGTGGCGAGGTCAGTGTTGCCGTGGAAGGAGAGGTCGCCCCAGCCCTGGTCATCGGTCATGAAGATGACGACGTTGGGGTGCTCGCGTGCCGGGAGCAGGTTCGCGAAGAGTATACAAGAGGTGAGGACGAGGAGCAGGGACGGTTTCATGGGTTTTTCAGAGGAGAGCCGATGACGAGGCCTCGCGGGTGGCCCGGCTCGCCATCGACACGATTCAGGCGGTCGTGGCTTTGCGGGACGAGGCCCGTCTCCGGTGATCGGCGCGGAGTTTTTCGAGCGAGAGCACGGCGGATTCGGAGGCTTGGTCGAGGTGACGGCGCATGGCGCCCGCGGCTTGCTGAGCGTCCTGAGCTGAGAGTCCTTCCACGATGGCTAGGTGGTCGCTCACCGTGATCATGTGGATTTCCGTCGTGGTGGCCTGCGCTCCGACGATTTCCCGGATGGTCTGGACGAGATGGGCGTAGCGATCGATTTCATTGGCGAGCCGGGCATTTCCGGAACCTTCGGCGATGGATTGGTGGAGGAGACGGTCGATTTTCCACGCGGGATCGACGCCACCGGCCTCTTTGATTCTCTGGAAATCGCGGTCCAGTTTGGAGGCGAGCTTGGGATCAAAGTCCGGCGCGGCGAGACGGGCCGCCTCGACTTCGAGAATGGCGCGAACGGCGTAGAGATCCCGAAGTTCGTCCGCACCAAAGGGGAGGACGGTGGCGCCGGTTCTCGGCCGGAGTTCGATGAGGCCGAGGGCATCGAGCTCGATGAGCGCTTCCCGGATCGGGGTCCGGCTCACCTGGAAACGGTCACAGGCATCCAATTCGGTCAACCGGTCTCCCCCCTGCCATTCGCCCTCGAGCATGCCGGCGATGAAGCCGCGGATGACGGCGGATTTGTTGGCGGGTCGTGGTTTGGTAGCCATGATCAGAATCGAAGATGAGTCGTTCGTTGGAGCGTTCAGGAAGTACGATTTGCGGGATCCCGTCCTTCGTCGAGGTCGATGTAGTCGAACATCGTCTGGATATCGGTGCGGTGTTCCTGACCGGCTTCTTTCAGGCGGAACTCGAGCCGCTCGGCGAGCGCGTCGTTCCAGCCGCGCTTGCGCATGAAATCGTTCCAGATTTCGATGGCTTCCTCGTCCGGGTGATGGCCCTGGGCGAAACACCACTCTAGGATCTCTTCGTCCGAACCGCCGTCATTCGTCTTCGTCACCAGGCCGGGGTAATCGACGTGAAGGAAGCTGAGGCAGCGGGCATCGAACCCATCGCCGAGATTTTCGATGTAGTCTTCGGGGAGAGCTCCTTTGGCGTGAAGGCGGATTTTGTCGAGCATGCGGCCGAAATAGACGATGCCACCGACCTCATCATGGGGGGAGCGGAGACCCGGGACGTGCATGGGGCGATCATGCCCGGGATTCGTGTTGAATGCAATGGCGAAGCGTGGGCGCGAGACGCTGCAGTGGGGAAGAATTTTAACAAAACCAAAATTTTTCCTTTGCATTTGTTAAGTTTTACGAAATATTTTGGGCTACGTAATGTCACCTCCACCTGTCGTTTGACCCATGCATCCCCGCCTCCTCCACCTGCTCGAACTCCTCAATCGCAAGGTCGACGCTTGGTGTGGCGGGTTGCTCGGCCCGGTCTTTCCCGCTTCCCTCGTGGTTGCTTTGGTGGGTTCGTTCACGGTGTCGGGCACCGGGAGTGGGGAGGAAGCCCGCGATGGGGACGAAGCTGTGCGCGAGGAAGCGCAATGGATCGCGACGGAATGACGTGGGCTCGGAGGGCCGCGTGACCAATCGAAGAACTCACACCCCACTTATTCTTTACAGCTGGCTGGTACCTTGTTAGGGTGCGATCATGGCGAAAAAGCGGGGGAGGAAGCGCCCAAGTTCCAGTGGTGGAAAGGTTTCCGTGGAGAAACTGGTCTCGAGCTTTCTCCGAATTAGGAAACAGGTCGATAAGCTGCGCTTGGAGGTCCGGCAGCATGAGGAGTCGGACCTGCCATCCTACGTTCAGTGGATGGAGGAGCGCTTTGGGAAGGACCGGGCCGAGTTTGAGGAGATGGTGGAAGAGCGCGACCGGTTGGCCGGCCGGTTGCATGAAGTGGATATGATGGTGATCCTCGGGATCGCCGGGAGCGAGGCGGCGGCGTATCGGGCCGTGACGCAAGCTGAGGCGAAAGAGGAAGAGAGAGCGGGGGAACCGGCTATGGAATCCGGTTTTGAAGAATTCACACGGAGTTCGGAGTTCGACGAGATGTTGGAAGGGCTGGCGGACTTGTATATTGAGGAGGGCGGATTCCTGGGTGGCCAGGCCGTTAACGAGGAGGATTTCGAGCGGGTGAAGGAGCGGATGCGGGAAGGGTTCGAGCATATGGCGAACGGTAATCGCCCGGGATTCGAACGGACGATGATGCGGCTGGGTGCCGATGAGTCGCCGGAGAACGTCCGGAAGGCGAAGGAGCTGTTCCGTGGTTTGGCGAAGCGCCTCCATCCGGATCACAACGGTCACGCAGACGAGGAAATGCGGGCACTTTGGGATGATGCGCTCACCGCTTATGAAGCGCTGAACACCGGTGCGCTGGAGGCGGTGGAGCTTCGGTGCCGGATTGCTTCCGGGGAAAGCTTCGGGCGCGCGGATGTTCCTCTGCTGAAGCGGGCGGTGGCCGAGCTGACGCAGGAGAGAAATTGCCTTCGCGAACTGGCCGTGGAAGCCAAAAGCGAGCCCAGCTGGGGATTTGCGAGTTTGAACGCGGCGGCGCGAGTGCAGCGGGAGATTGAGCTAGCGAAGGAAATCCGCAAGGACAGGGCGGAATTGGAGAGGGCTCTGACGGAGCTTCGAGCGGAGGACCGGAGACTTCGCGAGCGGGCTCTCCGGCGGCCAAAACCGAAACCGAAGCGGAAACCGAAAGTGCACCGCCCGGCACGGGAAGCGGTCGAGCAGCAGGCGGAACTTCCGTTTTGAGCGAAGGCGGCGCGTTCGCTGTTTGCCGTTCGCTGTTTGCGACCGTTGCGGAAGTTTCACCCGGCCAAATGATCCCGATCGTGAGCTGAATCCTTCCTTGCCCTTGCGAGGAAGGTAGGGTAGGATCCGCATCCTTTGATGAAATCCTGCTCCTCCTCATTCCGACTGGCTGGGCCCGTGATGGATGTCCAAATTTGGACTCTCCGCATCGCGCGCCTCACGGTCAGGCTGGGACTACGGGCAGGGACGGCTGATTAGATCGGCCGGTTTGGATCGAAGCAACGTTTATTGATAAAGCATCAACCGATCACAAAGCCCTGCTCATCCGCGCGACGAGCAGGGCTTTGTGGTTTCTGCGCGTCGCGAGGGAAGAGGAGGCCCTCACGAGATGAACGCGCCAACTGGAAGCTTTTTGAGCGAACTCCGCAGCTTACCCAGACCGGTCTGGGTGCTGGCGACTGGAACCTTCGCGGACCGGTTCGGGACCTTCGTGGTTCCGTTCCTCGTGCTTTTCCTGACGGCGCGAGGTCTGAGCAAGGAGATGGCCGGGGCGGCGGCGGGCTTGTTCGGCGTGGGGGTCATCGGCGCGGCGGTGCTGGGTGGTTATCTCTCCGACCGGATCGGGCGACGGAAGACGATCGCGGTGTCGATGTTCGGTGGCGCAACGGCGGCAGTGGCGCTTTATCTGGCGGCGTCCCGGTTGGACGGGAGCGTTTCGGGTCTGAGTTGGGACAGTGCCTGGGTGCTGCTTTGCTCATGCGTTTATGGCGGCGTCAGAGGCATGTATCACTCCGCAGCGAGTTCGCTCGTGGCGGACCTCGTTCCAGCCGGGGCGCGTGTGGCGGCGTTCGCGGCGGTGCGGTTTGCGATCAACCTGGGCTGGGCGTCGGGCATGGCGATCGCGGGTTTTCTGGCGGAGCACGCCTTCGGCTGGCTGTTCGCGATTGATGCGGCGGCGTCCTGCGTGTTTGGGGCGATCGCGCTGGGATTTCTGCCCGCGGGGGTGCGTTCCTCGCGCCGCGAGAGTGGGTGGGGCCTGGCGCTGGCGTCGATTCGGCGGAACCGGAGGTTTTTGTTGGTGGCGGCGAACGGTCTTTTGGTGGCGCTGATCTACACGCAGTGGCACTCGTCCTACACCGTGTTTCTGCGGGAGAGCGGCTATCCGGCCCGGGTGTTTGGGCTGATGATGGCGTTGAACGGGGTGCTCATCATCCTATTCGAGATGCCGGTGAGCGCGTGGGCCCGGCGTTTTGCTCCGACGGGGATGATTGCGTTCGGGACCGTCCTCGCGGGGGTGGGTTTCGGAATGAACGGGCTATCGAGCGGGCTGCTCGGGTTGGTGGTGGCGATGATCGTGTTTACCTTCGGCGAGATGATCATCATGCCGGTGCAGGGCGCTTACGTGGCCAACCTGGCGCCGCGACGGATGCGAGGCCGCTACAACGGAAGTTTCGGATTTCTCTGGGGCGGCGCGAACGTCGTGGGACCGCTGCTGGGCCTGAGTCTGCTGGGCTACGGGCCGGCGGTGCTGTGCTGGACGGTCGTGGGGATCGGCCTGGCCGGGGCGGCGTTCCTGCTCGGGGGCGGGACCTGGCGCGTCAGCGTTCGGGGAATGGGATCATCCGGGGCCTCAAAGCCGGGTTCGGCGGCAGCTCCGCCCGGGTGAGCTTCACGCGAAAGGACCGGTTTTGGCCGGGCCGGCGGATGAGGAGTTCGACCTGGGAGCCGGGCATGCCCTTGATGATTTCGACGGCGGCCTCCATGCTCATGCCCTGAATCCACTCTTCCTCGACCTGAACGATTTCGTCTCCGGCGCGAATCCCGGCTTTGTCGGCCGGGCCGCCGGGGAGGGTGCGTTGGACGATGAGTTTGCCGTCTTGCGTGCTGATGTGGACGTGGATGCCTCCGTTCCGGATGAGAGCCGCCTTGGCTTCGTCGTCGACCGGGATTTCGAATTTCAGGGCAGCTGCGGCGGTTCCCGCGCTCAGGAGGAGAGCGATGAGCAAAGCCATGGAGCCGGAGCGATTCACGTGCTCAAAGTCCAACCGGAGGTGGCGGGTGGTCAAGGGCAAACCGGGAAGGAGATCTCGTGCAGGAGACCGGCCCGTGATAAACTGGCAGGTGATGAAGGCGAAGGAACCGAAGGCACGGTGGTGGCACCGGGAGGGCGAGCGGTTGGTCTGTGACCTCTGCCCCAGGGAGTGCCGGTTGAGCGAGGGGCAGCGCGGATTCTGTTTCGTGCGGAAGAACGAGGGCGGCGAAATGGTGCTGACGACCTACGGCCGGAGCACGGGTTTTTGCATCGATCCGATCGAGAAAAAGCCGCTCAGCCACTTTCTGCCGGGGACGTCCGTCCTCTCGTTCGGGACGGCGGGATGTAATTTGGGTTGCCGGTTTTGCCAGAACTGGGACATCTCGAAGTCGCGCGAGATTGAGATTCTCAGCGCGGAGGCCCGTCCCGAGGGGATTGTGGCTGCGGCGAAAGCGCACGGCTGCCGGAGCATCGCGTTCACCTACAACGACCCGGTGATCTGGGCGGAGTATGCGCTCGACACGGCGCGGGAAGCGCGCGCGGCGGGGATCAGGACGGTGGCGGTCACGGCGGGATACATCTCGGCCGGAGCGAGGCCGGCGTTTTTCGAGGGGATGGACGCGGTGAACGTGGATTTGAAGGGATTGACGGAGGCCTTTTACCGCAAGGTGACGATCGCGCATCTGGAGCCGGTTTTGGAGACCCTGAAATGGCTGGTGCACGAATCGGAGGCGTGGGTGGAGATCACCAACCTGGTGATTCCGGGGCACAACGATGACGAGGACGAATTGCGGCGGATGAGCGACTGGGTGGCGCGGGAACTCGGGTCTGAGATTCCGGTTCATTTCACGGCGTTCCACCCGGACTACAAGATGCGCGACGTGCCGCGAACGCCGCGGGAGACGTTGAGGACGGCGCACCGGCTCGCCACGGAGGCGGGGCTTCGATTCGTTTATGTCGGGAACGTGGCGGACGCGCGGCACGAGAGCACGTGGTGTCCGGGCTGCGGGGCGCTTCTGATCGAGCGGCGGGGCTATGACCTCGCACGCTTCGGCATCGTCGACGGGGCCTGCGGCGGCTGCGGGCGAGGAATTACGGGGGTGTTTGAGAACGAACCAGGGACGTGGGGCAGCCGGCGCGAACCGGTGAGGATCGGGCGGGAAGGGGGCTTGCCGGGTTGAACTTGGAACGGCGGGACCAGGACGAAATCGCGCGGTTTGCCTGCCGGGCGGTGGAGGAAGCCGTCGGTCGCGGCGAGCGGGTGGCGTCCCCGGCGGTCGAGTGGGTGTCGGTTCCGGTGTGCGGGGTGTTCGTGACGCTGAAGCGCGCCGGGGAGTTGCGGGGGTGCATCGGGAGCTGGGATGCCGCGAAACCGATGGCGTTGGGCAAGGCCCTGGCGGAGGCGGCCTGGGGCGCGGCGCGCAACGACCCCCGGTTCGGCCGCGTGAAGCCGGAGGAGTTGCCGGGGCTCGACGTCGAAGTATCGCT
>CAZCRA010000119.1:0-11662 GCA_964500945.1 uncultured Verrucomicrobiales bacterium | reverse complement strand
CCTACGAACTCGGCAGCTCAAAAAACAGTCTCCCCTGCCTCCGCCGGGCGTGACGGTCTCCCGGAAGATTGACCTTGTAGTGCCGGCTCCCAGGCTCGATCAGCCCCCGGATGGCTTCGACGTGCTGAAAACCCGCGTCGCCCACCCTTCCTTCCTCCAGCCATCGCTGAATCACCCGGCGTTGAAGCGCCAGCGGTTGCGCCCGCATTTCAGCGACCGCCAGTTCCAAACCGCGGCGGCATCCCTCAAACGCCGCTTCCGCTCGCTCACGTAGCCAGGCTTCCTCCGCTCGCTCCACCTCGGCCCACCGCATCAACATGGGCGCGGCGGCCCGGCCCGTCACCGCTTCGATCGCCGGAATCAGCCGGTGACGAATCCGGTTGCGCAAAAAAAACGGCGAGGCGTTGCTGGAATCCTCCCGGTATCGTGGCGGCGCCGGAATTTCGTCCCGGCGAAATCCCAGGAGGGGACGCAGCAGTTCGAGTTCCCCATGAACACTCCTGGGCGCCATGCCAGAAAGCCCGCGCTTCCCGGCACCCCGCAATAACCGCATCAGCACCGTCTCGGCCTGATCGTCCCCGTGATGGCCCAGAAAAATCCGCGGGCACCGATGACGCCGGGCACAGTCGGAGAAAAACTTCAAACGCGCCTCGCGCGCCGCGTCCTCCAATCCCTTGCCTTCGCCGCCGTCCACTCGTTCGCGGCAAACCTCGGCCGGAACCCCCGCCGACCCCGCCAGCTCCCGCACGAACGCTTCGTCCTCATCCGATTCCGTCCCTCGCCACCCGTGATTCAAGTGGCACACCACCAAATTCCGGTAGCCTTCCCCCAGCAGAAGATGAAAAAGCGCCGTCGAATCCCGCCCGCCCGACAGCCCGGCCAAGTACCGCTTCTCCGGTGGGAAAGGCCTCAGGGCCTGACGGAGCTGCTCTCTCACCCGATGCGGCTGGAGCCGAAGTAGGGCTGGAGCGCTTCCGGCAATTCCACGGCGCCCTCAGCCGTCTGGTAGGTTTCCAGTAACGCCACGTAAATCCGCGGGAGCGCCGTGCCAGAACCGTTCAGCGTGTGGCAGAACCGGTTCTTCTTGTTGGCGTCCTTGAAGCGCAGGTTCATCCGGCGCGCCTGATAGTCCCCGAAGTTGCTGCAACTCGAGACCTCCAGGTAGGCGTCCTGGCCAGGGGCCCAAACCTCAATGTCATAGGTCCGTGCCGCACTGAATCCGAGATCCCCGGTGCACAACTCGATGACCCGGTAGTGCAGACCCAACCGCTGAAGCACGGTCTCCGCGTGACTTGTCAGTCTCTCGAGAACCTCGAAGGATTCGTCCGGGTGCACGATCTGCACCAACTCCACCTTGTCGAACTGATGCATCCGGATCAAACCGCGGTTCACCCGGCCGGCCGCACCCGCTTCCCGTCGAAAACACGGCGTGTAGGCCGTGCTCCGCACCGGGAGGTCCGCCTCTTTCAGAAGCGTTTCCCGCCAGAGATTCGTGACCGGCACCTCCGCCGTCGGAGCCAAAAAAAACTGGTTCTCCTCCAGCCCATACATGTCCTCCTCGAACTTGGGGAGCTGCCCCGTCCCGAACATGCAATCCCGGTTGATGATGAAGGGCGGGCTGATCTCTTCGTAACCATGTTCCGTGGTGTGGAGGTCGAGCATGAACTGAATCAGGGCCCGCTCCAGCTTCGCACCCGCTCCCCGGAACACTGAAAACCCACTCGAACTCACCCGCGCCCCGGCCTCGAAATCCAAGATCCCCAAGGACTCCGCCAGAGTCAGGTGATCTTTCGGACCAAAATCGAGCGCGGGCTTCTCACCCCAGACCCGAACCTCGGGATTGGCCGTCTCGTCCGCACCCACCGGACAGGCTTCGTGGGGAAGGTTGGGAATCTGCAGGAGCAGCGCGCGCTGCCGCTCGTCCGCGGCGTCCGCCTCGCCGCCGATCGAATGGATCTGCTCGCCGATCGACCGGGCCTCCTCCTCCATCCCGACCGTGTCCTCACCCTTGCCTTTCAGCGCCCCGATTTCCTTCGCCAACCGCTTCCGCTGACCTTGCAACTCCTGACGCCGGGTCTCCAGGCTCCGGCGCTCCTCGTCACACGCCAGCACCTGATCGACCAACCCGTGCGCGGTTCCCCCCCGCTCCTTCAACCGGGCCTTCACTCCCTCCGGATCCTCTCGCAACAATCGGATGTCCAGCATGTGCGCACCCTAACCGGCTTCGATCGGTTGCCAAGCCAAACCCACAGCCCGCCGTTTTCACGGTCGCCTCGCACGAATTTGCTCCTTTATTGCTGGACATCTTCACGGAGCCTTGCGATGGAATAAACTTAAGCGCTCTCAACTTTCCACGCACTTATGATGAGGAAACCTACCGCCCTCGCTCTCGCCCTCCTGGCCGGGATGATCCTTTCCATCCCCTTCTCGCCATCGGTCCAGGCCGGACCGGAAAAGGCTGAGATCCGAAAGGTCAAATACTACGACCTCTTGCTGAAGCAACGGGTCCGAACGGCCGACCCCATGATCGCCTTCGAGCGGGATTACCTTCTCTACGGCGCCATCGACAAGGAAGACTACAAGGCCAGAGAAGGCACCTACTACACCGTCTTCTGGAAGAGCAAGGACCGGTCCCCCGGCATGGTCGTCCGGTTCGAATACCTCGCTGCCAAAACCGCCGATACCCTCCATGTCAAGGAGGTCGTCGTCGACAAGATCAAACGGCAGAACACCACCGACTTCACCGTCATCGGAGACGAATTCCGTGAACAAGGCGATGTCCGCGCCTGGCGCGTCAGCCTCCTCCGCGAGGGCGAAGTGCTCACCTCCGCCAAATCCTTCCTCTGGGAATGATCCAGCGGAGCTCGGCTCCGCCTGATCTGCCGGGTCATCTTTTTGTCAACTGATGGTTCCCGCGAATCGAACCGTCTAATGCACATCGGTGAAACTGGACAATCAGCCCCCGCATCTCCTCGCCGGACTCTTTCGTGACGTCGCCTGGATCCGAGTCCGCGGCCGGGGCACGTTCCAGACCAGCCCCCAACTCCGCGCCTTCGCCGATCAACTCATCGAAGACGGCCCCGCCTTTCTCGCCGTCGATCTCGAGGATTGTATCGGCATGGATTCCACCTTCCTCGGAACCCTCACCGGCATCGCTCTCCGCTTCCGCGCTCACCCCGGCGCCCGCCTTCAGATTCTCAACGCCAGCTCGCGGAATCTTCAGAGCTTGGAAACCTTGGGGCTCGACCAAATCCTTGAAGTCGATCAAGATGGGACGGCCTGGGCCGAAGAACGCCGCTTGGTCCAAGAAAATGTCACTCAACCTTTGGAACCCGTCACCTCCGATCCCGCCTCGCAGCGCCAGATCGTCACGGAGGCCCACGAAGCGCTCTGCGAAGCAAACGCAGCCAACGTCAATCGCTTCCGGGACGTCCTCGACTATCTGCGCAACCAACCGGCGCGATCCTGACCTCTCCTCCCGCACCACGGGCGCCAGGGAAGGGCTCCATCCCCCGGCCGGTTCCCCCTGATGTTCCCCGCCTTTGTCGTCATCGCCATCGCCATCGGCACGGCGCTCGGACTCATCTTCTGGCAGCAGCGCCAGCTCATCCGCACTCTCCGCCATACCCGCGATCAGCTCGAAGGCGAGGAAACACGAGCCTTCGATTTCCTCCATCGCCTCGGCACGGAACTCCAGGAGAATGTCTCCGCCCCCCACCTCCATCGCTCCATCGTCGAAGGCATCACCGAGGTCCTCGAAGCCGAAGGCGCCGCCCTCTACCTACTCGATGACGAGCGAAGTGTCCTCGCCCCGGCTTTCGTCTCCCAGGACTGCCCAGCCGTCATCGAACTGCCACCCGAATCTTCCCTCGCCGTCTCGGATACCGATCAGGCCATCCTGAATTACCAGCGCCTGCAAACCATCGATCCCGGCCATCCCCTCTATGGCCGGGCCCTGCGGCGGGACAAACCCCTCATCATCGAAGACCTCTCACGACAGGCTGAATTCCCCGGAGACGGCACCGATCGCTACGAAGGCGTCCGCATCCTCGCCGCCTCTCTCGCTTACGCCGGTTCGAAGCTCGGCCTCCTCATTGTCGCCCGCAAAGCTTGGGATCCCCCCTTCAGCGATCACGAAGCTCAAGTTTGCCAGTCCCTCGGCCAACAATCGGCGTTCGCCCTGGGAAGCGCACGGCTCCACAGGGACGCTCTCGGCAAACGGCTGCTCGAGGCCGAAATCCGCACCGCCAGCGAATTCCAGCGCATCCTTCTCCCAGCGGTTGCCCCCAAACTCGCTACGTTCGACGTCGCGGCCGTCAATTACCCGGCCAAAATTGTGAGCGGCGACTATTACGACTATCTCCCCGTCGATCAAGGTCACCTAGGAATCGCCATCGCCGACGTCTCTGGCAAAGGCGTGCCCGCCTCCCTGATCATGGCCACCTGCCGAAGCGTCCTTCGGGCCAAAGCCATCGGCGATCCCTCCCCGTCAAACGTCCTCAAAGTGGTCAATCGCCAGATCTTCCCCGACATCCGCGAGGACATGTTCATCACGATGGCCTACCTCGTCCTCAACGACACCGACGATCACGTGACCATCGCCCGCGCCGGGCACAACGCCCCGTTGCTCTTCCGTCAGGCCTCCGGCCAGGTCGAAGCCATCGACCCAATCGGAATGGCCGTCGGCATCGACGACGGGGGCGTCTTCGAGCGCATCCTTTCCGATCATCAGTTCGAGCTCCATCCCGGCGATACCCTGCTTCTCTACACCGACGGCATCACCGAAGCCCTCGACGCTCAGGGAAACGAATTCGGCGAGGACGCACTGCGCGATGCCCTCGCCCAGCATGCCCACCTCGATGCCAGACGGCTCGTGGATCGTCTCGTCGACGATCTCCGGAAGTTCCGGGGCGACGCGGGGCAAAGCGATGACATCACCTTGATTGCCATCAAAAAGGGATAGATAGTCCGGGCTCTCAACTCCCTAGCGCCCTGCCCTTCTACATGAATCCTGTCGCAGAAGACGAAACGCCCGAGCCCGATCCCTCCCAGAACGAACCGGCATCCGCTTCCGAATCGAACGACACCTCGGCCTCGGAGTCCGGCACATCCTCTCCCGAAGAGCACCCGGTATCCAGCGAAGCGGAGGCGTCTTCCGCCACGGAAGCTCCCGGCGACGAAGTTGCGCGCTGGAAAAACATTGCTCTCCGGGCTCAAGCCGAGTTGGAGAACTACCGGAAGCGCATGGCGCGCGATAAGGCCGAAGCCATCAAATTCGGAAACGCCGCCCTCCTCGAAGATCTGCTCCCCATCATCGACAATTTCCACTTCGGACTCGAGGCTGCCCGGCAGGATTCCGAGTCCTCGACGGTCTTTCAGGGCTTGTCGATGATTCTCAAACAAATGCAGGACTTCCTCGGCGATCAAGGAGTCGTTGAAGTGGAAACGCTGCCCGGAAGCGCCTTCGACCCCAATTTGCACGAAGCCGTCAAACAGGATCACAGCGAGGAAGTCGCCGAAGGATCCATCCTCGCCGTCGTCCGCCGCGGTTATCGCCTGAACGACCGGCTCCTCCGCGCGGCCAACGTCATCGTCTCGAAAGGACCAGAACCCGCCGGGACACCCGCACCGGCACCTGGAGACGGCACCGTGGACCCATCACCTTCAAGTGAAGACCAGGCGACCGAATCCCCCGTATCCAATGACACAGGCGGCCCATCGTCTCAGCCCTGATCGATTCCATGGCCAAAGAGGATTACTACGCCCTGCTCGGGGTGGAGCGCGATGCTTCCCCCGCCGACATCAAAAAGGCCTACCGGAAGCTGGCCGTTCAGTATCACCCGGACAAAAATCCGGGCGATAAAAGCGCCGAGGATCGATTCAAGCAGATCGGTGAGGCCTACGAAGTGCTCGCCGATCCCGAGAAACGGGCAGCATACGACCGCTTCGGCCATGCCGCCTTCACCCAGGGCGGCGCCGGAGCCGGACGCGGAGGGTTCCACGATCCCTTCGACATCTTCCGGGAAGTCTTCAGCGGAGGCGCCGGTGGAAGCATCTTCGACGAGATCTTCGGCGCCGCAGCGGGAGGAACGCGGCGGCGGGATGCCAGCGGCCGTCAGCGTGGCTCGGATTTGCGCTACGACATGCCCATCACCCTCGAAGAAGCCGCTTCCGGTTCTCAGAAAACCATCGAGATCGAAAAATACGAAACCTGCGAACGCTGCAACGGCGCCGGTTCTGCCTCGGGCAAAATGCGAACCTGCACCACCTGCGGCGGCCAGGGCCAGGTTGTCTCTTCCCGTGGCTTTTTCCACGTCCAGCAAACCTGCCCGGACTGTCGCGGCACCGGTGGTATCCTGAGCGATCCCTGCACCGATTGTCAGGGCGAGGGACGCACTCTTCAAAAAGCCCGCATCAAATTCAACGTCCCCGCCGGGATCGACCACGGCCAACGCCTCCGGTCTCCGGGCAACGGCGAAGCAGGCGTCCGCGGCGGCCCCCACGGCGACCTTCACGTCGTCATCCACCTGCGCGAACACGAACTCTTCGAACGAGAAGGAAACGATCTGCATTGTGAAATGCCGATTCCTTTGGCCCAGGCGGCACTCGGCGGTGAATTGGAAATCCCCACCCTCGACGGAAAACGCACCATCAAAATCCCGGCAGGGACCCAGAGCAGCCACGCCATCCGGGTCCCGGGCGCCGGAATCAAAGGCCACGGCAGCAACGAAAAGGGGAATCTCTACCTTCACGTCCAAGTCGAGGTGCCGTCCAAACTCAACGGCAAACAGAAGCAGAAGCTGGAAGAGTTCGTCGCTTCGCTGGGCGACCAAAACCTTCCCATGCAGAAATCCTTCCGCCAACGCGCGAAGAAGTTCCTGAAATAGGCCGCAGCGTGACCTCGCGGCACCGCTTCTACCTTCCCCCCAGCGACTGGGCCTCGGTTTGTCCCGCCCTCACCGGCGATGAAGCGCACCATTGCTCGCGCGTTTTCCGCCATCGCCCGGGCGACGCCATCGAGGTCTTCGACGGCGCCGGCGTCTCCGCACCTGCCACGATCGTGGACGTCGCCAAAACACAAGTCCGGCTCCGCCTGGCCTCCTCCTCCCACACGCCCCCGCTTCGGCCCGCCCTCATCCTGGCTCCGGCCATCGCCAAAGGCAAAGCGATGGAGCTCATCATTCAAAAAGCGGTCGAGTGCGGCGCTGCCGAAATCCATCCCCTGATCACCGGGCACGCCCAGCAGGCCGCCGCCAGCCTCGATCGCAAACCGGAAAAGTGGCAACGCCTCGCGCTCGAAGCCTGCAAACAGTGTGGTCAAAACCACCTTCCCACCGTCGCTGCCCCCGCACCGATCGAGCACTTGATCCGGGCGACGAAGGATGATCTCCGGCTCGTGACCGCTCTGGATCCACGTGCCAAACCGCTCCGGGAATGCCTCCCGGCTGATCCGCCCGAGCGAATCGTCGCCTGCGTCGGGCCAGAGGGAGACTGGTCAGCAGACGAACTCGACGCCCTGGCTGAAGCCAGCTTTCACTTCCTGGACCTCGGCCCTCTCGTGCTGAGAAGCGAAACCGCCGCGATCTGCACCCTCGGCATCCTCCGGCAGCATTATCTCCACCCACGATGAAATTTCGCCCACCAAAACCGCAGCCACCCCTCACCGGACGGCTCGAACCGCGAACAGCGACAGCGGTCCGAGCTCGCCACCTTGGGAGAATCGAGGCGGCGGGATCAGACGAGGTTCAGCCCTTTCAACGGTCCGGTCGACGTTCCGAACGACGTGTCGGGAAGTCCGAACTGATTGAGCACGCTGAGGTAGAGATTCGAAAGCGGCACCGTGCCGGGTTCGAACACCAAGTGCTGGCCATGCTCGAAGCGCCCACCTGCTAGAAGCACCGGCAGATCCTTGTTCGAGTGGTTCGAACCGTTGCCGAGGTTCGACGTCACGACGATCGTCGTCCGCTCGAGCAGGTTTGAATCGCCTTCCTTCGCGTTCTTCAAATCCGTCAGGAGATTCTTGAACTCCTTGAAGAACTCTTTCTCGATGATCTTCAGCTGGGCGATGTTCCCTGGATCTTTCCCGTGGTGCGACAGCGGGTGGTAGCCATTGCTCACCCCGTCGATGTTGACGTTGTTTTGTTGGAAATACCCAAAGGTCGCGATCCGGGTGCTGTCCGTCTTGAACGCCAGGTAGACCATGTCACAGACGTTCCGAAGCTGACTGACGATCTCCGCGCGATCCGTCGGATCCTCGGGTGCCTTGACTTTCACCTGCGGCTTCGATCTGTGGACCCAGCTTTCCGACTTCACCAGCCGACGCTCCGTGTCGCGCACCGACTCGAAATACTCCTCCAGCTTCGCTTGGTCTGCCTTCGACAGCCGCGGCTTCAGCGAGGTGGCCTGATCGAGCACCAAATCCATGATGCTCTTTCCATACCCAATCTCACGCAGGATCTTCTCTTTGTTCGCCGCGTTGTCCTCCATGAACAGCTTCGCGTAAACATTGGCCATCTTCGACTCGGCCGGAACCATCGTTCCCCCGTCCGTCCAGGAGAAAATGTTCCGCCCCGAACTCAACGGCAGGCTGTCGAACCGGGTGTGCTGACCAATGTGCGACGCCAAATACTGGTCGAGACTCCGGACGTTCTTCTCGCTGGAAGGCTGCCCCGTGAAAATTCGGGATTCCGCCGAGTGACCACCGGTCACTCCAGGGTGATCCAATCCGCTGATGATCGTGAAGTCGTTCCGGAATTCCTCGATGATCTGAAGATACTCCGAAATCTTGTAATCCCGCCCTTCGCCCTCGGGTTGGAAGGCACCCTTGTAAATGCCGAGCGGGACACAGACGAGGAGCAATCGGCGCGGTTCCGAGCCGGCTTCGGCTGCGTGAAGCGTGCCGCCCATGGATTCGAGCCAAGGGAGCGTGAGCGTGACTCCAGCTCCTTTGAGGAAGTGACGTCGGGTGGTCGGGTTCATGATAATGGTAGGCGTAAGTGTTCGGAGGATTCGTTTATTTTGACAAGCTAAGTCAGCCGTGTGTTCAAAACCACTACAACAGAGAAAGCCTCATGGATTCGAAAAAAGCGGACTCTGTGCCAGGTAATGTATCATCACGCGCAGTCCCCCGCCCTGCTTCCGCGTCAATTCCACAATTCGGTCCAAAACCTCGCGATCACTGAAATCCATCGTCCGGCCCAGCGCATACGTCGCCAGTTTGTGCGCCATGTTGTGATACACCAACTCTTCGTTCCGCAGCAAAATCCGCCGAAATTCGATGAAATCCCCGTAACTCCCCATCTTCGGGATCGAATCGTTCGAAATGACCTCTTTCCCGTCGACCACTTTCGTCCGGTTCCTCCCGACCGGCTCCAAAGCGCGGTAATGCTCTCGCCACCCGCCAATGACGTCGAAATTCTCCAGGGCCAGCCCGTAGGGATCGATCTTGCGATGGCAGGCGGAACACTGCGGAATCTCGCGGTGCTTCTCCAGTTGCGCCTTGATCGTCGACGCCCCCCGGATGTCCGGCTCGATCGGAGGCACGTCCGGCGGTGGCGGAGGCGCCGGAGTTCCCAAGATGTGGTCGAGGACGAAAACGCCCCGGACCACGGGTGAGGTCGTGGTCCCGTTCGAGGTGACGTTCAGGATGCTCGCGTGCGTCAGGAGTCCGCCCCGGACCGTCGTGGATTTGTCGAGAGCGACCCGCCGGAAGTCGTTGCCCTCCACCCCGTCGATCCCGTAGTGCCGCGCCAGCCGGTCGTTGAGCATCGTCCAATCGGAATCGATCAGATTGGTGATGCTGAGATCCTTCTCGAGCATCTCTTTGAAGAAAAGGTGGGTTTCCTGAACCATCGCCCACTCGAGATCCAGGTCATATTCCGGATACAAGTTCGAGTCCGGCCGCATCTCGCCGACGTGCGTCGTTCGCAGCCATTGACCGACGAAATCGTTCACGAACCGCTCGGCCTTCGGGTCGGACAGCATCCGCTCCACCTCTTCACGAAGCACTCTCGGCTCCCTGAGACGGCCGGATGATGCCAGCTCGAGCAACCGGTCGTCAGGCATCGAACGCCACAGGAAATAGGACAGCCGTGAGGCAAAGGCGTAAGCGTCGATCGAACGCGCATCTTCCACGTGGTAAATGAAGTGGGGCGATACCATCATGGCCTTCAACGTCAGCTTCAGCGCGTCGAGCGGTCGCAACCCGCGCCCCACAGTGTCCGCCAGATCGACGAATTCGTCGATCACCCTCCCATCCACCGGCCGGCGAAAGAGTCTCGGCGCAAAATGCCGCACCACCTCCGGAATATCGCCGTGTGACAGCTGCGCGACGTCCACCTCTCCAACGAGGTTCCGATGCCCTCGCGGCGGCCATTCGTCGATCAGCGGGCCCTCCATTTCGATCCCGCGAATGGCGATCGCTACGTCCGGGCTCTTCTCGATCTCCGGTCCCGGAAGCCAATTCTTCCCGTCGAGCATCTCCAGAAAAATCCGTTCGTTCGGCTGCAGGTATACCCGGTATTCGTTCGACTTCAGCTCGGGCTCGACCACCTGGATCACATCCACCAATTCAGGCACCTCGTCCGGTCCACCCCGCCCACTGGTCACCCGCAGGCGAATCGGCTTTCCCTCGTTCCGCACCGCGTACGTCTCGACCTTGAAACGGTAAAACCCGGGGTAACGCACCTGAAATACCCGTCGCGTATCCGGTTTCGTGAATCGAACCGCGATCAACGCATCCTCCTCCCCGTGCTCCGGAAAATACGGCCCCCGGCCACGGTTCCGCCCACGTCGCTCATCCTCTTTCCGCTGGATCTCGCGAAGCGACGTCTCGACCAACACCGTCTTCGGCCGGTCCCGGGTCACGATCGCCCGGTCCAAAACGAAGTCCGCCGCGGCCAGATACTGATTGATCTGCTCGGACGAGAGCATCAGCGCCGCACCGATGTTGTCGAATCCCTCCTCTTTGGCGTCCTCGGGAAACCCTCCCGCATACTCTCCGCGAACCCCGAGCAAGTCCTCGATCGTGTTCTCATACTCCAGCCGGTTGAGACGCCGAAGCACGACCTCCGAGCCATGGCCCGCCAACGCCCGCCGCGCGCGTCGCAGCTCCGCTTCGATCCAATCCGTCACCGGCGACAGCTCCTCGATGGTGGGCTGATCCTCGTCCTCGGGCGGCATGTCCCCCAGGTGCAGATTGTCCAACACCAACTGCCAATACTCCGCGTCCTCCGGCGATTGAGAAATCCCGAGCGTGTCCACTCGGAAATCGGCCTTCTGCCGCTTCGGTCCGTGACACCGGATGCAATACTCCTGCATGAAGGGCATGACCCGTTGATCGAGTGCCGACCGGAATTCAGCTTCACTGATGCCGAAAGCTCCCTGCGGCAGGAGCAGCGCGGCCCCACCGAGCCAGACCAGGATTCGAATCATCTTCATGGCAAGTCGACGTCGTGGACCAGAGTCGGTCACAACCCATCCGCTGTATACCGGATTTGCGCCATGAGTGCTGTGTGGGATTTTCGAAACTGCGCGCACCAATTGTTCTCGACCGGGTGCCCCGAAATCAGGGCGGCCCGCACGCCGGAGAGCCCGGGCTTCCAGCGCCCCGCCTTTCCCAAGCCCCGCCCGTCACGCGCCGCTTCCCTTCAGTCCGAAGACG
>CAZCRA010000118.1:0-11670 GCA_964500945.1 uncultured Verrucomicrobiales bacterium | reverse complement strand
GGGGCAGCTTCAGCGGTCCCGAGCGGAGGCTGGTGCCGCGCCGAAGTTCGGAACGAACGTAGGCGGGCCGGTGCGCCCGAGCTACGGCTCGGCAGGCCAGCTCCAGAAAAGGCCCGAGTTCCCCTTCTTCCGATGTTCTACACCTACATCCTCGAAAGCCTGAATCAGCCGGAGTGCCACTACATCGGGCACAGCGCGGATTTGAAGTTTGGTCTTTGAAACCGACTCCCTGGCCCGGAGAAATTTGAGCAGGTTCGTTCAAACTCTCTCTTGTCCCGAGGTGGAAGCAAGGCGATCTCCCTTGCACTGGTGCATCGTCTCAGAAAGAAGTGTGCAGATGCACGAGGATTTCTCTTTGAGTTCAAGGCGCGAGAAGCGAGCGGTGCGAGCACTGTGGGCGACGACCAACGCCGAAATCGGAGAGAAAGACCGTACGTTTTCGTCCATGCAAACCTCGTAAGCCAATCTTACCAGCCTAATCCAGACACTCCCAGCTGTGCGCTCTCCTCTGCGACAAGGCACCAGCCCTCCACCTCACGCCAAATACCCCTGATCATGATTTCCTTCCGACTCTGGCACAAACTCGCTCTTCTCACCCTCGCCACCGCCTTTCTCTCGAGCTGTTCGCCGGACTCGTCCTCGGATGGTGCCGGGGAAAACCGCTTCCTCAGTGTCGGGACCGCTCCGCCAGGAGGGGCTTTTTTCGTCGTCGGCGGAGCCATCGCCGAAGTGCTGGATGCGCACGCTGAAGGCGCCAACTGGATCGTGACCGCCGAGGCGACGATGGGGACCCAGGAGAACATCCGGAGGTTGGCAAAAGGCGAATTGGACCTGGCGATGGCGAACGCGGCGATCTCCTACTTCGCGGTGCGAGGGGGGCGCGACTGGGAAACGCCTCAGCCCATCCAATCCGTGATGACTCTGGCACCCAACGTCGCTTTCTTCATCACTCCGGCCAATTCTGGTGTCAAAACGATGGCGGGTCTGAAGGGAAAACGGGTAGTTATCGGTCCGCCGGGAGCGGGCTTCGAGCATTTCGTTGAACCCATCCTGGAAGCGCACGGATTGACCCTGGACGACCTTAGCCCGCTGTATGGAACCCAACCGGCGGCGGTCGACATGTTGTCTGACGGGTCTGCCGCAGCAGCCTTCCTTGGGGGAGCTATTCCGACCGCCTCCATCACCCAGGCCAGCGCTTCCGGGGACATTTTCTTCGTCCCCTTCGAGGAAGAAGCCCGGCAAAATCTCATCGAGAACTACGCGTTTTTCCATCCGGCGTTGGTCAAGGCGGAGACCTACCGGGGACAGACGGAGGACTACCCCTGTCTCAACGTGGGTTCGATGCACCTGATCGTCTCCGCGAGCCAGGACGAAGAAACCGTCTACCAGTTGACCAAGGCCCTCTACGAAAATCGCGCCGAGGTCGTGGCCAAACACCCTGCCGGAAAGGCCATCAATCCGGAGAATGCGGCGAGGTTTGTCGGAACCGACTTCCACCCGGGCGCCATCCGGTTTTACCGGGAAATCGGGATCTGGTCCGAATAACGCGGCAGGGATCGAGGAACGGTCAGGATGAAGGCGGCGAATTCGTGGATCGCGGGGATTCTCTGCGTCTTCACTCTCTGGGAGGTCAACTATCCGGTCCTCCAACCTCAGTCGAGCCTGGCGATCTTTGCCATGGCCGGGCTGTTGCTCTGCTTCCTGAATTTTCCGCTGCACAAAAAGTGGGAAGGGAAGCTTTGGTCCCGCGCCTTGGATCTCGCGCTGGCGAGCTTGGCGGTCATTTGTTGCGGCTTCATCATCGTGCAGACGGAGCCCGGCTTCGAATTTCTCTGGCTGAAAGGCCAACCGCTCGGTAACCGGCCCGGGCAAGAGACCGGTTTCGACATCTTCATCGCGGCGGTCCTCCTCATCCTCGTTCTTGAGTCGGCGCGGCGTTGCATGGGGTGGGCTCTGCCGGTCCTGGCGATTCTCTTTCTCCTCTACGCCCTGACCGGACCGAACTTGCCGAGCTGGCTGATCCCGCACCGCGGCTACGATCTCGAGCGCACGGTGGCTCAGACGGTCCTGCATGGTCAGGGGGTCTTCGGCGTCGCCCTGGGTGTCATGTTTCGCTATGTCTTCCTCTTCGTCGTTTTTGGGGCGTTTCTCGGCGCGACTGGCGCCACTGGTTTCATCATCGAGTTCGCCCGGATGGTCTTCCGCAACAGCGCAGGTGCCCCGGCCAAAGTCGCCGTGGTGAGCAGTGGCCTGATGGGCTCCCTCTCCGGGAGCGCGGTAGCCAACGTCGTCACCACCGGCACCTTCACGATTCCGATGATGCGTGCGGCACGCTTCAAGCGCGAGATTGCGGGGGGAATTGAAGCGGCTTCGAGTTCAGGCGGCGCTCTCGTGCCTCCGGTGATGGGGGCCGCGGCTTACCTCATGCTGGAGATCGTGCAACCGCCGGTGACCTATCTCCAGATCATCCAATCCGCCCTGATCCCGGCCATTCTCTACTATCTCTCGATCTTTCTGTTCGTGCACTTCCACTCTCTGCGGATCGCCGCGACGACGGGTGAGAGCTCCACCGACCCTGATGCGCCATCCATTGAAGGGAGCGAAGCGGTGGCTGACGAGCCGAGCAAACCGCTGGAACCCTTCAAGGGACTGCTCTTCGCCGCTTCCCTTGCCAGTCTGATCGGGTTCCTTCTTCTCGGCTTCACTCCGTTCCGAGCGGTGACCCTGGCATTGATCGTCCTGATCGCGATCAGCTTTTTCAACCCGGAAACTCGCTTGACCCGGGTCAAGCTGATCGAAACGGTGCGGAGCGCTGGGCGGGATGCGGTTCCCCTGATTTGTGCCGCAGCCTGCGTGGGCCTGATCATCGGAGTGGTGACCCTGACCGGCGTGGGCACGAGGTTTCCCGCAATGATTCTGCCGATGGCGGAAAACAATCTTCTCGGAGCTCTCTTCCTCATCATGCTCGGCTCCCTGATCCTGGGAATGGGTTTGCCTTCGGTCGTTTGCTACCTGCTGATGGCCACGCTCGTCGGTCCCGTGCTCGGAAAGCTCGGCGTCGTGCCGCTGGCTGCCCATTTCTTCATCTTCTATTTCGGCATGATGAGCATGGTTACCCCACCGGTGGCGCTTGCCGCTTACGCCGCTAGCTCGGTCGCCGGTTCGAAAATCATCCCGACGAGCATGGCCGCTTTTCGCGTGGCCCTCGTCGGCTTCACCCTGCCTTACATGTTTGTGTTCCGTCCGGAGCTATTGCTCCTGGCTCCCGAAGGTGAGTCGCTATCCCTGTCCGCGGTGCTCTACGCGACGACGATTGCAGCTCTAGGCATCACCGCATTTGCTTCCGGTCTGTCCGGCTATCTGCTCAACCGGCTGAAGCCGCTCCCCCGCGGCCTTCTCTTTCTCGCCGCAGCCCTGATGCTCTACCCTGGGCAGGCCGTCCTCTTCCCGTCGAGTTGGTTGCTGACCTCACATGACTTCGCTGGGGTCGTCCTCCTCGCGGCCGTCACTGTCACGACTCGGAGCCGGACCCGAACCCGGAAGCCGTGATCCTACGCGGCCACCGAGCTGAACGCCGAATCCCTCCCACCGGCTCGCCATCCCAGTCACTCATTTCTCGCGTTCCAGCCGATCAACGAGCCGCTCAAACAGCTCACCCCGCTGTTCCTCGTCGGTCAGCGCATCCAACTCCCGTCGCTCGCGCTTGGTCGGGCGGCCTTTCCCAGACGCCCGTTTCGGTCCTCCGCGATTCTGCCGGGCAATCTCCCGCGCTTGTTCAATGACTTCCGGCGGTGTGAGGTCCCGGCAGAACTCCTTGGCGGCCTCCGCCCCAACGCGCCTTTCCAGGGTGCCGAGGACCCGGTAATGCGCTGTTAGCAGGTGGCGCTTCACATGGATCTCGTCGCCGGATCGAACGAGGCGGGCGGGTTTCACATCCCGCCCATCGACGGTGACCTGTCCCTTTCGGCAAGCCTGTGCCGCTTGGGAACGCGTTTTGAAAATCCGAACGGCCCAAAGCCAGAGGTCGATCCGGACCGATTGAACCGGTTCTGAGGAAGCGCTCACAAGCCGGATTGAGAAGCTGAAATGCAGCGAACAAATAGAGCCAAAATAATTTCCACAATTAACTGCTTGTGTTTATTTCATGTTTCTGTAATTTCGAGTTAACCAAACCGGGAGATTGGTATGAAAAAGATTCTATTCGTCATCAACGACTATGCGGAGGTGGGCAAAACCACTTTCAGCGCCGCTCTGACCACCTTCCTGCGCGATCAGGGACATCAATGCGGCTATCTGGCCATTGTGGGTGAGGATTCCTCCAGTGAATCCCTCAATGGATACTACGACGGGGTCTGGGACGTCGTCGAGCAGAACGACAGCCAGCACCTCTTCGACTGGTCAGAGCGGTTCGACGTCCTGGTTTGCGACGTCCAGAGCGGCAACTCTGGAGGCTTGTTCGACCTCTTCGAATCGTCTGACATCTTTCTCGACCTCGGCGACATCGATACCGAAGTGACGGTCATCACGCCGGATGTCGAGGAAGAGGATTGCCACCAGGAGATCGCGGACATTGCCGAACACTTCTCCGATCACGTCTATTACATCGTGCCGAGAATTCCGATCGATGAATTCAGGAGCAGCCTGCAAGCTTGGGAAGACAGCGAAGCCTGCCAGGTCATGGACTATCTCGGCGCCGAAGTCATTGAGGTTCCGCGCCTGACGGATGCCATGCAGGAACTCATCGAGTCGCTCGAGTTGACCACGGTCGATGCCATGATCCTCTCCGAAGATGAGCTGCCCGTTGAAGCCGTGCCTACCATGAAGCGCTGGCGGCGGGACTTCGAACGGCAGCTGGAGGAGTGCTTGGAATACCTTCTTCCGGCACAAAGCGCCCGTGGGCAGCGTCTCTCCGCCTGAACGGCAATCTGTTTTGAGTTTCTCCAAGCCGGCAGGTCACAAGTTGTGGCCTGTCGGTTTTTTTTCTCTGTGGGCGGCCCCGGGGGAGTCGCTCAACCGCCTTCCACTCGCGCCGTGCACTGTGTTCAGGGCTCGTCGATGACCGGCCCGTCGCTGGACGATGGATTCTCTGAAGACTCCCCCTGCGTCTGACCCGGCGTGGGTGCGGCTTCAACTTCAGCAGCAGGCTTCCCCACCTCCTCGGCTTCGACCGGTTCGGGATAGATCTCCGTTCCAGGTGCCCCCATGCTGATGAATGCCATGCCGACTCCCGCGATGACGGCGCCACTCAAGCTCTTCAAAAACGGTCCTCCAGCCCGGGACCAATGCGTCACGACGAAGGCGAGGCCGCCTATCCCAACGAGGAAGAGGTAGGCGAGCCCCCACCCTACCGAGGTTTGGAAGGCTCTCACGATCAGCAGGATCGAGAAAACGAGAAAGATCAAAAAGCCGATCGCTAGCAGGACGGCACCCGAGTAAAAAAGGATCTCCATAGGACGGTGTTCCGCGGACTATACAAAGCCACCCGCTTGCAGCGTCAAGCGCCGATCTTCCCCGCCGCCGACTCCACCACGCGACGCTCCACAAGAAAAAAGGACGCCCGGATCATCCGAGCGTCCTCTCAGCAAAGCCGTCGGGCTGGATTCGCCCGCTCGCCCGCGTCACCTCTTTTTCTTGAAGACACCAAGCATCTCAAAGATCACCAGCAGAATGAGAGCACCTCCCGTCGCGAAAAGGATCTGCCAAAGGAGGGTCGGTGGATCACCGCCGAGCTTGAGGGCACCAGCGATGTAGCTTCCGATGAAGGAACCAGCGATCCCCAGCAGCATCGTGAACAAGAGGTTCATCGATTGCTTTCCGGGAAGAATGAGGCGGGCCAATCCGCCAGCCACGAGACCGATTACGATTGAGACAAGAATGCTTGTCGGCGTAATTGAAGCAAGGGTTGTTTCCATGCTGGATTCGTTAAGCGATGTCAAATGCTAACACAAGCACAAAATGATTGCCGTATTGTAGCTCACACCATTGCTGGCCCCGTTTTGGTCCGAGCCGCATGAAGGCCCGCAGCCCCGGAGCGGCGGTTCCCTGGGGAAACCCTTGACTGTCGGCCCTGGTTCAGTGCCCCCCGCTCTTCGTCTTTTGCGCTGCCAGATAGGCCACCAAATCGCGAAGCCCGCGCTTCTTCATCAGCATCCCCATCGGGGGCATCGCAGACAGGGGCGGGTTCATGTTGGCGATTTCCGCTCGCGGGATCGTGACCGGATCGGCATCCGGACCAGCCCGAAGCACGACGCTATCTTCGTTTTCCTCGAGCAGATTCCCTCCCAGGCTGCTCCCGTCCTTCTTGGTGAGCATGGTTAGCCCATAACCCGGCACCACCTTCGCCGATGGAGCCACCAGCGATTCCAGCAGGCCCACAGACTTCAACCGAGCGCCCACCTCCGAGAGATCCGGACCGGCAATGCCACCCGATGACCCGACCATGTGGCATTTGTTGCACTGGCCGGCGGGATGATTGGCAAAGAGTTCCTCCCCCCGGGCGACGTCGCCACCTTCAAGGCACTCGATGAATTCGCGAACCGTTTCCGGGACGTCCGAGCTCGCACGGAAGGCAGTGATCGAGCTCTCCGTGCTGGCCTCGCCTTGGAGTGCTTCGAAGAGTTCCAGGAGCGCCCCCTTGGGGAACGAGCCCGCCTTAGCACGATCCAATGAAGCCGAGAGGGTCTGCGCGACCCGCGGATCGTCGAGCCCCTTCATCAACTCGAGAGCATTTTGCTTGTCGACCAGATCGTCATTCGCGAAGAGCTTCAGGAGCGCTGGGATCCCCCGCTCGCGATCCAGCTCCATCAGGGTCCGAATCGAAGCCGAGCGGACGCCGCTGGCGGGATCCGTCACCAAGCCGGCAAGTTCCTGCGCCAGGGACGGAATTGCGCGGTCGCGCAGCTCGGTCATCGCTTCGAGCCGGACTTCGAGGGCCATTGCAGGGTCGCGCAGCCAAGCGATCAACTGCTCCGGCGCCACTTCCACTCCGTGTTTCGCTGCCAGACGCATCGCAGCCACGAGAACGGAGCTTTCGCTTCCCGCCGAAGCCAAAACGGAGCCGATGTGGGCCTCAACGATGGGTTTCAGGCTGGCGCGCCCCTCCGCCTCGAGTGGCCGGGCCTTCCCCACGACCGCGTCAATCGGATTCGGCTCCGCCCACTCTTCGAGCGCGTGTAGCGCATCGGCACGAAGAATCGCCGGAGCGCTCGTGCCGCCCGCGAATCGAATCAAGCGCTCGGCCGCCTCGGATG
The DNA here is from genome assembly GCA_964500945.1 of uncultured Verrucomicrobiales bacterium. Lineage (GTDB taxonomy): Bacteria > Verrucomicrobiota > Verrucomicrobiia > Verrucomicrobiales > DEV007 > CAZCRA01. The sequence continues at coordinate 4,420 of CAZCRA010000118.1, read as the reverse complement.
TTCCCAGGCGGAAGTTCGCATTGATCAAACGAAGCCCGTTCAACACGCCCCTGTGATCGCTGGCCTGGGGCCATTCCGTCACCTTTTCCAACTCGACGGCGACGACCTCCAGCGCCTCGGTGATGTCCAAATCGTGAATCGCGCGAACCGCCTCCCACCGAACCAATGGGTCTCGATCGTCGACAAAGCTCGCGAGTCGAGGATCTTTCGCACGGCGAAGGGTGAGCAGGGCGACCCGGCGCACGGCAGGATTCTCGTGTTCGTTCAGAGCAGCCATGGCTTCGTGGGCCTCCAATCGATGCAGCGAAATCACGGCCGAATGCCGTAAGAACGCATCGCGATCGGCATTTTTCTCAGCCAGATCGACCAGGGGCTCGACGGCGTCGGTCACGCCGAGTCGACCCGCTGCGATGGCGGCAAAGGCTTTCACGCGGTCCGCAGGGTCCTGAATCAGGGCCAGTGCCGCCTCGCCCGCACCTCGCGCACCGGATTCGCCGAGCGTCTTGATCGCTTGCGCGCGGACTTCGGCGTCAGGATCACCAATCAGCGCGATCAGCCGCCCTTCCGCGGCCGCAACCCCATGCTGGCGCAGGAGCTGACCCAGTCCCCAGATTCCGTGGAGACGACTCAATAGGTTATCCTGACTCGCCACGGCGTTTTGGAAAACATCGAGGGCGCCAGCACCCCGCTTTGCCAGAGCAAACTGCGCTTTCAACCGAACTCGCATGTCCGGGTGACCGAGCAGCTTTGCGAGGTCCGCGTGAGATTCATCATCAAAAGAGGTGGTGAGCAGGGTCTTGGTGTCGCGCACCAACGGCGAGTTCAGCTTCTCGGGGGAATACATCGTGTAGACGTTCCCGATGTCCTGCTTTACCCAGCCGTTATTGTTGAAGCAACTGATGTAGAGCCGCCCATCCGGTCCGAATTCCGCATCGGTGTTTCCGAGCCCGACCATCCAGGCTTTCGTCCACTCGCCGATCTCAAATCCAGCCCCGCTGGAAGAGACCGTGAAAGCCTCCAAGTCACCGCGCGCTCCACCAAAATTGCAGACGAAGAAATACTCCGCATAGCGGTCAGGAAATGCCGTGGCACCGTAGTTGTAAACGAGGCCGCTCGGCCCCCAACTGACGGCTTCGATCGGCGGCAGGATCCACGCCGGCTGGCCTTCGTGCCGGGTTTCACACAAGCCCTCGACGAGCCACGGGTTGATGGCGCGCACCTTGCCATCTTTCGGGTCCTTATACTTCGGCGTCCGCAGTCCCAAGGTATCCCGGAAATTCAAAAGCGTCTGGTGGCCAGCATCCCAGCCGGCTTCCCCGCCATCGATGATGTAAACCAAACGCCCGGTGTCCCATGCGTCGGCATCGTTATCGCAGGTGAACAGGTTCCCATATTGGTCAAACGCGAGCTCCTGCGGGTTGCGCAATCCATAGTAGACCACTTCCAACTCGCTACCGTCGGGTTCGCACCGAAAGACCGCACCCTCCGTCGCTTCACTCAAGAGGCGGCCGTCCGAAGTTTGCAACGTGTAGCCACGGTCGCCGACCGACCAATAAAGCCGTCCGTCCGGCCCCCAAATCAATCCGTGCAGGTCATGGCCGCTAATGCTCATCCGGGGTCCAAAACCTTCCTGGAGCGACTCTCTGACCTCCGCCTGACCATCTCCGTCTTCGTCCCGTAGCATCCAGAGATGAGGAATGTTGGTGTAATAAAGCGCACCCTCCCCGTAGACCAAACCAATCCCAGGCCCATCGAGCGCATCATCAAAGCCATCCGCGAAGACGCTCGAATGATCGGCTCGCCCGTCGCCGTCCCGGTCCTCGACCAATCGAATCCGGTCCGCCTCCTCGGTCCAGTAGCTCATCGGAATGTAGCCTGCCTCGGCGAATTTCTCATACATCGCAATGCGGTCGACCGAGGAAACGATCGAGAGGTCATCGACGAGCATGTTCGTGTGGTGGCGGATGTCTTCGACTCCCGCCCGCCAACGATCGATCTCCGCGGCATACATCCTGCCCTGGTCGTCGAAACAAATCGCGGTCGGATTCTTCAGCTGCGATTCATCTGCAAACAGGGAGATCTCGAAGTCCGGTTCGAACTCGAAGTTGGCGATCCGCAACTTGGCCTCCCGATCGAAATCGGCGGCCCACGCAGCCGGAAACGCCGTTAAAGCCCAAAGCGTCAGAAGCGCAGAAATTCCTGAATTGATAGGCTTGGATGACATGATGAATGGATAAGTCGACGAAAACCCCATGCAGACCCTTTGAACACTCCTCATCGGCTTACGATTTATCAACGGAGCTGGGAACGGGGAGGAAGACCGGCTCAGTGCCAAGACTAAGCTAAGACCGTGCGGAGGGCTGGACTTCGGCGGGTGGCGTCGCCGCGCCTTTCGGAGGTGGCCCGGGCTTGAACATGGTCACCAGAAATCCACCCACTGCCGCGAGAAGAATTCCGAAATAGAAGACCGGTGAAATGCTCCCGGGCCCGGCTTTAGGCGGATGCATCGAGAGCGCCACAATCGCGTTCACGACGGGTGCCCCGGCGAAAACGATGGACATCACGACGGCCGGATGGCCTTTGGCCCCAAACGCCATAATGACGAAGAAGGCCCCGGCGGCCCCCAAGATCCCGGCCGCGCAGCTCCACCAGATACCCTTCTGAGGGTAGGAAAAGAAATTGAGGTTCCCTCCCTTTACCGCCAGAAGCACGAGAGGCGCGAGGACGGCAAAGACAAAATACATGAGGCCAACCAGCAGGAACGCTTTGTAACGCCCATCGACGGGATCTTTCATGCCCACCGATCCGGCGTGAAGGGCGATTCCATAGTTTCCCCAGCAGAGGACCGTCATCAGGGCAAAGGCTAGCCACCAGTTCATTTTCATTCTCAGAGGTTCTTCTCGCTCGCCGCGCATTAAGCCCCGTAACCGGGCCGCCCGCAACCTCCGACTCTACGCCGCTGGAACGTCCGCGGGCGCGGAACTCCATCTCACGCCGCGAACCTCACCAATTTCGAGCCCTTGCGCGCTGGCGCGAGCCACGAGCCATCGGTCTCGCGCTTCCTGACTTCCCTCACGCTGAACAAACACTTCGACGCGGCGGCCCGCATCGCGAATCTGCTCGATCCGGACCCGAATCGCTCCCTCCGTTTCGGCGTGGCACAACTCCAGGTTCTCGGGACGAACCCAGCGTGGCTTCTCCGTCGATTCCCACTCGGCGATTTCGTTCGCCGGCCCGAAAAGTCGCGCGCAGTAGCCGCTCTTCGGCCAATGGTAAATCTCGTTCGGCCGGCCTTCCTGCTCGATGCGTCCATCGTGGAAAACGACAATCCGGTCGCCCACGATCAACGCGTCGTCGGTGTCGTGAGTCACGAGGATCGCCGTGGCTTTCAGCTTCTGAAGCATTCTGCGGAGTTCGTCGCGCAACCCCCGCCTGAGAGCCGGATCCAAGTTGCTGAAAGGTTCGTCCAGAAGGATCACCTTCGGCCTCGGCGCCAAAGCACGAACCACGGCCAAGCGCTGCCGTTCACCGCCCGACAGCTCATGCGGGAACCGGTCCTGATACCCGCTCAGGCCCGCCATCGCCATCAAGTAGTCGATCACGGCATCCTGGCGGTCCCGAGCCAGCCCCTTCAATCCGTAGCGAATGTTCGCCGCGGCCGTCAGATGCGGAAACAGCGCGCCATCCTGAAAGACCAGGCCCACTGGACGCTTCTCCGGCGGCCACCAAGTTCCGGATCCTGCGACGAGATCGTCTCCCACCCGGATTTCACCTTCGTCGGGTCTCTCCAATCCCGCCGCCAACCGCAGAAGCGTGGTCTTTCCGCTGCCGCTTTCGCCTACCAACGCCAGAATTTCCCCGGCGCAAACCTCGAGATTCACCTCGCAAACCGCGGGCTGGTCCGAATTCGGATACGACTTGGACACAGCGCGAAATTCCAGGGAGGCACTCACGAGGCGACCGGACGCATGAATCGATTCAACACCATCAAACCCGCTGTTCCCGCCATCACGATGATGAGGGAGGGCACGGAACATTCCTCGATACGCCCCTCTTTGGCCAGACTGAAGGCGGTGGTGGCCAGCGTATCGAAATTCGCCGGGCGAAGGATCATGGTCAGTGGCAACTCTTTCAGCACGTCGACGAACACCAGCATGGCAGCCGCGAAGAGGGTCCCCTGCATGATCGGGACGTTGATTCGCAAAAGCCCGGCCATCGGACGGCGGCCCAGCACGCACGAGGCTTCGTCAAGGCTGCTGCAGACCCGCATCAATCCCGCCTGAATCGGCTGGCTGGGGACGGCGAAAAAACGCACGAGGTAGGCAAAACCGATCGCGAAAAAGGTCCCGCTCAGCACCGGGCCATCCACGATGGCAGCCGCGGAAAACCGGTCGACCGCCGCCAGCATGACCATGACCGC
>CAZCRA010000117.1:0-11728 GCA_964500945.1 uncultured Verrucomicrobiales bacterium | reverse complement strand
GGGCCTCAGCGGGTGGCGGCGAAGGTGGCGACGAGGCTGGGGGCGCAGGGGGCGCCGCCTTCGGTGCTACGGGCTTGTCCACCGGATCGTCATCCCCATGGCGGGCGCGGCAAGCCGTGGTGTAATCCCGGAGATCCCTCGCAAACCGGGCCAAAATCCGGTTCACCTCGCCCGGAGACAGCGACTCCAGCGGCGCCTTTGGATCGTTCACCGCGTGATACGTACTCAACTCATCCGCCAGCAGACAGTCCCCAATCAGCATCCAGTAGAGCCGAATCTCCCCCTGATCGGCGTGCCTCAAAATCCGGGGTAATTCGTTTGTTTGAATGAAGTCAGAGTCCTGAAAATGTGGACTCACCAGCAGAATGGCGGCGCTGCAGGAATCGATCGCGCCCATGATCTCATCCGTGAACCGGTCGCCAAATTCAATCTTCCCGCGGTCAATCCAAGGCACGATTTTCCCGCTCTGGATCAACGGCCTCAACTGCGCCTCCACCCTCGCCAACCACTCCGCATCCCTGCGGCTGTAACTGATGAAAACGCGCTCCGGAATGCGTAGGGACATGCGTGTGAAACTGCAACGGGTCGCTTCGCTTGGCCAGTGGAGAACGAACCCGATCGCCAGCCCACCCCGCGCTCACATTCCATCTCGCGTCCGCTCGCCGTTCACCATCCGCATAAGACCACGAGGGTTCTCGTCACGAAGCTCTTCCGGCAGCAGATGCGACGGAAACCCCTGGTAACACACCGGCCGCACGAAGCGCAGGATCGCGTTCGTCCCGACCGAGGTGAAAAACGAGTGCGTCGCCGCCGGGTAAGCCCCCCCGTGATGCATCGACGGGCACACTTCGAGTCCCGTCGGGTAACCGTTGAAGACCAACCGCCCGACCTTCGATTCCACCAGCGCCACCAGGTCCTGGTTCGCTTCCAAATCCGCTTCCGTCCCGTGAATCGTCGCGCTCAGGCTCGCGTCCATCCGCTCGGCAAACCGCCGCATCGCCTCCGGCTCGGCGCATTCGACCAGCACCGAAGCCGGCCCAAACACTTCCTCGCTCAGCGCCTGCTCGTGCTGAAGAAAGTTCTCCCACGAGGTTCCAAACACCATCGCGCTGGCTTCCGCGTTCTCCGCCTGACCCTCGGCCGCGCGGCCCAGGACCTCCACGCCGCTCAGCTCGCCCAGACGCCGTGTCCCCTCCTGGTAGGCGTTCCAAATCCCAGCATGGAGCATCGTCGACGGCGATTGGTCGGCCACCCGCCGCACCGCCGTCTCGCGGAAGCGCTGCCAGGACTCGCCCGCCGTCCCGACCACCAGGCCCGGGTTGGTGCAGAACTGACCCGTGCCCAGCGTCAGCGACGCAAGAAACCCTTCCGAAATCGATTCCGCTCGCTCCTCCAACGCGCCAGGCAGAAGAAACACCGGGTTCAGGCTGCCCATCTCCGCGTAAACCGGAATCGGCCGCGCCCGCCGCGCCGCCGCGTCGAACAACGCCCGCCCGCCCCGCAGCGATCCCGTGAACGCCACGGCTTCCAATTGAGGATGTTCGACCAGTCGTTGCCCAACCGCTTCGCTCGGACCTTGAAGCAAACTGAACACGCCCGGCGGGAGCTCACAGGCCTCGGCCGCCCGCGCGATCGCCGCCCCCAGCAGCTCGCACGTTCCGGGGTGCGCCGGATGCGCTTTCACCACCACCGGACAGCCCGCGCCGAGCGCCGCCACCGTGTCCGTCCCTGCCACCGAAATGGCGAAGGGAAAATTGCTCGCTCCGAAGACTGCCACTGGCCCGATCGGACGGTGCATCAGCCGAAGGTCCGGCTTCGGCAGCGGTTGCCGGCCCGGATCGGCCGTGTCGATCCGCGCGTCCACCCACGAACCTTCGCGCAGCAGCGCCGCGAACATCCGCGCTCCGGCGCACGCCCTCCCACGCTCGGCCGTCAGCCGGGGCAACCCCAGTGCCGTCTCCGCGTTCGCCCGCTCCAAAAGCACATCGCCCAGCTTCTCGATCTCCTCCGCGATCCTTTCCAAAAAGGCGGCCCGCGTCTCGACCGGTGCGCCGCGCAGAACCGGAAAAGCCTCCGCCGCCAGCGCCACGACGCGATCCACTTCCTCCGGGGACGCCTCGCAGAATCCCTCCGGCAAATCCTCGCCGGTTGCCGGATTCCGTGCCTGAAAGCGAGTGGGCCCCAGGCCTGAAAGTTCGCCGCCGATGATCTGCTGTCCGTGTAGTTGCATGGAGTTTTAGGTTTCTGAGGTCTTCCTCACCCAACTCGAACAACCCTCACCCGACAACCCGGAATCCAACCCTCTCATTCCTCCTCCCCTCCAACGCAGCGCGTTCAATGAACCGAACGATGGCCCCCACCGCACACGTGTTCCCTTCATCATGCTTCTCCGCCAGCTCACGATCACCCTTCTCCTGTTCACCGCGCTCATCTCCGGGCTCCACGCCGAACCCGGCCCCCGGCCAAACATCATCTTCATCTTCTCCGACGACCACGCCACCCAGGCGATCGGCGCCTACGGCAGCCGCCTTCAATCCCTCGATCCCACCCCCCAGCTCGATCGCCTGGCGCGCGAGGGCATGCGCTTCGACCGCTTTTACGTCGCCAACAGCATCTGCGCCCCCAGCCGCGCCACCCTCCTAACCGGCAAACACAGCCACCTCAACGGCCAGCTCGGCAACGGCAAAGGTTTCGATCACGATCAGCAAACCTTCCCCAAACTCCTCCAGCAGCACGGCTATCAAACCGCCATCGCCGGTAAGGTCCACCTGAACGGCCAAATCCAGGGCTTCGACTGGTGGCGCGTGCTCCCAGGTCAGGGCAGATACTTCCAGCCCGAATTCGACGGGCCCGATGGACGCGAAATCCACCGTGGGCACGTCAGCGACATCACCACCGATCTCGCCCTCGATTGGCTTGATGAACAGCGCGACCCCGGTCGTCCCTTCCTACTGATGGTTCACCACAAGGCGCCCCATCGGAAGTGGCGTCCTGCCCTTCGCCACCTCCCCCTTTGGAAAGACGTGGAGATTCCCGAACCCGGCACCCTTTTCGACGACTACGCCACCCGCGGCACCGCCGCCCGAGAGCAGGACCTGTCGATCGACCAATCCATGAATTTCGACCTCGACCTAAAAGTCATCCCGCGCGCTCAGCGCGAGGCGGTTTTCTCCCGGTTCGACACCGTCGGCGGCGGTCAGATGCACGCTTTATTCAAACTGCGCAACGAAGTCCCGGCCCTCGCTGGTTTGAACTGGAATCACTGGGGATACTATCGCATGACGGCCGAACAGCGGAAGGTCTGGGATGCGTTCTACGATCCCATCAACGACGCCTTCCTCGCCGCGGATTTGAAGGGGAAGGATCTGATTCGATGGAAGTACCAGCGCTACCTGAAGGACTACCTCCGCTGCGCTCGCGGCGTCGACGACAGTGTCGGCCGCATTCTGGACGCCTTGGACACGCATGGCCTGAGCAACGACACGGTCGTCATCTATTCATCCGACCAAGGCTTCTTCCTGGGTGAACACGGCTGGTTCGATAAGCGATTCATGTATGAAGAATCCTTCCGTGCCCCACTCATCGTTCGCTGGCCCGGCCAAACGCCGCCCGGCACCTCGAACGAAGACCTGACGCAGAACATCGACTTGGCCCCCACCTTCCTCGACCTCGCCGGAGCGCCCATCCCGGATGACTTGCAAGGCCGATCCCTCGCCCCGCTCTTCCGCAACGAATCACCCAAGGAATGGCGTCAGGCCTTGTACTACAACTACCACGAGTATCCCGGCGGTCATTCCGTCCGCCGTCACGAAGGCATTGCCGGTCCGCGCTATAAATTGATCCGCTTCTACGGCCACGGCGTGCCCGGCGGCGAAGAATGGGAGCTTTTCGATCTGGAAAAGGACCCCGCTGAGTTGGAGAACCGCTACGATCATCCCGAGCACGCCGCGCTCGTCCGGCGGATGAAACAGGACCTCCTTGCACTTCGCCAGCAGTATCAGGTGCCGGAAGACCTTGTCCCGCCCTTCGATTGACAGGGTTTGCCCGCGGCCAGGCCAAGAAAACCCGCCAGCACAGCCGGGCCCAGCTGTGTCAAACCTTCGCATTGACGCCAGCGGTGGTCTCCCCGAAGGTGAGCCAAACGCCAGATGGCCCAACCTTTTCAGGTGCCATGGCCGAGCAGCGCAGGCCGGCGCAGAGTGGGCTCCTTCCGGCGCAGCATCCCAAGGCTTCATGAACCCATTTACCCGCCTTCACCTCGCCGCCGTCGGCTTGGCTTTGTGCTTCACCAGCTCCGGACACGCTCAGAGTTCGTCCGGGTCCTTCTATGACATCAATCTCGGGTCCTACCCCGGCATCGTGAAACTCGAGCGAGGTGTGAATCCGGGAATCGCTAGCGGCTCGCACGCCGGCTATTACATTCGATTCGGGGAAGACATCGCCAATCTCTGCGCGAAATACTACACTTCGACACAGCAGCCCCGGTTCCGGCTCAACGTCTTCGCCACCCAGGGTTCCCTCGAGAGTTTGAAGCGCTTGCGCAAGGAAGACGAGGTCCAACTCGCGGTCGTCCAATCGGACCTCTACTATTACGCCAAACGGCATAGCGATCCCGAATACCTGCAGCAATACCATCCGTCCCTCGTCGACAGCTCCATCACTCAGTCCTGGGGCGAGATCGAGGAGAACATCGCTCTCATTCTCCCCCTCTTCACTGAGAAGATTCACATCCTCGTTCGACCGGATGACAAGACCTCCGGCAAATACACGAACCTCATCGATCTGTTCGAAAAGCGCGCTCGCGTGAACATCGGTTCAAAGGGCTCCGGGACGATGGTCACCTGCACGCTGCTCGAGCAGCTCATCGCCGAAGGCCTGGCCGCTTCCGGTGCTCGCGTCTCCAAATGGACGCCTCGCTACATGCCGGATGACGTGGCGCTCGACGTCCTCGTCAACGGCACCAATGACCCCAGCCAAAAGCTCGATGCGGTCATCTTCGTCGGTGCCGTTCCCTATCCCGCCCTCGAAAAATTCGGGGTGAACCGCATCACCGAAAAGATGTCGAAAAACCTCTTCAAACAACTGATCGGTCCCGATGACAAGGTCGTGGCCGATATGGCGCTGCTCCCGTTCGGCGAGCGCGTGGATGAGCTTCTCGACAGCCGGAACAACGATTTTAAAGGCTATCTGCCGGTCAAGATTCAGCCGGCCGACTACCCCTTTCTCCAGACGGAGTCGGAACCCATCGCAACCCGGGGTGTGACCGCCTGCCTTGTCACCCACGCAAAATACAACGAACAAGCCGGCGCCGAAGCCCATAAAATCCGCTGGGTGCGCCACATCCTGTATCGCATCCTATCCAAACTCGACGAGACCTCCACCACGGGTCTGGATCCCAGCTACGGCACGCCTCTGGCAGGCGCCAGGTGGAAGGAGGTTTCGGCCAACCTCAGACAAATCAATTCGGGCGACCTTCGCTGGTCGAATTTCGGTTGGAGCCTTCACACCGACGCCAAACTTCGCGAGATGCTCTCGAAGTGGGGCGGTGCGGCCCCCGGCCCGGCCGCCACCTACATCGATCCCGATAGCCCTTTCTGATCTTCGCCGAAATGCTCTCCCCCGTTCCCATGAAGCGTCTCCTCGTCTCCTGTCTCGCAGTCGCCGCCGCCTTCTCGCTCCCGGCCCAGGGCCAGGACAAGCCTCGATCGATCTACGACATCGAGATCTATAGTTATCCCGGCAGCCGCCCCAGCAAGAGCGTGAACCCCGGCATCGCTGGCGGTTCGTCGTCCGGCTTCTACATCCGCATGGCCGAGGACATCGCCAACCTCTGCTCTGCCTACGGTCGCGTCGATGACCCGAAGAATCCGCGTTTCAGGCTGAATGTCGTCGCCACCCAGGGGGGATTCGATAGCGTGAAACGCCTGCGCAGTGAGAGCGAGGTCCAGCTCGCCATCGTGCAGTCCGACCTCTGGTTCTTCGCCAAAAAACTCAGTAACCCGGACGATCCTTTCGGAGCCCAACTCTCCGCCGGCAAACGTGCTTCCTGGGCCAGCATGGCCGAATCCATCCGCCTCGTCCTCCCGCTCTACACCGAGAAGATCCACATTGTCGTGGCGCCCTCACGCAAGGGAACGTCGGGCAATCAATACGCCGACCTCATGGATCTCTTCGAAAAACAGGCCCGTGTCAGCGTCGGCACCCAAGGCTCCGGCAGCATGATCACCTGCACCCTGCTCGAGCAGATCATCACCTCCGAACTCCAGCGAACCGACCGCGAATCGCCGCGCTGGATCAAGCGTTACCTCCCCGCCAGCGTCGCCCTCGATCGTCTCGTCGCGAAGGACGTCCCGCCCGACGACCGGATCGATGCCGTCATCCTCGTCGGGGGCGTCCCTTACCCGGCCCTTGAAAAGTTCGGCCTGCGCCAGGCGAAGGAGAAAGGCCTTTTCCGCCAGCGAACCAATCAGGTCGTTGAACTCGCCCTGCTCCCCATCGGCGACGAGGTCGATGAGATGCTCGACCGCCATCCCGAGTTCGAGTATGTCGAGACTTCGTTCAAAGGTGGCGACTACGAGTTTCTCACCGGAGACGGCACCGAAATCCCAACGCGCGGCGTGACGGCTTGTCTCGTCACTCACAAGGACTATCTCCCGACCGCCAGCGCCGACTCTCGCCACAAAATCCAGTGGGTCCGCCACGTCCTCTTTCGCGTCCTCAGTCGCCTCGACCAAGGTAGCACGACCGGCCTTGTCGAAGATTTCGGCCCCCCAAATGCCGAGGGACGATGGAAGGAGGTCTGGGAAAATCTCGAGCGCATGAAGCAGGCGAAGCTCGATTGGAGTTCTTACGGCTGGGAACGTCACGACGATCAAGTCCTCCGCCAGCTCCTCGACACCTGGTCCGACGGCTACCAACAGCTCCCCGCAGTCGAGATCATCGACCCGGATCAGCTCTAGCAGATTTCTGGGATCCTGCGCACTGCCGTTTCGATCCCCCGCATTTCCCTACCGCGTTAGCTCCAGCTGGAAAAAGCCGGCACCGCCTGACAAGTCCTGGCCGTCTGCCACCACTTCCAGCATCGTTTCGCTGTCGGTCAGCGTCGTCAGCCCCAGCCTGGTCCAACTCGCCAGATCCGTCGACCACCAAACCGAATAGGCCAAATCGCTTCGCTTCGCGTCACGAAGAACTCGGAACACCGGTTCGCCCGAGCCGTTCAGATACACCACTGGACGGACGGGAGAGTCCCCGCCCAAGGTCGGAATCCCGCCCAAGCCATACTCCTCGAGATTCCGCGCCCAATCGCCGTCGATGTTGGCATCGATCGCCGCGTCCGGCCCTCCACCCGGGAAATGCGTGTCCACGAAGGTCTCGAACGAGTCCGAAAGCTGCACGACCCCGCTTTGCCGGATCGACCCGCCCACGCCCACCGAAATGAACGACCCTGCGAATGAGGTGATGGCTTTCCGCTCACTGACCGCGCCCGGATCCACGACGGTCCAGTTCTTCCCATCGCTGGACACCAGATCGATCGCTGCTTCCCCATCGTCCTCGTTGATGCCCACGTCGTAGGTGCCTCCCTGAATCCATTGGTGAGCCACCGAGGCAGCGTTTGATTTCAACTCCCCGTCCCCCATGTCCCAGGCATAGGCCAGCGGATCGCCGTTGGCGTCCGTTGCTTCCGCGTTGAAAAGCACGAGTTGCCGGGCGTCCACCACCGAATCCCCCACCACCGATCCCGCCGGAGCCACGTTCCCGGGGAAAGGCCCGAAATTCACCACCACATCCAAATACTCACCAGGCCCGGTGCCTCCCGTCGCCAAGGTCGTGATGTGAACGTCCGACGCCGCATCGCTGTAGGTCTGGCCCAATGTGACCGGCGCGTCGGCTTTACCCTGCGCCGATCCCGGCGTGCTATCGATCAGCCAGGACTGGTTCCGCCACGGCGTTCCCGCGGCCCGTTCCCACATGAGATAGGCCCCTTTGGCAAAGGCCTCCAGCTCCCCGTAATCGCGGCGGTAGCCTACCCAATAATAGTCGGAGCTGGCGCTCTTCGAAATCCGCAGACCGCGCGTGTCCGACGCGTCGGCATCGTCGAACCGGAACACCCGGTAGGTTCCGTTATCGCCCGGCCCGCTGAGGTCTTCCCAGTCCCCGGATCCGATCCAGCCCAGATACTGCTTTGCCGCCGGATGAAAGTGGCCGTCCTCCACGTTGCCGTCGCCCATCACATCGTAGTCGTCCCCATATTCCTCGTTCGCCCCCGTGGGGTCGACCGGGTCGGTCGAAGCGGCATTCGAGTCATCGAACACCCAGTAATTGGCGTGCTTCAACCCGTAGTTGTGCCCGAACTCATGCAGAATCACCTCCGCGCTCGTGCTTCCATCCAGCCACATCCGCTGGCCTCCCACCGTCGCTAATCCCGCCCAGGAGAAACCGGTGTTCCAAAAGAGAACCGCCACCGTGTCGTAGATCGGATCCGGGTTCCCGGCGTTCTTGTAGACCGTCAGCGCTTCGTCATACAAATCGTCCTCATCCTTGCTGCCCAAATAGGTGGCCTGAGTGCTTTCCACCCGGTAAGCCACCGGCGTCACCGTCGCGTCCATCGACGTCTGACGGTAGGAGTAGGCGTCCAGCGCATCGCTCACCTCCGTGTCGACGATTTGTTCCAACACGCTTGGCGTCGCCGGCAGCCCCGTCTGATCCGGAAAATCGACCAGGATGAACAGCGCCGTCTTCGGACCGGTCGTCGATGCGTAAGCCGCCGTCTCGGTCTCCAGGGCGAAGCGCTCGAATGGGAATCCGTCCGCAAACGCCGCCGCCCGCTCTCGGAGAATCCAGCTGCTTCCCACGTCCATTCCTGGCCGCTCGTCCGCAGCGCGTAGCGCGTCCTCCACCCTTGCCAGCGCCATTCGGTCCTGAAACCGGAAAACGCGCCCCCCCGATACGGTCGTGACCCCCTCGCCCTCGATCGGTTTCCCCGTGCAAAAGCAGCGGTCCGGATCGCCCGCACCCCCCTCCCAAGTCGCTTCCGCTATCTTCTGCTCGAGATGTTCTTCGGCCAGGCTCCGGCAACTCGGGAACTATTTCTTCCTCTCGGCAGCGGCTCTTTCCACCGCCGCCTCGAGCGGGCCGGCCAATTCTGGCGGCGCCAGGCGAACCAGGCGCCGGGCCACGCCGATGTGCCCTTTGGCGATTTCTTCCGGAGTGTTCGTCAACACTTCAGCCTCGGGATGAGCCTCCTTCAACGCTTCCAGATCCGCCGCGCTGACGACGTTCATCCGAAGATCGATGCTCTTCAGCTGACCCGCCATTGGTTCGAGGTGATCCAACCCGTTTTCGTAGCTCACATAGGCCTCCTTGAAGCTCGCTTGGGTCAAATTGGGGAGCGTGGCGTAAATCGCCAGAGCAGAAGCTGGAATCTTGCCCATCTCCGCGACAGTGAGCGACGTGATTCCGGCGTGACCTTTGAAAAACGCCAGTCCCTCGGCATCCATCCGGGAGTGCCCGATGGCGACCGACTTCAAGCCTGGAATTTTGGCGAGGGCCTCCGCGCCGAGGTTGTTGAACCCATGGCCGATTTTCACCTCCAGGAGCTTCGAATCGATCAACCCGTCGAAACCCTGCCCACTGTAGGGCGGATAGTCCCAGCCCTTCTCGGGGCGAACGTTGTGGTCGAGCCGAATGGACCGCAGCTCGGGCATGGCCTTCATCGCGCGAAGCACCTCATTCTGCAGCCACGGTCCGTTTCCCGAGATCGACAGGGTTCGGCCGTCCGGGCGGTAAGCGAAGATCAGCGCGCGGTTCTTCGCTTTGGCATCGTGGAAACTCCAGAACTCGAGCCCGTCGGCATCGACGCCCAACGCTGCCAACCGCTCCTGAGTGCTCTTTGTGGCCCAACTCCTCGGCGTGGACTCTTGGACCGGAACGCCTTCGCTCTCGATGATCAACCGGACGACTTCGGCCTCGTCCGGGTGCAGCGGAATGGCCAACTCCTCGCTGGCCAAAGGGCCGGCGAGCGTCAACGAGAAGAGAGAGGTGACAACGAGGGGTGCTTTCATGAGTCAATCAGCGGGGGCCACGAAGGCTGCGATGCACCAAAATGCATACAACCCGCGTGTCAATTCCCGCCGTGCGCTTGGCCGCAAGCAACGCGGATCTCAGGCCTTCTTTTTCGAGAACGCTTTACCCAGCACCTCAAAGATCAGGAGCAGGACGAAGGCTCCCGCCGTCGCCACGATCAACGCCATCCACCAGGTGTCTTCCTTGATGAAGGGAATGAACTGCGAACCCCAACCCCCAAAGAAGGCACCGGCCAAGCCAAGGAGAAACGTCAGGAAGATGTTCATCTTCTGCTCGCCGGGCAGAAGCCACCGCGCAAGACCACCGGCCACCACACCGATGATGATCCACATGACAAAGTTCGGGATGGGTATACTCGCCGGTTCCGGCGCCGCCATTAGGGTCAGTTGAGTGATTTCCATGATGCGTCACGTTAGGTAGAGTGCCTCGGGCTGCCAAGTAGATATTCTGTGACCATTTCCCGTTCCGGCCTCGTCCAACCGCATTGGCCCGCCGAATGGAATGAAGTTGCAATCTTCGGGCGTTCGGCCTTCCCTGATCTCAGATCCCCACGGGGCGCCTCCAAGTTCCGGGAACGGAACGCTCCCTCCGCCGTTCCGTCCCGGCACCGCGCATGAATGACCGCTACGAAATCCACGAGAAGATCGGCGAGGGTGGCCTCGGAGCGGTGTATCGCGCCTCCGACCAGCAGCTCGGCCGAGAAGTGGCCATCAAACGGCTCCTGACGCCTGATCAAGCTTCCATGGCGGAGGTCCAGGCCGCGGCGGATGAGCTCATGAAAGAGGCGACGAACATGTCGACCCTCAACCACCCGCATATCGTCTCGGTCTTCGACGTCGGCCAGGACGAGGAGGGGGGCTTCGTCGTCATGGAGCTTCTGAAGGGCGAGACCCTCAGCGCCACCATTTCCCGGGGCGTGCTCACGGTCCAGGATTTCCACGAAATCGCCGTCCAAAGCCTCGACGGCCTGATCGCCGCTCAGGCCGCGAACATGCTCCACCGCGACCTGAAGCCGAGCAACATCATGGTCGTCTGGCTCCCTTCCGGAAAGTTCCAGATCAAGATCCTCGACTTCGGACTCGCCAAGGTCAGCGAAAGCCCCACCCTCCAAACCATCGATCAGAACGACTCGATCATGGGCTCCATCTACTTCATGGCGCCCGAACAATTCGAGCGGAAGGAGCTGGATTTCAGCACCGACATGTATGCGATGGGCTGCATCTACTATTACTGCCTCACCGGTAAGTTCCCTTTCCGCGGCGAATCGGCCGCCGAGGTCATGATGGCCCACCTCAACCACCGGTTCGTCCCTCTCGAGGAACGCCGGCCTGACGTCCCGCCCCTCGTCAACCAATGGGTCATGTGGCTGATGAATCGCGACATGGAGAACCGGCCGAAAGACGCGAGGGACGCACTCGAGCGACTCCCTGCCGTCGATGAAACGGCGACCGGCAGCCAGCCTCATGCGGTCGCGCCTGAGTTTTCGACCTCGGCCGCGGCTTCATCCACCTCGGAGGTGCCAGCCCCGGCGGCAAAGACCGGCTCACGGAAGATCTTGACCGCCGAGGTCGAAAAGAGCCGGGTCGGAACCCGGACCGTCGCCACCGTGCCGGCACCTGCCCGTCACGGCCATCCCACGGGCAGC
>CAZCRA010000116.1:0-11738 GCA_964500945.1 uncultured Verrucomicrobiales bacterium | reverse complement strand
GGGCGGACGAAATTCTCACGAATTCCGCTACGTAGGGAAGAAAGATGGGCGGACGAAATTGGACGCGTTGCTCTGCCTTTGGCAGCCTATGTCCGCTGCGCTTCCATTCTCACGAATTACGCTACGTGGGATAGGGGGTGCCCGCCCTACCACGGGGCGGCGGCACGTAAGAGTGATTCGGTGGTGTCCCAGTCGATGCAGGGGTCGGTGATGGACTGCCCGTAGGTGAGGCCCTCCCGGCCGTTTTGGAGCTTTTGGTTTCCGGCCACGAGGTTGCTCTCGAGCATGGCCCCGATGATCTCTGTGGTGCCACTGCGCCGCTGTTGGAGGATGGACTGGAAGACCTCGGGCATGCGGCGATGGTCTTTGCCGCAGTTGGCGTGGCTGGCATCGATCATGAGGCTCGGTCGGACGCCGCCTTGATGGAGGATGGCGATGGCGTCCGCGACGGCTTCGGGGGAACAGTTTGGGCCCGAAGCGCCTCCTCGCAGGACCATGTGGGCGTGCGGATTTCCGGTGGTCGAGACCATGGACGCCACGCCTTCCGGACCGATGCCGAAGAAGGTTTGAGGCGCGGCAGCGGCCTGGAGGGCGTGGACAACTGGGAGGAGCTCGCCGGTGGTGGTGTTCTTGAAGCCCACGGGCATGGAGAGGCCGGAGGCCATTTGACGATGGGTCTGGGATTCGACGGTCCGAGCCCCGATGGCGGCCCAGGAGATGAGGTCGCTCAGGTATTGAGGCGTGATGGGATCCAGAAACTCGGTGGCCGTAGGAAGACCCAGGTCCACGATGTCACGCAAGACGCGGCGGGCAAGACGAAGGCCTTTGGGGAGGTCGGCGGAGCCGTCGAGGTCGGCGTCCATGATCAGCCCTTTCCAGCCGATGGAGGTTCGCGGTTTTTCGAAATAGACGCGCATGACGATTTCGAGGTGGTCCTTCAAGTCTTCGCGCAGCTTGGCGAGCTTCCGCCCGTATTCGATGCCAGCGTCATGGTCGTGGATTGAGCAGGGACCGACGATGACGAGAAAGCGCGAATCCCGGCCGTCGAGAATGGCTTCGATTCGGCGCCGGGAATCGGCGATGAGGGCAGCTTGTGCCTGGGACCGGGGCTGTTCGAAGCTCAGCAGTGCCGGAGCGGGAAGGGGGACATTGTGCCGGACGTGGAGGTCGGTAACTCGAGGGCTTTTCACCCGGATAGCTTTAGCTCAAACCCAGGCGTTCCGCCACCCGGGCGGGTGAGGCGTCGTTGGAATCCATGTGGACCGGGGTCAGCCAGGTCTCTCCACGGAACCAGGTGGTTTGGCGTTTGGCGTAGCGGCGAGTGGCGATGCGCATGGCTTCAGCGGTCTGATCGAGCGAGCATTCGCCCCTGAGGTAGGCCTGGATTTGGAGCACGCCAATGGCTTTCCGGCTGGTGTCGGACCAGTTTTCGATGGCCGCCACTTCGTCGATGGCGCCGCCGGCGAGCATGGCGTCGATGCGGGCTTCGATGCGGCGGACCAGGGTCTGGCGTGGCCAGGTCAAGACGACGCCGTGGAGGTCGTCGGGATCGGAAGCCCATGCGGAGCGCTGCTCGCTGGCGGGGCGGCCGGTGGATCGGGTGATTTCGACGGCTCTCTGGACGTATCGGCGGTTCTTGGGATCGATCGTACGAGCGGATTCAGGATCTTCCGTGCGGAGGAAAGCGAGGAGTTGGTCAAGGGTGAGTGTGTCGAGTTCGGCGCGCAGTTCCGGCGAGGCCGCGGGGGTGTCGGCGAAGCCGTGGGTCAGCGCTTTCAGGTAGAGCCCACTCCCACCGACGACGATGGGCAGGGTCCCCTGGGAGGCGATGTTTCTGAGGCCAGGCCGGGCGAGATCCAGGTAGCGTCCGGCGTTGCAGGTTTCGGCCGGGTCGAGGATTTCGAAAAGGTGATGAGGAATGCCTTGGCGTTCGTCCTGGTTGGGGACGGCCGTGAGGATGGGAAGGCCGCGATAGAGCTGGAAGGCGTCCGCGTTGACGATTTCACCGCCGGTGAGCCGTGCGAGTTCGACGGCGAAAGCGGTTTTTCCGGAGGCGGTGGGTCCGGCGATGTAGAAAGGAACGGTGATCGGGGGTCAAAGTGATTTGGCGGGGGCGACCGTCACCCGGACGGCTTTGGAGGTGGGCGTGTTGCTGATGGGGGCGACGCTATCGATGGGGACGAGGGGGTTGGCTTCCGGGAAGTAGGCGGCGGCCATCCTGCGAGGTTGCTCGTACGGGATGGCGAGGAAGTCGTGGACGGTGCGGGTTTGGCCGTTGAAATGGCTGGTGATGTCGAGGGGTTGCAGGGGGCTGAGGCCGCGCTCGCGCATGTCTTCGGGATTGAGGAAGACGATGCGGCGTTCGTTCGAGATACCACGATAGCGATCGTTCAGGCCGTAGACGGTTGTGTTGAACTGGTCGTGGCTGCGGAAGGTTTGGAGCAGGAGTTCTCCCTCATCGAGTTCAGTGGTCTGGAGAGGGTGACAGAGGAAGAGGGCTTTGCCTGACGGGGTTTCGAAGCGGCGGTCCCTGGCGGCATTCGGGAGGTAGAATCCGCCGGGTTGACGGGCGCGGGCGTTGAAATTTTCGAAGCCGGGGATGATGGCTCCGATGAGGTCGCGGACGCGGTCGTAATTTGCTTCGAGCTCGGGCCATGGAACGCCGGAGCCGGGGCCGAAGGTGGCTTCGGCGAGACGGCAGATGAAGGCGGTTTCGCTGAGGAGATGGGGGGAGGCAGGGTTCAGCGTGCCCTGGGAGGGGTGAACGATGCCCATGCTGTTTTCGACGGTCACGAACTGTGGTCCTGAGGCCTGTTCATCGGTTTCCGAGCGGCCGAGGCAGGGGAGGATGAGGCCGGTATCGCCGGTGACCAGGTGGCTTCGATTGAGTTTCGTGGCGACATGGGCCGTGAGCGAGCACTGGCGGAGGCCATCGCCGGTGAAATGCGTGTCTGGGGAGGCCTGCAGGAAGTTTCCGCCGAGGGCGATGAAGACTTTGACGCGGCCTTCGTTCATGGCGCGGATGGAGGCCACGACGTCGAGTCCCTCTTCGCGCGGGGACTGGAAGCCGAACTGTTTCTCGACGGCCTGAAAGTAAGACTCAGGCATGTGATGGCAGATGCCCATGGTGCGATCGCCCTGGACGTTCGAGTGTCCGCGCACGGGGCAGAGCCCGCCGCCGGGAAGGCCGATGGCGCCGAGGAGGAGGTGAAAATGAACGACCTCCTGGATGGTAGCGACGGCGTTCGGTTGCTGGGTGAGCCCCATGGCCCAGCAGGTGATGATCTTCCGTTTTCCGGCGCAGAGAGCCGCGATGCGCTCGATTTCGGCTCGTGAGATGCCGCTGGCGTCTTCGATGGCTTTCCAGTCGACGGCCGCGAGGTGGTTCCGGTAAGCATCGAATCCCTGCGTCTGGGTTTCGATGAAGGTTTGGTCGAGGACCTGGCCCGGCCTGGCTTCCTCGAGCGCCAGCAAGGCTTTGTTGAGCCCCAGGTAAAGCGCCTGGTCGCCGTTGATGCGGACCTGGAGATAGTCGCTGGCCAGCGGGGTGGCCTTGCCGAGCATGCCGAGGGGTTCCTGGGGGTGGGCAAACCCTTTCAGCCCGGCCTCGATGAGGGGGTTGACCGCGACGATCCGCGCGCCTTTGCGGACGGCGCTCTGGAGGGCGGCGAGCATCCGTGGATGATTGGTGCCCGGGTTTTGTCCCACACAGAAGATGACCCCGGCGTCGTCGAAGTCGCCGAGGGTGACGGTGCCTTTTCCAACGCCAATGGATTCCGTGAGCGCCGAGCCGCTGGACTCGTGGCACATGTTGGAGCAGTCGGGGAGGTTGTTGGTGCCGAAACGGCGGGCGAAAAGGGCCCAGAGGAAGGCGGCTTCGTTGCTGGCCCGGCCGGAGGTGTAGAAGCTGGCTTGATTCGGATCGTCGAGGGCATTGAGGGCATTGGCCATTTCCAGGAAGGCGTCTTCCCAGGAGATGGGGCGATAATGGGTGTCTCCCTGGCGAAGGATCATAGGTTCGGTGAGCCGTCCGGCCCGCTCTAACCAGTGATCATCCTGTTCGGCGAATTCGGCGACCGAGTGGCGGGCGAAAAACTCACGGTCGGCGCGGGCCAGGGTGGTTTCGGACGCCATGGCCTTGGCGCCGTTCTCGCAGAATTCAGTGAGTGCACGATGACCCTCGGGATCGGGCCAGGCGCAGGAGGGGCAGTCGAATCCCCCTTTTTGATTGAGCTGAAGCATCAAGCCGGCGCCGCGGAGGAACCCCGACTGACCGAAAACGTGGCGAAAGGACTGGAGGACGGCCTGAGCACCGGCGGCGTAGGCTTTGGGCTTGCCCCGATGAATGTTCCCATGGTGGACCGGGGTTTCGGCGGCCGGGTCGGGGGTCTTTTGATCGTGCATGTCTGGAAATCAGCGTAAAGCTTGCGCTTTGGTTTTCAATGCTTATCAGTCCAGGTCCACCGGGCAGCAACCGGCGCAAAGCGCTCAGCAGTTCACGGCGGATTAGAGATCGACTTTTCTCCGGTTTCGGGTGCAAACTCTGCGATGGATTTTAATTGGGACGACCTTCCTTTCGACCTGGACGCGCTCGAAGTGACGGCGCAGGACGTGGAAGAGTCGTTCGAGGACCCGTTTTCGATCCGTCTCCTGCCGGAATTCAGCGATGACAGCCGGGATGCGCGCTATTTCAATCTCGGCAAAGCGCTCAACAACACCGGGCTTTTCAGCGTGTTCTGGACCGACGGCAAGCTGTACCGGTTGGTGGGTTGCCGCCCAATGACCGATGCGGAGCTCAACTTTTATGAGCGGAAGAACGCGGAAAGCTTTTGATCCGGACAGCCATGGAAGAGATCAAGATTTGGGACGAGATCCCGGAGTTCGACGAGGTAAGCGACGAGGCGGCGTTTTGGCGAACACACTCGCTGGACGTCAAGCTGATGGACGCCGCAATCCACAAGCAATCGGTGCGCGAATCGACGACGATCACGCTTCGATTCGATCCCAGGATGCTCGCGCGAATCAAACGGATCGCGCGGTCGCGCTTCCTCAACTACCAGAGCATGATGAAGCAGTGGCTGAGCGAGCGCCTGGAGGATGAGCTTAAAGAGTAGGGTGCCGCTCCCGGCGGAAGGCCAAGTGGCCGAGGGCGAAGAGGAGCCACCACAGGATATCGGGTTCCGGCATGGCGCTGGCGCTCGCGGCGACTTCGAAGCCATTGAGCACGACGAACGGGGTGTTTCCCTGCTGAAGCATCGTCGAGGCTTGATGGATGGTCAGATCGCCCGCGCTATCGCTGGTGGCCGTGAACGTGGCGCTGTATTTGTCATTCGAAAGCGGATCGCCGTCGCCCCAAACGACGGAGTAATCGCCCGCCCCGGCGGTTCCTGCGATGACACTGAAGTCCTGACTCCAGGGTTCGCTGCCATGGGTCGTCGTGAAGCTGTGGAAGGTGAACTCGTAGGCGTGATTCGGATGGAATCCGGAAAACTCGAGGTCCCAGCTGTCCGGACCGATCGCGGCTTGTTGACCGATGAAGTCACGGTAGAGCGCGCTGAGGGTGAAGGTTCCCGCGGAGGCGGGACCGGTGCGGATGCGATCGTATTTGGCCGAGTCATCCGAGTCACTCACCGTCAGCGAAAGAGTTCCGGAGGGAACGGCGGCAGGATCTAAGCCAGAGAAGGTGTAGCTATAGGCCGTGGCGCTGTCGTCGGGGACGAGACTGGAAACGAATCCGCTCTGGGTGAGCAGCGGGGAAGATTGGTAATCGGAGTCGAAATCGACCTGGAGGAAGAGGCTGGCATGGGTGAGCGATGCTGGGAGGGCCAGGACGACGATGGCGAGCGGAGCTGGGATGAGCCGAGCGTTCATGCGGTGAGCTACGAGTTTCGAGAACCACCCTTTGCGTGGCGAAAGGCCTGAGCAGTTCAGCGTGAACGTCAGCGCAAAGTCTAGCCAGCGTCAATGGCTTCAGCGTAACGAAAATGTAACTTATGTGTTACGAGGTTTTTGCAGTTTAAGGTTGATTAAACTGGTGATCCGTTAGGGTGCGATCACGCCTCATTCGCCGGAACCATGAACGGCGTGTTCGGGATGGATTTATCCTTCGACCGCCATGCTCCAAACGAGGTCGCGCAGGGCGTTTAGGCCGAAGCGGAACGCGTCGATGGGAATGCGCTCGTCGGTGCCATGAAACAAGGAGGCAAAGTCGAGATCCGCCGGGAGTTTGAGCGGGTAAAAGCCGTAGCAGATGGTGCCGAGGCGGGACCAGTGACGGGAGTCGGTGAACCCGGGAATGACGTAAGGGACGACGGGGGCGCCTGGATCATGGCGGTCGATGACGCGTCGAATCGCGTCGAAGAACGGGGTTTCGACCGGGAAAGTGGCCGGGGGTTCGTCGAGAAGGATCTCCAGGTCGCCTCGGGGGCCGATGAGGTTGCGGATTTCTTCGATGAGTTCGGCCGTGGAGCTGCCCGGGACAGTGCGGCCGTCGATTTCTACGAGCGCTTCGGAAGGGAGAACGTTTACCTTGGTTCCGCCGTGGAGGATGGTGGGCGTGGCGGTGTTGGCGAGCACGGGATGGAGATTGGTGCGTTGTTCTCCAGCTGGGACGAGATGGCGGAGAAGCCAGCGACCCGTGCGGGGTTTTTTCAGGCCGCGTAGGACGGCGGCTTCGACCGGTGAGGAAATGGCTGCCATGGCCTCGAGGAAGTCCGTCGATTCCGGGCTGACATGATGAGGGAAGTGCGCCCGCGAGAGGCGGTCCACGACTCGAGCGGCTTCGGAAAGCGCCGAGCCTGGGCAGGGACGGGAACTGTGTCCAGGCGTGCCGTGGAGGCGGAGTCGAAGCCAGGCCACGCCGCGCTCAGCGCGCTGAACGAGGTAGATTCGACGGCCATGCCGGTGAATGCAGAAGCCGCCCACCTCATTCACGGCGTATTCGGCCCGGACCAAATCGGGATGATGGTCCGCGAGGTAGCGGGAACCCCACTGGCAACCGGCCTCCTCGTCAGCGACGGCGGCAAAGATGAGATCGCGTTTCAGGGGCCAGTTTTCGGCCTTGGCCAATTTGAAAACGGCGAAGGCCATGGCGGCGAAGCCTTTCATGTCGATGGCGCCGCGTCCCCAGATGGCCCCGTCGGCTTCGACGGCGTCGAAGGGAGGGTAGCTCCAGTCTCCTGCGTTAGCGGGGACGACATCGAGATGGCTACTGAGCAGGAGAGGCTTCTGGGAGCCATCCCCCGGGAGTCTCGCCACGAGGTTGGCGCGACCGGGGCGGGGTTCGATCCACTCGTAAGGGACTCCGGTCGCTTTAAGCTGTTGCGCGAGGAGTTGGGCGGCCGGGGCTTCGTCACCCGGCGGGTTGGACGTATCGACCCGGATCAGGTCACGGAGCAGATCGACGGCGGCAGCAGCGGCCGAATCGGGAACGGGTGCGGTCGCCATGGTAAACAGCCAGGCGCCCTGGGGACGCAGAGGGTCACGAGCTGGTGGCCAGGGAATCCCGGTCGAAGATGGACTTCGGGAAGCTCGTGATGCGGTGATCGGAGAAGTAGAGATTGGTGCGCTGGGGAAGGCCGAGGAGTTCCACGACCTCGAGGCGGGAGATAAGCGGGTAACTCTTTCCACCGACGCTGAGGCGAGCGCGATGCTCGAAGCCGGCCGTCCGGATGTGCCGGCCGGTGCGCGTGTAGAACTCAGCTTTGCGGAAAACCCGGTCGTTGGAGGAGACCCAGAGGAGGATTTTGGCGTAAGAGGCCGAGGTTCCGGGCTTGTTCTTCAGCTCGAATCGGACACAGGCCTCTCCATTCAGCGTGTCGTCCTGGGCGTTGTCCGGAAAGTATTCGGCGAGGAAACTGGTGGAGGCGATGTCTCCGATGGCGGCATCTCCAGCGACTTGTTGGCGTCTGGGAACGGTCACGGCGCGCTGAGTCCCGGGCCGGTAGAAATACATCGTGCCATCGGTGAGGAGGTATTTTTTACCGGCGGACGTTTCGGGCTCGAGGATTTCGGCGAGCGCGCTTCCGTGTTGGGCCTTCACGCGGAGCTTGGCGTTCTTTTCCTTTCGCGGGTTTTCACTCGAGGCCTTCACGGTCCACTGGATGCCTTTGGAGTCGAGAACGCCACGAGAGATCTCGGCATCCTCGAGCAGGCTCATGTGGGTGTTCGAGACGCCAGCGGTAAGGAAGGTGGGGACAAGCAAGAAACAGGTCAGGATGAAACGCATGGATTCAGGTCGATGGGTTTGATCTGGGGGGAGCCCGGAAGCGGAGGTGTTACCTACACGTGTCCGAGAGCTTCCACAATCCCTTGATGGGCGGCGCGACGCGCGGGCACAATGGCCGCCACGAGGGTTAAGACGACCAGGAAGACCGATGTCATCACGAGATATTGCGGCGTCACGCGAATTTCCAAGGGCACCTCTCTGCCCACCGTGGGAGGTGTCCACATGGGATTTTGCCAGCGGACCAGCGCCCAGACGGCGACGCTGATGAGGACGCCGAAGCAGGATCCAAGCAGTCCGAGGAGGGCGCCTTCGATTCCGAAGAGGGTGACGATGCCGCGGCGTTTGAGGCCGAGGGCGCGCAGGGTACCGATTTCGGTGGTCCGCTCGAGGATGGCCATTCCCATGGTGTTCATCACACTCATGGTGACGATGACGATGAGGATGAAGAAGACCATCCCGAAGATCATGTCGAACATCTTCCGGGTGAGTCGATACATCTGAGATTGCTCATCCCAGCGAACGATTTTGAGATCGGCGATCTCGGCGGCGAGGACTTCGCGGATTCGTTTTTCGACGGCCGGGATGTCGCTCCGGTGATGGAGGAGGATGGAGACCGAGCCGACGGCATCGGTTTGGTAGAGATCCTGGGCGAGTTCGAGCGGCATGACGATGAGCTTGTCGTCGAGGCTGGCGTTCGAAGCGGCGAAGTAGTTTTTGACGATGGCATCGACGACGTTGATTTGGCCGTCGACGGTGCGCGACATGAGGACGGCGTCGTCACCGATTTCGAGGTTCAGGTTGTCGCGCACGCCGAAGGTGATTCCGATTTCGAACGGGACTTCGTCGGTCAGCGGTTCGCCCTCGGCGACGAAGCTGAAGCCGCGCTTCAGGGTCTTCGACTCCTGGAAGAACGTCTTGTGGTGGGACGGCTGCATGGAGCTGCCGATGAAAATGTTGTAGGCGGTGCCGGTATCGATTTGACCGGTGAGCTGCATGCGGCCGGCGGCCATGACGATTCGTTCGTCTTCGGCGGCCAATTTGGTCAGCTTGCTGTAGGTCTCGGCCGGGAGCAGGTAGCCGAAAGGATCGCTTTGGCCGCGCTCTTCATACCCCTTTTTGAAGATTTGAATGTGACCGTTTCCGCCGGAGTAGATGAACGCATCCCTGAGGTTGACGAACATGTAGTTCGTGAAGCCGGCGAAGACGTTGACGGCGGCGAAGCCCAACGTGGCGGCGAGGATCGTGACCACGGAACGGCGCTTGTTCCGAAGCAGATTCCGGAAAGCGAGGTTGAGCCAGGCAGCGGGGGAAGTCATGACGGCGTGGCGTTCACGTCGGGGTAGGAGCGGACATCTTCGACGATGGCACCGTCCTTGAGGTGGACCTTGCGGTCGACCCGGGAAAGGAGGCGTTCGTCGTGGGTGGAAAAGATGAAGGCGGTGCCGAAGGTGTGGTTGAGCTCCCGCATGAGATCGATGATGAGATCGGCGTTGTGGGAGTCGAGGTTGGCGGTGGGTTCATCGGCGATGATGACCTTCGGGTTGGCGACCATGGCGCGGGCGATGGCGACGCGCTGGCGCTGACCGCCCGAGAGCTTTTTCGGCCACTGATTGGCCTGGGATTCGAGCCCGACCTTTTTCAGCAACTCCAGGGCACGTTCCCGGGCGTTTTTTGGGGCGTGGCCTCCCATCTGAAGGGGGAGTTGGACGTTTTCGAGGGCGGACAGGACGGGGATGAGATTGAAGGTTTGGAAAACGAAACCGATCTTCGAGTTTCGGAGTTCACTCTCCTCGTCTTCGGACAGTTGGGTGACGTCCCGCCCGCCGAAGACGACCTTTCCCGTGGAGGGATGGTCAATGATCCCCATGAGGTGGCAAAGCGTGGATTTGCCTGAACCGGAGGGGCCCCAGACAGCGACGAATTCGCCTTCATCGATTTGAAGATCGACCCCTTGGAGGGCAAGGATCTCGGTATCTCCCAGCCGGTAGATTTTCCGGGCCTTGATGACTTCGATGAGGGCCAAAACGAACGCGTGAGGGGTGCGCACGTTTCATGGCCGGGGCACCCCTTCAAGTCAAGGTTTTTAGAGCGACCTGCGTCGGCCGGTCGAAGGACGGGCCGGGGCCGGGAGAGGCATGGGCCGGGGCCGGGAGAGGCATGGGCCGGTCAAGCAGGCAAAGCTTCGACGAGGGACGAGGCTTCGAGATCGACGGTGATGCTGCGGACGAACGCGGTGGGGGAAACCTCACGCATGGCTTCTTCCCGGTTGACCTCGAAGACGATGCTGATGGCATCAGCGAGGTTTTCGAGGGCCTCCTGCTCGGTGGAGGCTTCGGTCTCGGTTCCTGGGACTTCCGCGCATCGGGCGACGTAGGTCCCATCTGGCGCGTGATGGACAATGGCTGTGAACTGGGATTGCATAAGCCGCAAACTAGCGGTGAAAGTGTTAGACGCAAGCGTGGGAGGGAAGGTTTGAGAAGGTTTGGCCGGCCCGGCGGGAGCGGGCTTATTTCCGGGGTTGACTCTTTTGGGTGAGCGCCAGAGGATGCGGCCTCACCGATTACCCATCTCTCGCGCCATGTATGACTGGATCGTCACCCTGCTGTTGTTGTTCGCCTTGGAGTTGGTCCTTGGAGTCGATAACATCGTCGTGATTTCGATCCTGGTCTCGAAGCTTCCGGAGAAACTGAGGCAACGGGCGCGGGTCATCGGTTTGGGTCTCGCGCTCGTGGCGCGGCTGGTGATGTTGCTGGCGTTTTCCTGGCTGCTCGCGCTCAGCGAACCGGTGGTCTTCGGATTGGCCTGGCGCGATCTGATTCTGATCGGTGGCGGGGCGTTTCTGATTTGGAAGGCGGTGAGGGAAATCCATGATTCTCTCCTTTCTCGTCGTGTTGTTTTTCGCGAATCCGATCGGGGAATTCATCCTGGCAAACCCCACCTTCAAGATCCTGGCGCTGTCCTTTTTGATCACGATCGGGATCGTCTTGATTCTCGAAGGGATGCACCACGAGGTGCCGAAGGCCTACATCTACCTTCCGATGGCTTTTGCCACGCTGGTGCAGATCCTGCAGTGGCGATTTTTTAAGAATCAGACGGCGCGGCGGCGGGCCGTCTCGGCCTGATGCCGATTCAGCCCGAGATGGTGGTGATGCGGTTCGGACGCTCCGGGAAGAACCAGCGCGCGAGAAAGATCAAGAGGCCCGTCGCGATCAGGACGATGGGAATCCAACTCCAGAATCGCGGCCGCTCCGGTTCGGGCCGCAGTGGACGGGCGGGCTGATCGAGTGAGACGGGCAACCATTCGAGCCCGAGGGATTCGGCCTGGTCGCGAAGGGTTTCGGGGCCCGCGATCAGAATGCGGACGCTTTCCTCCGCGGGAGTGACCCGTCTGGCGACGAAATCGGGGGGGCCTTCCTCGAGGAGCAGCCGCAATTCCTCCCGTGAGCTCCAGCCGCCGCGGGCTCGCACCCACAGCCGGACCGGGCCGGCGGGGAGGTCGAAGGCCGGAGGC
>CAZCRA010000115.1:0-11790 GCA_964500945.1 uncultured Verrucomicrobiales bacterium | reverse complement strand
GCTGCGCTTTCGCGGCCGTGATCGGGGCCAGCGGCTCCGGCAAATCCTCCCTGGCCCGCGCCCGCCGGTCTCCAGGCCAGCCTGACGCGCTTCAACCTGGATCAGAACGTCAAGGAATGGCGCAGCACCGTCATCCTCCCCGCGCAAACCGAAGGCCAGCCGCTCCTCGGCCTCATTCAGGCGATCCCCGACCTCCCCAAATCCGGCCTCAGCGCCACCGAAATCGCCGAAGCCTTCGCCGAATCCCCGTCCACCACGGTCAAAACCGTCCTCAAGCCCCTCTTTTCCCCAACCACCAATCACCCACAACCAACCACCAAACTCCTCGTCATCATCGACCAGTTCGAGGAACTCTTCACCGATCCCCGCATCGCCCCGGCGGAGCGGGACGCGTTCCTCCTCGCTCTGGAAGCCTTGGCCCGGTCCGGCTTCTGTTGGGTGGTCATCACGATGCGCAGCGATTTCTATCCGGTGGCGCAGAAGAACGAGATCTTCCTCCGGCTCAAGGGGGAGACCGGTCATTTCGACCTCCTCGCACCCGGCCCGGAAGCCCTGCGCCGCATCATCACCGAACCGGCCCGGATGGCGGGGTTGCGTTTCGAAAAGAGGGCGCAGGAGCTGGGCGGCCAAAGCCTCGTCGGCAAAATCCTCGGAGACGCCAAGGGGCAGCCGGACATGCTCCCGCTGCTCTCCGATCTTCTCCTGGAACTCTACGAGCTCCGGTCAAAGGAAAACATCGTCACCTTTGCCGCCTACGAATCCTTGGGGGACGAGCAACGCACTGGCCTGGAAGGGGCTTTGTCCAAGCGGGCGGACAAGGAGTTCGCCAAGCTCACCCCGGAGCAGCAGGCCACTTGTCCGGAGATCCTCCACGCCTTGGTCACCGTGGAAGCGGACGCGGACGTGCGGCGCCGGGCCAATCTGGCCGCGCTGCGGGACACGAAGGCCAAAGCCGGGTTGGTCGATGCCTTCATCCAGGCCCGCCTCCTCACCGCGGACGGCCCCACGGTGTCCCTGGCCCACGAGGCTTTGCTCCGGAAATGGGACCGGGTGGTGGATTGGGTGCGGGACAACCGGGCCTTCCTCCGCATCCGCTCCCGGGTGGAACAAGCCTTGAAACGGTGGAACGATGCCGGGAACCGGTCCGATCTCCTCCTCCCGAAAGGGCTGGACCTGGAAGAAGCCTCCGCCCTGTGCGAAGACGCGCCGCTTCTCTTGGCCGGGAGCGAGTATGAACCGGTGCGGACCTACATCACCACCAGCCAGGACCACCACGAAAAGCGCCGCCGCCGCACCGAAGCCACCCGGCGCACGGTGACCGGTGTCTTGTCCATCCTGGCCATCGCGGCCACGGTGGGCGGTTTGCTGGCGCTCCGCCAGCGAGACGAGGCCCGGCTCCGCGAAGGCCAGAGCTGGATGCTCCGCGCCAGCGTGGCTGAAGAGAGGGGGAACCGCTATCCGGAGACCCTACTCTATGCGGCGCAGGCGATCGGGTTTCATGGCGTGGACCGGTCGGCGGAAGGGGAAACGACCGGGCTGGCGGACCGGGTGCGGGGCTGGTGGGAGGAGGTGACGGGGAAGAATAAGAGAAGGGTGCGGTATCTGGACGAGAGGCGCGATCCGGAAGAATACCGTAAGGCGCGCCGGTGGATCGCGGAGCGAACCGCCTACCTGCCTGTCTGGTCCAGTGCGCCGCGACCCGAGGAACCGGTGACGGTGCTGGGGCTGGATGCGGGGGGAAAATGGCTGGCGCTAGGGACGGCTGCAGGGGTGCGACTGCTCGACGTGGCGGCGGAGTCGGAGGTCACGCTGCCGGACGTCAGCGGGGTGACGGATCTGGATTTCGCTCCGGCGGTAGGACAGGCCTTCCAGCCCGTCCCGGGTGATGGGGAGGGGACGGACGGGATTGTCCATCCCAGGGGCGCGGTGCTGGCCATCGTGGCGGCGGAGAGGATCAGGCTGTGGAACGTGGAGCGGAGCGCATGGCAGGGGGAACTGGAAGGAAGAGCAACCTCCCTGGCCTGGAGCCCCGGAGGGGACGTGCTGGCGGGGGCGGGGGACGATGGCGGCATCGTCTTGTTTCGTGGTTTGGATCTTCGGTCCGACCGTGATCTGGCATCGGTCGGGCCGAAGGTCCAACCTATGATCGTGGAGCGGATCGCGCCCGAGCCGGGCGGGGAGGTCCGGCCTGCAGGGGCTCTGGTTTTCAGTCCGGAGAACGCGTTTCTGGCCGGGGTGGAGCCGGGCGCGGGGCCGCGATTGTTCTTTCCGGAGCACCGGGCGGCGGCGTCTTCGTGGCTGGGATTGAACCGGGCGGAAGGGGAGAAGAAGGAAGGGCTGGAGAAGGAGGAGTTCCTGGGGCGGGTGGAGCTGGCGGAGGGGAGCACGGCGCTGGCGGTGGACCCGGACGGGAGGTTCCTGGCCGTGGGGACAGACGACGGGAACGTGGTGCTGTGGGACGCGGAGCGGCTAACCGTGGTGGCCCAGGTGTCGCCGGAGCAGCGTCACGGGGATCTGCGTGTGGCCCTGCGCGGGCGTCTGCCCGGGGAGGCGCGGGAACGGGCCCGGGTGAACGCCGTGGCGTATCGTCCGGACGGGCGGCAGATTGCCAGCGCTTCGGAGGACGGGACGGTCAAGCTGTGGGAGGTGCGGGGGAAGAATCTGGCCGTCACCGCCACGCTGACTGGCCACAAGGGCCCGGTGACGGCGGTGGCGTACGCGCCGGGTGGGCTCCTCCTGGCCAGCGCGGGATCGGACGGCACCGCCAAACTGTGGGATGTGCGCGGGGAGGCGCTACCGGACCCAGATCTTTTCACCTACGTGGACCGGAACTGGTATACCTTCCCCCCGGAAACCGCGTGGGCCACCGGGCACGGCTTTGCGAACCTGTCCGCCACGGAATTCGCGGCCCGCTGGATGGGAACGGTCGAGCCGGATACCACCGCCCTCTGGGATTCCATCCAATCCACCAAGCGCTGGCGCCGGGCGGATCTGCTGCAGCGGCGCGGCGTCTCCCTGCCGCCGGAGATCGCGAAGTCTCTGGCCGAAGCCTTGCCCAAAGCCAACCCCGCTCCCCAAGACACCTTCACCAACGGCAACGGCATGACCCTCATCTGGTGCCCGCCCGGAGAATTTACCATGGGTGAGTCCGACCGCCCCGGTCCCTTGTTGCGCCACAGAGTGATCCTGACCACCGGTTTTTGGCTGGCCAAACACGAGCTGACCCAGGCCCAATACGCCGCCGTCATGGGAGTCAACCCCAGCACGAACCTCGTCTCCGGCCTGAACGCCCCGGCGGAAAACTTCGATTGGACCCAGGCCGGGGAATTCTGCCAGAAGCTCACCGACCAAGAACGCCTCCGCGGCACGATTCCCCCTGGCTGGCAATATGCTTTGCCCACCGAGGCCCAATGGGAGTATGCCTGCCGGGCGGGAACGGAGACGGTCTACAGCTTCGGCGACGACGCAGCGGAGCTGCACAAGCATGGGAACTACAACGACATCAGTGGAAACTTTAACAACCATGACACGGACCACGATGACGGCCACAAATTCACCGCGCCGGTGGGGAGCTATCCGGCGAATCCCTGGGGCTTCCACGACATGCACGGGAATGTCTATGAGTGGTGCCGCGACAGCATTGAGCTAACGGATACCGCCTACCCAGCCGGGCCGGTCACGGACCCGTTCGTCACCCGCGGCTCGTTCCGCGTGTTCCGCGGCGGCAGCGCGTCCAGCCGGGCCGAGGTCGCCCGATCGGCGGGCCGGGACTGGGACGACCCGTCTCTTCGCTACTCGCTCGGCCTGCGCCCCGCGCTGGTCCCTTCCGGCCAGCAAACCGTCCCGGAGCCTGCGCTCGACGTGGGACAGGGCAGATGAGCGCAGCGAGCGCCCTGGTCGCGCTCCGCATACCGCAAAGGTTGGAGCGCCAACCTGCGGTGTGCGGTGGTTTTTCCCTTTGCCAGGGCCAGGCGCGGATGCTAGGAAGGAAGGTATGGCCAGGACAATCGTGACTCGGACGGATTTGGAAGCGGCGAAGCGGAGCGGGGTTCTCCGCAAGCAGGCGCCGGGGGCTCCCCAGTCCTTGGAGAGCACGGCGGGCGCGTTCGAGGAGGGCGTCGTCTCGGCGGGCGGGGTAGACGGTTATTTTGATCGGTTGGCGAAATACATCCCGGGAGAGGCGGTAGCGCTGTATGTGACTTTGGGAGGGATCGTCAAGGGGAGCCAGTTCTCGGACTTGCCCGGGTTGAACTGGGGGGTGTTCGGCTTTGCCCTACTCTTCACACCGTTTTACCTGGCCAAGGTGGCTGGGGTGAGCAAGGGCACGCAGATCGCGGTGTCCACGGTGGCCTTCGCGGTATGGGCTCTGGCGATCGGTGGGGCCTTGCAAACCGCCGTGGTGGACGCGTTGGCACCGGCCATGGCGGAGAAGGCCGATGCGCTGGTGGCCCTAATGAGTTCCCTGGCGTTGGTGGTGTTCACGGCGCTGGTGCCCGTGTTCGCGCCCGGAGCCGGGCCGGTCCAGGACTCCGGGGCTACGGGGTGAGGAGACGCCTCGAAGTCGCCAAGAGCCGCACGGACATTCTGTGGCGGTGCCAGGCGGAGCGGTGAGAGGAGATGGCCGGGCCCGGGCCCTCAGGCCAGGTAGGGCTGGGGATCGGCCCGGGTGTCCGCGAGATGCTTGAGGTGGGGGAGATAGCAATCCGTCATGCTGTGATCGGCCACGCTGCCGACGAGATCCAGGGGGCTGGCTTCCAAGCCCATCCGCTCCTGAGTTTCCAGGGACTCGAACCCGCGCTCGCGGACCAAGGCTTGGAATTGGTCGAACTGGACGTTGTCCAGGGTGACCGCGCCGTCTTCGGCGGACTCCAGCATGGCCTCGGCGGCGGTGCGCAGAGTACCGTCTACGTTAAAGTAGAGCAACCGGCCGACGTGGCGGTAAAAGGGCTTCGGCGGAATCATCGGAACGATGTCGCGATGGTTCACGTAGCGAAAGAAGCGGTCGTGGAAATGGCCATCGACGAACGAGGCGAATGTGGCGTTTCCGACGAGCGGTTGACCGAAGGTGTGGACGGCGGCGACGAGATCGGGGCGGATCTTGTGGGCGATGCGAGCCGCCGCGAGGGTGGCGAGGGCTCCGCCGAGGCTGTGTCCGGAGAGGATTAGGGGTTTGCCGGAGGCGTCGGCGCGGAGGGCGAGGGGACGCACGATTTTCCCCCAGACGGAATTTAGGGCGTTGGTGAAGCCGCGGTGGATGCCGCCCGGGACGCCGAAGAGGGACTTGGTTTGGAGGGTGTTGAAGTTGATCTCCCAGTCCGCGCGGCCTTTGGAGCCGCGGAAGACGAGGACGAGGCGGGAATCCGTCTCCAGGACAAACCCTTGGGTGGCCCCGCGTGAGAAGGGATTGGGGACGTGGCCGAGGTCGGCGAGGCGGAGCCCGTTGGCTTCGAGGGTGCAGCGGATGGACTCGGGGGAATCGTCGTAGGCGAGTTGGCTGGCGTGGGCCAGGGACAAGGACGCGTCGAAGGAAAGGCCCTGGATGGTGAGGGAATCCGGGAGGAATTCGAAGGCTGGGGGCGCGGGTTCGTGCGGCGCGGAAGACCTGTCCATGGAAGCATTATGGGCAGGGGACGGGAAGATGTCCAGTAGGAGGAGCGGAGGAAATCGGCACCAGTTTTTCCTTGGAAAGCCGGGGCGGCGTGCCTAACGTCGACCCCGGAGGAGCTGACCGAATCATGGAGCACGAACAATTCGTTAAGAAAGTTTTTGAGGCGTTAGAGGAAGACGACTTCGAGCGGTGCGAGGAGTTGTTCGTGATGTGGGGGGCGAGCTTATCGCGTTCGGATCGGCCGGTGGACGCGGAGACAGCGGTCAAGTTGCTCCGGGCGTCGCGGAAAAAACGGCAGCACGCGCTGACGCTCAAAGTGGCGGAGGCGTTCCTGCAGACGGATCTATACAATGAATATGAAATCCATCGGCAATACGCCCAGGCGTTGATTGAAGAGGGCCGTTACTTGGCGGCGTTGAACGTCCTTGGACCGTTGGAAAAAGCGGCGCGGAAGGCGGAGCACAAGGAAGCCGCAGAAGCAGCAGGTCTCCTCGGCCGCACCTATAAAGACATGTATATCGGAGGGCACCGGAAAGAAAACCTGGAACTCTCCATCAACTGGTATCGCTATGTGTATGAGCGGGACCGGTCCAAATACTGGCACGGGATCAACTTGGCCGCCTTGGCGTGGAGGGCGGAACACGAAGGCGTCGTCTTGGAGACGCCGCTGGATTACCGCGACGTGTGCCGGGAGTTGTTGGAGACGCTGGACGCCCCCGAGCTTACGGATGAGAAAAAGGACTACTGGCACCATGCCACCCGGGCGGATGCGTTGCTCGGGTTGAACCGTTTTGGGGAGGCCCGGGAGGCCTTGGTCACCGCGACACGGTCGGCCGGAGCCGATTCGTTCTCCATGAACTCGACCCTGCGCCAGTATGACGACGTCTGGATGCTGGACGAGCGCGGGGGTGAGCTGACGACGTTCATCGACATCCTCCGCGCCAGCCTGATGTGTAATGTGCGGGACGGGCGCATTGTGCAGAGGCAAGAGGTGGTGGCCCAGAATGTCCGGGAGCACGAGAAACGGTATGGGCAGCTGAACCGAGTGATCGGTGCCCTGGAGAAGGTGTTCACGGACGCGTATCCGGTACCGTACAAGTGGTTCCTGGAAGCGCAGCGGCGCGCCCTCCGCATCGGCCGAATCTGGCTCGGCTCCACCCGAGGCTGCGGCACGGGGTTCCTCATCGAGGATGGTGGGGCGTTGCACCGGGATTGGTCTGGACATCAAGTGTTCCTGACCTGCAACCACGTCGTCGGCACGTTGAGGCGCGGCACGGGTTTCCCGCCCCAGCAAGTCACGGTGACCTTTGACGCGCTGGAAGCGAGCCCGGACCGGTCGACCCGATACGCGGTGAAAGAGATCCTGTGGCAGTCCCTGCCGGAGGAGCTGGACACGACCTGTCTGCTGCTCGAGGGGCGCGAGGCTCGGCTCGTTCCGGTGGATGATTTTCCGGTGGTGACGGATCTGGAGGCCCTGCCGAGCCAGGAAAAGGACCGGGTTTATATCATTGGCCACCCGCACGGAGGGGAACTCTGCTTTTCCTTCCAGGACAACCACTTCGTGGACCGGGACGAGAGACGCCTCCAGTATATCACGCCGACCCAGCCCGGGAACTCCGGGAGCCCCATCTTCAACGAAGCGTTGCAACTCATCGGGATGCACCACGCCGGAGGACAGATGGCAGACCTCGACATCGCGGGCAAGACCCGGAAGACCAACCAAGGGATCCCGCTGCCGGCCATCATCCGGGCCCTGGCGGGGGCGTGAAGGGCGACACGGCGCCAGGGCCTGTGGGAGCCTCAGGCAGACTCAGCGGATGGTGGCATCCGGGGTGTGTTCCCGTTGATGCACGCCCCAATCCGCCGTCTCCGCCAGAGCTGCGCGCGCTGCCTCCTGGAGCAAGGCCCGATCAGCGCGTTCGTCCGGGACTGTGCCGATCCGCTCCAGGACGGTGGTGAAGTATAAGCCGGCGCGGTGGTATTTTTGCGCGGTCACCGCCTGAAGAGCGGCGAGTTGATGGAAGTAGGCGACGAACAGGCCGGAAACCGCCACCCCGAACTCAGCGACGGCCCCGACGGGAGCGGCCCAGGTTTTAAAGTGCAAGGGAACTTCCAGGAGCAGAGGCAGGGCCTTGGCCGTCAGGGACACGATGAAGAATCCGACGGCACCGAAGACCCAGCTTTGGGACAGACGCTTCCAGCGGACGTGCTTCCAGTGGGCCTTGAGGCTGGCTCCAGGTTTATCTAGGGGGCCGAGGAAGTAGTCCCGTTGGTCCTCAAGCCAGAACTTCTGGGCAACGACGATGCCGTCGTCCTGGGGAGGAATCGGGTCAGGTCCCCCGCAGGCTTCGGCCCGCTCCAGGGCCAACTCCTCGAAGTGGGGACGGGGTGGCTTCGGCCGGGATTCGGACGATTCGGGACGGAGATGTTGTTCCTTAAACATCTGACAGGTGTCCGCGCCCGTGCCCGCGACCCGCTGGAAAAGATCCACCCGCAGGGTCTCAGCCAGGGTACGCGAGAGGAGGAAGTTTGTCCGGAGGCGCTTGAAGCGGAAGCGGAACGCGAGAGTGACGATTCCCGCCGTTACCAGGAGCGCGGTGCCGCTGATCGCGACCATCGAGAGGCCCGGCCATGGTTCAGGGGCATCCGGCCAGAAAAGGCTTCCGTTTTTCAGGAACGACAGCGCCAGTCCCGTAAGAAAGATGCCGACGAGAAGTCGGCGGCAGGCGACGCGCTCGGCTTTCTGGAACCGCAAGGCGAGGTGATCGGCCAGGGCGTAGTTCCACAGCCGACGGTGGAAGGGCGCGGAGAGGGGGATCGTCCCCATCCCGGTATTCTCAGTCAGGGGACGCGAGCACGGCGCGGCGGCGGGCAGGGGAACGGCGGATGCGCCGCATCTCACGGCGCAGTCTGCGGAGGCGAGGTTCAGCCCCCTTGCCCGACTTGGCCGAAACCTGGGTCCACCAGGCCAGCACCTCGCCTAAGGAAGCTCCGGCGGTGGATGCCGCTGCGGCCGGGGAAGAATCGAGGGGGGCCGGGGCGGGGTCCATCGGAGGAGGCACGGGAAGCGTCAGGCGGTCGGGAAGGACGCGGTGTTGCCGACCTCGATCCAGTGTTCCAGTTGGTCGAAGACTTCGGGACGGAGCGCGGGAGCACCGTTGGCCTCCGCGGAGGACGAGGGCGTGAGGGATTCAGGATGGCCATGGACGCCGATCACCTTGGGCGCGGCATCCTCCGGACTGTCGAAGACGAACACCGGGGAACCGCTCTGGCCGGGGGAGGTGTCCGTGCCGTAGAAGATGCGGTGTTCGTCGGCGAACCGGACGAAATCCGCGTGGTGGTACTGGCCGGGGGGCTTCACCGGGACCCGCTCTTCCACGAGCTGGCCGTTCCCGAGCTTCCGCACCTTGTAGAGGAACGCCGGGTAGCCGCTCACGTTGGCGTGGAGATCTATGACTGCCGCTGGGGAGGCTACCTCCTGGAGGGAGAACCAACCGAGGTCATGAGGAAACGGGTCCTCAAGGAAAATCACCCCATAGTCGTAGGGGAGCGCGGCCGTCAAGTCTCCCCCTTGGAGATGCGCCTGCCAACTGCGGTGGATGGCGAAGCGGCGCGCGACCCGGGAGCCGAACGGCTCGTTTTCCCCGTCGCATCCGGGAATCACCTCGACTTCCCGGACCCATTGGCGGCTCCGGTCCGAGAAGAGACAATGGGCTGACGTGATGATCGTCCGGGGACCGGCGAACCATCCCGTGCCGGAAGAGCCGTCGCTCATCCGCAAGAGGCAGATCATCCGCCAGGGATGAGCGGTCGTGTCCAGGATGCGAACGCGGTCTTCGGTAGGGCCGATCAGGGTTTCCAGGTGGGCCTGCGCCTTTCCTTTGACGAGGAGACGGTGGGTCGGCGAAGAGGAGATCGGCCCGTTCTGGCCATCCCGGCGGCGTCCGGCGCTCGGGGAGCCGAGTTCGAACCGCTCCAGCGTATCGGAGTCCAGTGGATTGAACACGGTATTGGCGCGCGAGGAATCTGCGGGGACGGAGGCGGGATGGCGCTCCCCGACGCCGGGGGAGGAGACGGTCTGCGGAGGAGGCAGAGGCACCGGGACCGTATCGGCCGAGGGCGGAGCTGGGGGACCGGGTACGGGAGCGCCCCCGCCCGGGGCGAGAGCCGCCGGGGACGGTCGGGAGGAAGCGCGCGGGATTTCGATCACGCCGTCGAGTTCCAGCTGCCTGAGGAGGAGGGCGGCGCCGGCCTGCTTGGAGACAAGGTCCGGATCGAAGTGGCCGTCGCTGGCGTATTTTCCTTTGGTGTAGTGGTTGGAAAAGGACCACAGGTAGGGGCTCGGGATGCGGTATTTCCGGTAGCCAAACCCATTGTAGGACTCAAAGCGGAAGAGCATCCGGGCCAGGGTCCAATCGCCGACGCCGAGGAACTTGTCGTGCTGTAAGGCGTCCAGGGCGCTGGTTTCCCAGTCGAAGGGAGGCAGCCAAGGCACGGGGCGACCCCCGGGGACCTGGACGGTTTTGGCGTCGAGCGGATCCCCGTTGTGAAGGTGTTGGTCGAAGCGGAACTGGCATTCCAGACCGTGGATCACGCCGATGAAATACCATGGGACGCCACCTGAGAGGGATTCCAAGGCTTCGTAACGGGAGCGGTGCTTCTCCAGCCTCGTCAGGTAGTAGGCCAGCTGAGAAGCCTGCGCGGGGCGCACCGTGCAGGAGGCGAAGAGGTCCAGGTATTCTTCCCGCAACTCCTCAAACCGGGTGGCCGGGCTCGGACCGCTCCCGGTCGGCGGCACCGGGGGATCCGGTGCGGCGGGCGTCTCCGGACGATCCTCGTCCGTGCGCGGATGGCGGAGCTGGCGTTGCACGGCGCGGCGGGATTTCCCCAGGGAACCGATGAACCCGCGGCGGCGATCCCGTTCCGTCGCCTCCAACCCGGCGTCCTCCGCTTCCGGGAATTGGCCTTCGAGATGCTCCAAGCCCTCAAGCGCCGCCAGCCACTGGTCTTGGCGCACTTGGTCCAGCACGGCGCGGAGTTCCTGCAGGATCGCGTTGTCACCCGCCGATTCCAATCCCAGATAGGGACTGATTTCCGCGTCCAGCACAGTCAAAGGGTCAGGGTCCATAAAGGAAGTGTCACTAGCGAAGTCTGGTCATCCTGACAAGGAAAACTTGGTGACGATCCGTCATGCTTCCTTTGCCCTTGACCGCTACCCTGCCCGGCGGGCGCTCCGTCTCTGGCCGTCCCGCCTCCTCATCAGCCAAAGTCACCGCACTCACGTTGATTCGTTTTGCTAGACAAAGTTGCCAAATGCCAAGGGTCGGCGCAAGGCGCTTTCCTCCAAAAGTGGGAGCCCCTCGGCGCGGCCGCAGGGATTTTCCGAGCTCACATTCCGGAGATATTGCCCCACCAGCGCCGGGGCCACGGAGATGTAAGTTGGACCTGTGGTCCGACCGAACGGGACGTCGCCTCCGGTCGGACCGAAGATCCAACCTATGGGTCCAACCAATGGGTCCAACCTATGGGTCCAACCTATGGGTCCAACCTATGGGTCCAACCTACGGGTCCAACCTACGGGAACGTAGAGCCCCGCCCCAAAACCCGGCGCCCGGTCTGCTCTCTCTACCCCCACATTTCCGTCACCCGTTTCTCCTTGCACCCATTCCCCACGCTGCTCATCCTTCCCCTGGACCTGCTTCCCCTCGCCAGCCATGGACCCCACTTCCCTCTCTCCGGAATCCTCATCCGAATCCCAAACCCTCCACATCTTCATCTCCTCCCCCGGCGACGTCAATGCGGAGCGGGACAAGGCCAAGCAAGTCATCGCCCTGCTCCAGAAATGGTATGGGCCCATGGTCCACCTCGTCCCGGTGCTCTGGGAAGATCTGCCGCTGGAAATCGACGCCTCGTTCCAGGACGGCATCGATGTGATTCTCTCCGCAGAAAAAGGGATCGATATCGCCGTCTTCATCCTCTGGAGTCGGCTCGGCACCCCCGTCACCATCGGTGGGCGCACCTACAACTCCGGCACCGAACGCGAGTTTGATCTCATGCTCCAGGCACTCGAGGCCAGTGGCGGGGAACGGCCCGACATCATTTTCTACCGGCGCGATGACGACGAGGCCTTCAAACGCCGGCTCACCGGCGAGGCCGATTCCGCCGAGATTCGCAAAATGCTC
>CAZCRA010000114.1:8423-11831 GCA_964500945.1 uncultured Verrucomicrobiales bacterium | reverse complement strand
CTCAATCCTATCATATAACAATAACCCTCGCCGTATTTTTCGTGAAATTTTCGGGCTAGCGGCGCCCCTCCGGGCGTCGGGCAGGGTAAACCCTCGCCTAACCTCGCCCCGTCTCGTCGGCTTTTGCACTCGCCCCGATTCCAAGCAGGTAGAGCGCGACAAGTCCCGCTTTGGGCAGCCCCCCAGGTTCGGCTTCACCCATCCGAGACCGTCCCCTTCGCGGAATTCGTGAGAATGCGAGCAAAGCGGCCATAGACTGCCAAAGACCGAGCAACGCGTCCAATTCCGGACCTTCCTTCTCCCCCGTCCCCCCTCACTGCGTCGCCACTTTCGTCAGCAATCCCCGCTCGCGCGCCGTCTGCAGCGCCGCACGCAGAATCAGCGCTGCGCCGCTCATCCAAACCACGTTCAAAAGCAGCGCCCAGCCCACGCCTTGCGCCACCCGGCTCTCGCCCGCCATCACCCCGCGCATCGCCTCGAACACGTGCGTCGACGGCAAGCTGTAGGCCACCGGATGCATCCAGGCCGGCATGGTTTCGACCGTGTAATACACCGCGCTGAAGGGCTGAAGGAAGAACGGCAACGCCCAGGTCAAACTCTCGGCAGCCTGCCCGAACCGGATGACCAGCGAGTTCCCGATCATCCCGATCGCCCAACCGAACACCAGCAGGTTCGCGTAGAAAAAGGGCAGCCAGAAGTTCAGCTGGAAGATGTTGTAGTGAAACGCCAGCCACGAAATCACAATCAAAATGGGGATCGTCATCAGCACCCGGATCAACCCCACCATGCAGAACCCCGCCACCAGCTCGCCCAGCCGCACCGGTGCCACGAAGATGTTCAGCAGGTTCCGCGTCCAGATATCCTCCAAAAAGGACATCGTGATGCCCTGCGAAGACCGAAACCAAACGTCCCACAGCATCACCGCCCCCAGCAAAAACGAAATCGGAAGCGCCCCGCCGCTGTCGCCCGTGCCGCTCTCCACCAGAAACCGCGTCACGAATCCCCAGATTAAGAGGTGGTTCACCGGCCAGAACACCAGCTCGAAAAACCGGATCCCGTTCCGTCCGTACAGGAAGAGATACCGCAGAACGATCCCGTAAATGGCGTTCCAGGCGATCATGACATCGGCGCTCCGGCCTCCGGTTCTTTCTCCCGCCCGGGCTGCTCCTTCAAATCGCCGCTGCGCGCGATCCGAATGAAGACACTCTCCAGCGATTCCTCCGCGAAGGTTTCCTTGATCTCTCGCGGTGTCCCTTCGTTGATCACCTTCCCGTGGTGCATGAAAATCACCCGGTCACACACCTCCTCGATGTCGCGCATGTTGTGAGAGGTGTAGATCATCGAGGTGCCGCTCCCGGCCCGGATGTCCACGATCTTCTTCCGCACCTTATCGACGACGTCCGGATCCAAGCTGGCGGTCGGTTCGTCCAGCAGCAGGAGTTCCGGCTCGTTGAGCAGCGCCTTACAAAGGTTCACCCGCGTGCTTTCCCCGGCCGAAAGATGTCCGGTGATTCGCCGCCGCAAATGTTCCACTTCGAACCGCTCCAGCACTTCCGCCACCCGCCGCTTCGGCTGCTTCACCCCGTAGAGATGCGCGAACACCAGCAGGTTCTCCTCGACCCGCAAATTGCTCGGGAGCGAGGTGTAAGCCGACGAGAAGTTCATCCGCCGCAGCGACTCAATCCGGTGCTGGTTCAGCGATTGGCCAAAGACCTCGATCGTCCCGGACGTCGGCGTCGTCAGCCCGAGCATCATATTCATCGTCGTCGTCTTCCCCGCGCCGTTGGCGCCGAGCAGGCCCAGAATCTCCCCTTTTCCGACCTCCAACGTCAGCCCGTCGACGGCCCGGAATCCATCGAACGATTTCACCAAATCCACCACGCGCAGCACCGGTTCCCCCATCCGCGCCGACCCTGCCACCACCCCCGCCCTTTGGGAAGCGGAGATTCGAATCAGTGTCTTCCTGCGCTCCGAGCTCCCAACGTCTCCCCGCACGCAAAAAAAGAAAGGGCGGGAAAATCCCGCCCTCTCCGAAACTCAAACGACCCGCAAAAGGGCCAAAATCACTTCCGGCGCCGAAGCAAAAACCCACCCAGCCCCAGCAACACCGCGATGAGGGCCGAGGGTTCGGGGATGGGCGTTCCATTGATCGTGATATTATCGATGCCCATGGGCTCACCCCCGGAAGGGGAGCCAGCCCAGCTTACCTGGATGTCCAAGGTGCTTCCGGATCCACCGTTGAGTAGGGTTGAAACGTAAGAATCGAAACTGCCGGTCGTCGCATCCGCTTTGTCGAGGTAAGTCCCCGTGGCAAGCCCATCAATCGAAAGCTCCAACGGATCGTCCAAGGTCACGGTCGTTCCGGAGTCAAAAGGACGATACAGTTTGGAACCAGCCGCGTCGGTCCGCGCCTTGAAGATCTCCTGAAAACCATTGCTGTCGATCCGTGCCTCAATCAAAAAGCCATCGGTCGAAACGGCATCGAAGTCGCCTTAAGCCGCCAAATCAATCGTGATATCGGTGATCGCTGTTGCGGATGTGATATCGAAGGTCCAAACCGCGTTGTTCCCACCCGAACCCGGGCCATCCATGTCGTTCAACGCAAAGAACGCGCTCGTATTCTGTCCGGCAATTCCTAGAGTATCCGTCAGGCTTGCCGCTCCTGATTGGCCGCCGGAAACGTTCACGACGGTATCGTCAGCCACTTCGTTCGGCATGCCGATTCCTCCCAACTGACCGTCCACCCGACCGAAGACGTCTTCTCCACTACCGCCCCCTGAATCGTAATCGGATACGTTCGTGGAGGACGAGAGATTAACAGCGCCTCCATCGAAATCCTCCAGGCCAATGACCGCCGCTTTCGCCGCCACATGGAGGGAAAGGAAAACTGAGAGGACAATTTTTAGCGTTCATCTTCATGGGCATGGTCTACGACGTTACTCTCCATTTCTGCATGCGCATCCCCCCGTTTGCACTCGTTTCTCAGTGACAACTCTGCAACATTTCCAAAGCCTCACGCAACGAGCACACACTCATTTCTGCGCCCCCCATTGACCCCTCACCACATCACCCTTGACGTCTTTGACGGGCCGTTGGATCTGCTGCTCTTCCTGGTCAAGCAGGACGAGATCGATGTCCAGGACATCTCGATCCACCGGATCACCGAGCAGTATCTGGCCTGGATGGAGACCTTTGAACGGCTCGACATCGAGTTGGCCGGGGAATTCGTCGTGATGGCGGCTCACCTCATGTTCATCAAGAGCCGCTCCCTCTTGCCCAGGCACTTGGACGCCGGCGAAGACGCCGAGGAAGACGAGG
The DNA here is from genome assembly GCA_964500945.1 of uncultured Verrucomicrobiales bacterium. Classification (GTDB taxonomy): domain Bacteria; phylum Verrucomicrobiota; class Verrucomicrobiia; order Verrucomicrobiales; family DEV007; genus CAZCRA01. The sequence continues at coordinate 8,513 of CAZCRA010000114.1, read as the reverse complement.
AGGACCCCCGCTGGGACCTCATCCGCCAGCTCATCGAATACAAAAAGTTCAAGGACGCCGCCGAATTCCTCCGCCAGTGCGAAACCGAAC
>CAZCRA010000114.1:0-8413 GCA_964500945.1 uncultured Verrucomicrobiales bacterium | reverse complement strand
TCCCGGGTTTTCTCGAACCACCCGCCCCGCCTCGCCGCTGGCGACACCGAAAGCCTCTCCTCCCCCGCCGCGCTCCTCGAGGGCGTCGAAATCTTCGACCTCATCCAGGCGCTCCAGAAGGTCCTGGCCCGGCTACCATCCGAAAGCGACCGCACGACCATCGAAGACGATCGCTGGACCATCGCGGAAAAGATCACGGTCCTCCTCGACCACGTCCCGCCCGGCCGCCGCATCCCCTTCTCCCAACTCATGAGCAGCGCCCGCTCCAAAAACGAAGTCATCGTCTCGTTCCTCGCCCTCCTCGAGCTCATGAAAACCAACCAATTCCGAGCCCACCAAAACGACCGCCTAGGCGACATCGAACTCGAACGCCTCCTAACTCCTAACTCCTAACTCCTAACTCCTAACTCCTAACTCCTGCCTCCTGCCTCCTGCCTCCTGCCTCCTGCCTACTCACTCCTCCCCCCTCCACTCCCACGCCAGGTCCGGCCGCTGCTGGCTGAAAACCTGAAGCACGTGACCCGCGAACCCCGCTCCGGCCTGCGAATACAGGTTGAACGCCGTGTCGACCTTCAGCTGCCGCAGCTCCCGGATGTCCTCCGGAAATTTGCCCGACGCCGCCACCACACCGTGAAATTCGTGCCGTTTCAGCGTTTCGATCGCGTGCACGTTGGCTTTGTGGCATGGCATGGCCAGCACCGCCAGGTCCAGCGCATCCTTCGGACAGACCCGCTCCCAGAAATCCGAATCGGTCGCGTCGGCCAACGTCACGTTCCGTTCCTCCTTGCGATGCGCCTCCACCGCCGCCGGATCGCGATCGAACCCGATCACCTGCCCCGGAAACCGCTGCTCCAAGGCGTGGTAAACCGCCAAGCCCACCCGGCCCATGCCGAAAATCGCAATCCGTTCACCCTGCTTGATCACCGGCAAATCATCCCGGTGCCGCCCGCGCGTCTGCCATTTCTTCAGCGGCTCGCTGATCGGGTCATACAAGCGTTCGGCCCGCCGGTTCAGCGGCGCCGCCAGGAGAAAACTCAGCGACAACGCCATGGCCATCGCCACCAGCCACTCGCTACCGATCCAGCCCTGCGCCACCCCGAGCGACATCACGATCAGCCCGAATTCGCTGTAGTTTGTTAGCGCCATCGTGGCCATCCACGACGTCCGCGCCCGCAGCCGGAAGCGCGTGAAAATGGTGAAAAACCCCAGACTTTTGATCGGCACGAGCAGAAGGAAAAAGGCCGCCCAGCCCAGCCCTTGCCACGTCAGGGCACCATCCAGCCCGATCTTCAGGAAGAACCCCACCAGCAGGAGGTCCGTGACGTAGTTCAGCGACTTCTTCAGCTCACTGGCCCGGGGATGCGAGCCGAGCAGCACCCCCACGAACAGCGCCCCGAGGTCGGCTTTCAGCCCCACCACATCGAAGCCTTTGGCCCCGATCACCAGCGCAAGGAAAAGGCCGCACAACGCCAGCAGTTCGCCGTGACCGGATCGACCTAGCACCCATCCAAACAGTGGGCGTGCAAGCAAGAGCGCCGGAATCCCCGCCAGCACCCAAAGCGATGGCAGCTTCCCCGTCGAAAACGTCAGGAACAGCACCGCGATGATGTCCTGCATGATCAAAAGGCCGATCGCCACCCGCCCGTGAAGCGATCCCATGTCGCCATTCTCCGTCAGCGCTTTCACGGCGAACACCGTGCTTGAGAAACTCAACGCAAACGCCAGCAGCAACGCCGTGCGCCAATCCAAACCCACCGCCGGTCCCACCAGCGCCGCCACCCCCATCAGCACCGGCGCGAAGAGCGCGATCACCCCCACCGCGTGCAGGGTCGTCCCCGCCCAAATCTCCGGTCGCATTAGGGTTTGCACCCGCAGTTTCAACCCGATGCTGAACAGCAGCAGCGTCACCCCGAGGTTCGATGCCATCTCCAGCATCTCGCCGCCCTGCTTCCCCAGCGCCTGCAGGACGAAACCCGCCACGAGAAACCCCACCAGCGGCGGCAGCCGAACCTGCTGCGCCACCAATCCAAACAAAAATGCGACCGCGATCAGAAGGGCATCCATGACTCGTCAGGGCTAAGGGATGTGGAGAAAACACCCAAATACCCACCAGTGCCACCCCGGAGTGCGACCAAGCGCCGCGCTCGCCTTCCCCTCGGCGCGCTCGCACCATCAGGCAACCGCCAGGAGGCCCTCACTCCTCCCGGTTCCGCACCAGCAGATGCGTCCGGGCCACGTCGCCCATGTAGTGCCGCGCGGACGGATTCTTCGCGGCGCGGGCGATGAACAGCATCGCTTTCTCCTCGTTCCCCATCGCTTCGTGCCAGAGGCCGACATACAGATCGGCGTAAAACTTGGCGCCCAACCCGGCGTCCCCGGCGGCCGCCAGCACGTCTTCAGGTTCGAGTTCACCCGCAAATAGCCGCTGGATCTCAGCCATCGGAATGCGCGGGTCACGCGTCACCGGAATCAGCTCCGCCCGGGCTTTCGCCACATCTCCGTCGAGCAGCCGCACGTTACAGAGGAAGTGCCAGACAGCGTTCTCGACATCCTGCGGGTTCACCGTCCGGTGCACTTCAAACTGCTTCACCCCTTCCTCGAACCGGTTCGCGTAATAATGCGCGATTCCGCGCTGCCAATGGCCCGGTTCCTCCCGCGGCAAAAGCTCGATTACCCGGTCAAAATCCAGAAGGCACGCGTCGATGCGTGCGTTTCGAAAGTGGTCCTCCCCGCGTCGCTGATGCGCCGACACCAGGATGTCCTTCACCAGACGGGCCTGTTCGGCCGTCAACGCGTCCAGGTCTTCGTGCAGCGGACTCACGCGTTCGATGGCACCGCTGAAATCCCCGTCTTCATAGGCTCGAATCGCTGCCTGAATCGTTGCATCTTCAGGCTCGGCGCGAGCGGTTGCCATCGCCGTAAAGCCAAGAACCAAGGCTGTCGCCAGAACGGTGAGAGCCTGACGCTCTCCACTCCGGCCAGCATTCGGGCCAACGTCATTCATCCATTTCATAGAGCTTCGCCAATTCCCCCCGGTAGATTTGGATCCTCGATTCGATTTCCTCCGCCAAATCGCCCGGACGGCGCAGGCTTTCCAGCGCGTTGATCGCTCGCTGAAGGTTCGTCAACGCCAGCGATCGCCCCGACTCCTGCGACACCTCGTAGCAGCGCGCCACACTGAAGTGACATTCCGCCAGGTCCAACACCGCCTCGGCCTCCGCCGGAAAACGATTTCGTATCCGCTGCCGGAGAATGAGTTCTTTCCGGAAAAACGACAGCGCTGCATCCCTCGCCAAATCCCCATCGCCCCCTCGCTCCGCTTCGATCAACGTCATCTCGCCCGCGCCGTGAAACCCATCGGCCGTCAGCTTGCTCACGGTGAAATCCTTCCCTCCCTCCTGGAAAAAGGCGCCTCCGGTTTGAACGACCTCCTCGTAGAGCGCCTTCGCCGGCTTCCACCGTCCGTCATCGCGTTCCAGGTCCGCCATTTGCAGGAGGACACGCAGCATCCCGCCCGTGTTCTGCGCCCGCTCCTCCGCCTCGGACATCGTCGCCAGCTTCGCCAATCCCACGCGCGCCTCACCGAGCAAGACGCGAGCCGGTTCGATCCTGCCTTCGTCGGCGAGGAGCGTCGCCAGATCCCGCTGCAGGGTGGCGGTCGCGCGCCCCAGCATCTCCGGGTTCAACCCCTCACCCTCGCCTTCGCTCATCAGCCCGGTGCGAACCGCCAGGGCGGCTTCCAGGTGCTCGATGGCCCGGGGTCGTTCCCCAAGTCGCTCGAGGGATCTAGCCAGATTCGCCTCCGCCTGCGAACTCCGGAAACGGGTCAGGTCGTTCCCCTGACCATTCACGATCAGCTGGTCATAGATGTTGAAAGCCTTCTGATAGGCATCGACCGCCTCCTCGTAATCACCCCGCGAAAACGTCGCCGCTCCCCGGCCCTCCAGCGCGGCCGCGAATGACCGGAGCGAATCCACGGTGCGCTGATCCCGGCTCAAACTCGAAAAATAGGTGCCGGCATTTTCGGCAATGTGCTCCAACAACTCCAACCGGCCCAGCGGACGCAGCTTCTCCTGCAAATCGAAAATGATGAAGTTCACCAGCTCCTCCGCTTCCCGGCGGGCCGCTTGTTCCGCCTCAATCGCCCGGCGAGCGCGCTGAGCTTCCGTGAACGCTCGCGCCGACATCAATAGAGCCAGAGAGCCCACCGCCGCGAAGAGCAACGCCAGATTCCGCGAACGAGTCGCCCGCCGCTCCTGGTTCCGGCGCGAGATCTCGTTCCGAACCTCACGCATGTCCGCCGGCCGCGATGCCGCATCGAGCGAAAGGCAGCGGGTGATGATGGCTTTGCGCCGGGCATCGATGCGCGCGTCCGGGGGCCAGACCACCTCTTCCTCGTCAAACAACAGCTTGGCAACCTGCCCCGCGACGGGCTTGGTTCCTGCGGTTTGCTCCTCCTCACCGTCCTCCACTCCATCGCGAATCGTGGCGTCCAGGTCCTCCCACCCGCCTTCCGAAAGCCCCTGAAGCCGCGGCAGTTTTCCCGTCACGAGCTTGTAAGCCAGCACGCCGAAGCTGTAGACATCCCACTTGAACCCTCGTCCCTCGGCCGAATCCCCAGGCTCCAAAAGCTGTTCCGGACTGGAGTAGAGTGGGGTTCCGATCGCCTCCGGCCCGGTGACTTGGCTGGCCCGGCTCTGACCGAAATCGCAAATCTTGATCTGCGGTGGCACGTCGTCGGTCAGCATGACGTTCGTCGGCTTCAAATCGCAGTGCACGATCTGATGCCGGTGCAGGTAAGCCAGGGCTTCGGCGATCTGATCGATCAACCGGGCGGCTTCGCGAACTTCCACCCGCCCGCACAAATCGTTCAGCGTCCGGGATTTCCATGTGCCATCCAGCGTCTCGTCGGCGTGGAGCCCCATCACGTAGTAGGGCGTCTCGGATAGCAGATCGAAGTCGTGCAAGGTGACGATCCCGTGATGCTCCGCCACGCTGGAGAGCTTCTCCAACTCACGGGCCATCGCCGGCAAATCGACCACCTCGGGCTTGAACACTTTCAACGCCCGTTCGCTGATGCCCCGATACGTCGCACGGTAAACCGTCCCAAACGTGCCTTCCCCCAGCGGCGGAAGATGGATCTGGTAATCGCGAATCTGCGCCGGGGACGCACCCACCGTCGTCCCTTGCACTCCTTCGTCCACCACATCCGGCGCCCGATGCGCCTCTGCCGTCGTCGCGATCACGCGCTCAAATTACCACTCCCCATCCCATTGCCTAGCCGGAATGCCGCCCCCGCCTTGTCGTAACTCGGTAGGGCGCGATCTCCGAGCGCGCCGGTCTCCGGCTTGCCGCCCCAAAACCGCAGCCAGCCCTCACCGGACGGCTCGGACGGCGAACAGCGACAGAGGTCCCGGATGGCCTCAACCGAGGGCCATTCCTGATTGGTTACCTCACTCCTTCCGTCCGAACCAGAACTTCCGCTTCGGGTCCGCCCAGATGGCGTGTCCGTCCTGAACGGTCCGCCGCAGCCGCAATTTCCCGTAGGATTCGAAGCGATAGTGCAAATCCACCTCCATCTCCGTCTCGGAAATCCGGCGTCCAGTCAGCATGGCACTCAGCTCGTGCGTTTCCTGCGAAGAAACCGAGCCCGTGACCCGGCCATTGGCCTGCACATTCAGTAGAACACGGACCTTCATCCCTTCCCACTGCCCCAAATACCCCCCGTCATCGGCGACCAGCAAGGCCGTCAGAAGAACCATTCCACCTAGTGCGAAAGCGATCGTTTTCATCCCCAACCTGCACAGCCTCCAGCGACCGACCCCTCATTACCAGTCGAGATCCGCGGCAAATGCAAGCTTTTCAACAGGGTTCCAAAAAAGCACTGTCGAAAATCATGAATGCTGCCCGAACCAGGCACCGCTCCCCTACGCCAACAGGTCCCGGTAAACCTTCCCGTGCACGTCCGTCAGGCGGAACTGCCGTCCCTGGAAGCGATGGGTCAGCCGCTCGTGGTCAATGCCCAGTTGGTGCAGCAACGTCGCGTGAAAATCGTGCACGTGCATCGGATGCTCCGTGATATTGAAGCCGAAATCGTCCGTCGCCCCATACACGATCCCCGGCTTGATCCCGCCTCCGGCCATCCAGATCGAGAAACACCGCCCGTGGTGATCCCGCCCGTAGTCCTCCGCCTTTGCCTTGCCCTGAGCGTAACAGGTTCGGCCGAATTCACCGCCCCAGACGACCAGCGTGTCTTCCAACAGACCCCGCTGTTTCAGGTCCCGCACCAAAGCCGCCGAGGCCTGGTCGGTGTCCCGGCAAAGCACCGGCACCCGGTCGGTCAAGTCGCTGTGGACGTCCCAACCCCGATGGTAGAGTTGGATGAATCGCACGCCTCGCTCGGCCAGACGCCGCGCCATCAAGCAGTTCCTCGCAAACGTCCCGGGCTTCCGCGCTTCCGGACCGTAAAGATCCCACGTGGATCCGGGTTCGCCCGACAAATCCGTCAGTTCCGGCACCGAAGACTGCATCCGGAAGGCCATCTCGTATTGCGCGATCCGTGCTTCCGTCTCGGGATCGCCGAAACGCCCGGCCTGAAGCCGGTTCAGATGCTGCATCCGGTCCAACATCACACGGCGGCGTCCGGGCGTCATCCCAGCCGGGTCCGAAAGATACAGCACCGGATCGCCATGACTCCGGAGTTGGACCCCCTGATGTTTGCTGGGCAAGAAACCCGATCCCCAAAGCCGGGCCAGCAGCCCTTGACCGGACGTCCCTTTGCTCGGAACACTCGTCATGACGACGAACGACGGCAGATTCTCGTTCAGCGATCCCAACCCGTAGTCGAGCCAGGCGCCAAACGACGGCCGACCCGGAAGCTGGCCGCCTGTCTGAAAAAACGTGATCGCCGGGTCGTGGTTGATCGCCTCGGTGTGCATCGAACGGATCAGACAGAGGTCGTCGACGATCGCCCCGGTGTGCGGCAGCAGCTCCGAGATCATCGTTCCGTTCGAGCCCTGGGGCACGAACCAGTAGCGGCTGGGCTGCAGCGCCAGGCGTGCCTGACCCACCGTCATCCCCGTGATCCGCTGCCCGCCACGCACCGACTCCGGGAGATCCTCGTTGAATCGCTCCTTCAGCAGCGGTTTCGGGTCCAGCAGTTCGTGCTGCGGCGGTCCGCCCGACTGGAAGAGATAGATGATCCGCTTCGCCTTCGCGGGATGATGGCCCGCCGCCCTTCGCGCAGGAGCAGCCGCCGCTTCCAAATTTGAGAACGCCATCGCTCCCAGGCTCAGCCCGGTGCCGTTTAGAAAGTGCCGCCGCGTTTGACGCTCGGCGAAGCGATGCCAGTCCGGAGAGGGAATCTCGTTCATTTCTTGGTGATGCATTCGTCGAGGTTGATCAACAGGGAGGCCAGCATGACCCAGGCGGCCGTGCGAACGTCTTCCTCCCAAGTGGCTGTGCCCCCAAGGCCGCACGACTGCAAATAGTCCCGGCTCGCCTCGGGATCGACCGACCATTCGCTCCGGAACACCTCCAAACTTTGCCTCAACCAATCCCGCTCCTCCGCGTCCGGCTCTCGCCCCGTCGCGAACCGGAATCCCCAGGCCATCGCCACCTCCGCGTCGCTTTGAAGCGCCCTTTCACGGAGCCCCTCGCCCAGGCGTCCCGCCGCGTGGAGAAACGACGGTTCGTTCATCAGCGTCAGCGCCTGCAGCGGCGTGTTCGTCACCGCACGTCTCGCCACGCAAAACTCCCGGTCCGGCACGTCGAACCCCAGCAGGACCGGGTGCGGCACCGTGCGCTTCCAGAACGTGTAGACGCTCCGTCGAAAACGGTCGTCTCCCTCGCTCACCTCCCATTCCGTGCTGGGATACTTCGCGTTGACCACCACGCCGCGGTAGAGGTCCTCGGGCTGAAACGGCCTCACGCTCGGACCACCGACCCGATGCGCCAGGAGACTCGACACGTTCAGCGCGTGATCACGGAGCATCTCGCCGCTCATCCGAAAGCGCGGTCCTCGCGCCAGCAGACGGTTCTCTGGATCCCGCTCGATGAGTTCCGGCGTTTGCCGCGATGACTGCCGGTAAGTCGACGAAAGCACCAGGCTCCGGTGAAACGCTTTCACGTCCCAGCCCGACTCGATGAACGCCCTCGCCAGGTCATCCAGCAGTTCCGGATGAGACGGGAACTCGCTTTGCACGCCGAAATCCTCGCTCGTTTTGACCAAACCAATGCCGAACAGCCGCTGCCAGAAGCGATTCACCACCACCCGCGCCGTCAGTGGATGCGCCGGATCGGTCAGCCAACGGGCCAGGCCCAGCCGGTTCCGGGGTGCTCCTTCCGGCCAAGGCAACAGCAGTTCTTCCAACGCCGCAGGCGCCACCTGTTCGCCCCGCGCATCGTACGTCCC
>CAZCRA010000113.1:0-11845 GCA_964500945.1 uncultured Verrucomicrobiales bacterium | reverse complement strand
CATGCTCGAGCACATGAGCCTGCGCTGGTATCCCGAGGCCGGCCCCGGCGTCGAGGGTGTCGGCCACGTGTTTCTCGAACGAATCTTCGGGGCTCCAGACGCAGGAGATTCCTCCCTGAGCCCACGCCGTGTTCGCGTCTTCGGCGGAGCGCTTGGTCACGAGGCAGACGCGCCCGTGTTTGGATGCTTCGAGCGCGAAGGTGAGGCCGGCGAGGCCGGAGCCGACGACAACGAAATCAAACGGGATCATTCGGGCAGGCCGCGGAGGCAGAGGTTGTCGATAAGACGGGTGTCCCGCCAGAAAACGGCCAGAGCAATCAGGGTCCGGCTTCGGATGGGGTCGATGGGGGTCAAATCTCCGGGGTCGACGATTTCGATGTAATCGATACGGGCTCCGGGCGCCTCGCGGATGGTGCGTTCGATTTGGGCGCAAATCACGGCGGGATCGCGTTCGCCGGCGTGGATTTGACCTTCGGCGCGTTTCAGGGATTCGAAGAGGACAGTGGCCTGACGCCGTTCATCGGGATTCAAGTAAGTGTTTCTGGAACTCAGGGCGAGGCCATCGCTTTCTCTGACGATCGGGGCGCCGAGGATCTCGACGGGAAAATGGAGGTCGCGGGTCATGCGGCGCAGGATGGCGAGCTGCTGGAAGTCTTTTTCGCCGAACACAGCGGCATCGGGTTGGACGATGTTGAAGAGGGCGGCGACGACGGTGCAGACGCCGGCGAAATGGCCGGGCCGGCTGGCGCCGCAGAGCCGGGAGGAAAGCGCGTTTTCCTGGACTTGGATTGAGGCATCCGGAGCGTAGATTTGGGCGGTGGAAGGTGCGAAAACGACATCGACCTCCGCTTGGCGGCACTTGGCGAGGTCGTCTTCGAGGGGGCGTGGGTAGGCCTGGAAATCTTCATTTGGACCGAACTGGGTGGGGTTCACGAAGATGCTGACCGCGACGGTTCCGGCATCGCCGGTCCACTGGCGGGCGATGTGGGTGAGGGAGAGGTGGCCGTCGTGGAGGGCGCCCATGGTGGGGACAAGGGCGACGGGGCCCGCCTGGCGGCGCTCCCGGAGGAGCGATCGAACGTCGTCGATGGTGTGGCAGACCTCCATGGTGTCAGGCGGACGGTTTGCCGGCACGCCGCTGGATCATCGCCAGGAAATCGCCGGCCTCCTCGACGTTGAGGATTTTGGTGGTGATGAAGTAGACGGCGGCCGCGACGGCAATGGTAAGGAAGAGGCCGCCGGCGTTCAAGATGAAGCCTTGGGTCTCCCAATCGGCCAGGACGGTGGACCGGCCGAGGATGGCGACGGCGGCGAGGCCGAAGGATGCGACGGCGAGTTTGAGGAGGGTGAACCCAAGCTTTCCGGAATAGAGATGGCCGGCGAAATGGCGCATCAAGACGTAAAGGACCGTGAAGTTCACCATGGAGCTGATGGTGATGGAGAGGGCGAGGAATTCATGGCCTTTGTCGAGCACGAAGATCCACAGGCAGTTCAGGCCGGCCGTGAGGGCGATGACGCCGAGGCTGACGCCCATGGGCACCCATTTCTTGTCGATGGCGTAAAAGGTGGGCTGAATGATTTTGAGCGCGGAATAGAAGACGAGGCCGACGGCGTAATAGCGGAGGGCCAGGGCGGTGCCGAGCGTGGCGGAGGTGTCGAAGCGGCCGCGCTGGAAGATGACGGCGATGATGGGTTCGGCGAGGATCGCCAGACCGATGGCGGACGGGATGGTCAGCACCATCACGAGACGCAGGCCTCGGCTGAGGATCCGTCGGAAGTCGTCGCTGATGCCTTCGGTGGCAGCTCGCGAAACGGCGGGCAACGTGACGGTGGCGATGGCCACGCCGAAGACGCCGATGGGTAGCTGGATGAGGCGAAAGGCCCACTGGAGGTAGGTGACCGAGCCTTCGGCGAGGAAAGTGGCGAACATCGTGTTCAGGGCGACCCCGACCTGGACGGCGGCTCCGGAGATGACGGCCGGTCCCATGAGGGTGAGGACGCGTTTCACGCCGGGATCGTTCCACCGGAAGTCGGGTTTGAAATGGAAACCGACGCCGCGCAGGGAAGGCCACTGGACGACGAGCTGGCAGAAGCCGCCGACCACGACGCCGGCGGCGATGCCATACAGGGCGCGCGGGCCGAACTCAGGGTCCAGCCAGTAGCCGAACGCGACGCCACTGATGATGGAGCCGAGATTGAAGAAGCTGGAGGCGAGTGCCGGGACAAAGAACACGCCCTTTGAGTTCAGCATCCCCATGACCAACGCGGCTAGCGAGAGGAAGATGATGAAGGCGAAGATGATTTGGGAGAGCCGGACCGTGAACGGGATCAGTTCCGGATTGTCCAAGGTCCAGCCCAGCGCGAAGAGCCGCATGACGAATGGGGCGAGCAGGATCCCGAACCCGGCGATGATCGACATGGCGAGCGCGGTGAGGGTCAGCATCTTGCGGCCGAGTTCCCAGGCGGATTCGTCCCCTTCCTTCACGCCTTTTTGAGAGAAGGTCGTGACGAAGGCGGTCGAGAGCGCACCTTCGGCGAAGAGGTCCCGCAACATGTTCGGCGTCCGGAACGCGATCATGAAGGCGTCCATGTGTTTGGATGCACCGAACAGGGCGCCGAGCACGATCTCCCGGACGAGGCCGAGGATCCGGCTCATCATGACGGCGATCGACACCACCCCGGCGCGGCGGTGGCTGGTGTCTTCGGGTGGTTTTCCGGCCGCGGCGGACGGCTGAAAGGAGGTCGGGCTCATGATGGGGATTCCGCAGTGGGCGCGGCGGCGCGGCGGAGGCGGTCCATCATGGCGATGCCCAGCCCGCGTTCGGCGATGGGTTCGGCCACGATTTCGTCGAGGCCGGCTTCGTCCATGGAGCGGAGGACGAAGAAGAAACGGACGGCGGCTTCGGGCATTTTTCCCGCGCCTGGGCTGAGGATTTCGATGCGGTCCCAGTCGTGGCGATCGAGCCAACCGTCTTTCGGTTCGCCGCGGAACGAGAGGAGGCCGTAGCGTTTGTCCGGGTCGGGCTGGAAATCTTCGGGTCGCTCGAAGAGGCGGAGGGGGGTGGAGGGCGCGTAGTGGCTGGGGAGTTGTCCGGGCACCTGGGGCGTCTCCTTGCTGGAAGTGGCGGGTTGCTTCCGTTTCACGATCTTGCCGATCGGTTTGAGGTCGTCGGGCGTGACGGGCCCGGGCCGGAGAATGTGGAAGAGCGGCTTTGTTTTTTCGGGTGGTTCGATGCGGAGGATGGTGGATTCGAGGCCTTCGTGGCAACCGCCGCCGTCGACGACGAGCGGGATGAGGCCGCCGAGTTCAGCGAGCACGGCGCGGGCTGAGGTGGGGCTGAGACGGCCGAAACGGTTGGCGCTCGGGGCGGCGATGGGGCGGTCCAGGGCGCGGACGATCTTTTCAAAGACGGGGTTAGCACTGACGCGAACGGCGATGGTGTCGAGACCCGAGGTCACGATATCCGGGATGAGCGGCGTTTTCGGGAGCACCAGGGTCAGCGGACCGGGCCAGAACTGTTGCGTGACCTGGTTCACGGCCGACTCGATCTCAGGGGGCAGGATCGCCACGTCTTTGAGGCGGTTCCGGTCGGGGAGATGGACGATGAGCGGGTCGAAGGCCGGGCGGGATTTGGCTTTGAAGACCTTCGCGACGGCATCGGGGTTGGTGGCGTCGGCGGCGAGGCCGTAGACGGTTTCGGTGGGCAAGGCGACGATTTCTCCAGCGGCGAGCAGATCGACCGCGCGGCGGATGGCGTCTTTCAGAGCGTCCGGCGTATCGGTCGGTGCGAGATCGGTCGTCATGAAGGAGTGGAGCGCCGGGGCGGAAGGGGGTTTAAATTGGCATGGCGGGCCTTATGGTCAAACGGAAGGGTTGGGCGACATGGCAGGTGCGGATAAGGTGAGAAACGTGGTTTTAGTGGGATTCATGGGGAGCGGCAAATCGACGATTGGCAGGCGGCTGGCGGAGATGCTCGGCTTTCGGTTCGTCGACACCGATTCGGGGGTCGAGGAGACGGCCGGGAAGACGATTCCGGCGATCTTCGACGAAGAGGGTGAGGCCGGTTTTCGGGATCGCGAGGCGGCGGAATTGGAAGGGGTTCTGGAGCGGGCGGGGCAGGTGGTTTCGACCGGGGGCGGGGTGGTGGTTCGCGAGGCGAACCGGGAGCGGCTGCGCCGGGAGGATGTATTCTGTGTGTGGTTGACGGCGGGGCCGGACGAGATTCTGGAGCGGGTTACCGGTTCGGACGACCGTCCGCTGCTGCGAACGCCCGATCCTCGAGCGACGATCGTTTCGATGCTGGCGGAGCGGGAGCCGTTCTACGGGGAGGTGGCGGACCTGGAGGTGTCGACCATCGGGCTGAGTCCGGACGACGTGGCGTATGGGGTGAGCGAAAGCGTGAAAGTGGCGATTCATGGGGGCGGGGGGTGAAGCGCTGAAGGACCGGGTCCGGGGGATCGCGGCGGAGCTGGGATTCGACGATTGCCGGGTGGCGGCGGCGGAACCGGCGAGGCATGGGGAGGCGTTTCGGGCCTGGCTGGAGGAGGGGTGCCACGCGGACATGGCATGGATGGAACGGAACGTGGAGCGGCGAATCGATCCGCGGCTGGTGCAGGAGGGGGCGCGTTCAGTGATCGTGCTGGGGCTAAATTACTTCGTCGAGACCGAATCGAAGGGGCGGGGGCGGATCGCGCGGTATGCGTGGGGCCAGGACTATCACGACGTCGTGACGCCCAAGCTGAAGGCGTTCGACGAACGGCTGCGGGAGCTGGGAGGGCTGCAGCGCTACTACGTGGACACCGGACCGGTGCTCGAGCGGGATCACTCGACTGAGGCCGGGCTGGGCTGGAATGGGAAGAGCACGGTGCAGATTCACCGGCGGCTGGGGACATGGTTCCTGCTGGCCGAACTGATCACCACGCTCGATTTGCCGCCGGACGAGCCGTTTGGTGATCACTGCGGGAAATGCGTGCGCTGCATGGAAGCCTGCCCCACGGATGCCATTCCGGAGCCGCACAAGGTGGATGCGCGCCGCTGCCTGTCCTACCTGACGATCGAGAACCGGGGACCGATTCCAGAAGCGTATCGCGAGGCGTTGGGCGACCGGATTTTCGGGTGCGACGAGTGCCTGGAGGTGTGTCCGTGGAACCGGTTCGCCCAGGCGTCGCGAGAGGCGGCGTTCGAGGCGCGGGAATTCGTGTCGGACTGGGATTTGCGGGATTTTCTCGGTTTGGACGAGGAGGGGTTCCGGGCGCTATTCCGGAAGTCACCGGTCAAGAGGGCGAAGCGGCGCGGGTTCCTGCGGAACGTCTGCGTGGCGTTGGGGAACGTGGGGACGGCCGGGGATTTGCCGGCACTGGAGCGGGTGGCGGATGATGAGGAGGAGCTGATCGCGGAGCACGCGCGTTGGGCGATCGAGCGGATCCGGGAGAGGGAAGGTAGGGGAATGTAGCGAACTTGTTGCGTGGCGTGGGGAATTCCCGGTTGCTTCCTGCGCGAAAACGTCTTTGGGGGAGGGTGCCGCTGGGTGAGGCGTCAGGATTTCCGGCTTGCCAAGCCCGTGGCGGATGAAGTTGAAAGAGACGACGACCAACCGCGAGAGGACCCTGACGATGAGCGAGACCGAGACCACGACTGCTGCGAAAACGCCGACCGGAGCGGGCAAAGCGCTACTCTACGGATTACTGGCCATGTTCGCCGGGCCGGTGCTTGCCTTGATCGGGGCCGTGCTTCTGAAGATGCCGGGGGTCGCGATTGGGATTCTGCTCTGGACCGGGCTTGGAGTCGCCGCCGTTCTCACGGGTTTGAAGGCCGTCAAAGCGGGCGGGAAAGGGGGCGCGATCGCTGGGATCTTGACGGGTGTGCTCGGCGTGCTCGGTGGACTGGGGAGCGCCGGGCTGCTTTACAGCCAGGCGACGGCGTCGCTGGAGGAAACGGGATTGGATGATGCCGAGAAAGCGCTGCAGTTCGCGAAGGCGGAAGAGCGTGGGTATGGGAACACGCCGGAGGCGGTCGAGTTGGCGCGAACGATGGCCGGGAAGATGGAAGCATACTGTGCGGAGATTCCGGGTGGGCCAGGGACGACATCGATCTGGGGCGACACCTTTTCGGCTTACGGCTACCTGGGCCGGAAGAGCGCGGCCTTCGTGTTCACGGTTCCGAATTTGAAGAAATACACGAGCGAAGCGAAAGAGGAGATCTCGAAAGCGGCCTGGGCGGAGGCGCAGTCTCTGGCAGCCGCCGCAGGGATGGGGGCTGGCGTGAAGCTGGCCGTAGCGCCGCGAGAGGGCCTGGGATACGGGCCAATTTTGATCGGCCAGGTGGTTTCGGACTTCGATCCTTCCGCTGAGCCTCTTGCCGGGGTGAAAAACGAGGCCGGGACGGAGAAAGACCTGGAGCGATTGTTCCGGTAGGCCTTCGGAGGCAAGCGGCGCCGCGCCTACCGGCCGAGGCGTTCGACGATGTGCTGGTCCTGGCGGAGCTTCACGATGTGGCGTGATGGGAGAACGCCACGCCATTGGGTGCCGGGGTAGAGGATGCATTCCATGCCGATGACGCTTCCCGGGCTGAGAACGGTGTTGCAACCGATTTCGGTGTGATCCCCGATGATGGCGCCGAATTTCCGGAGGCCGGTTTCGAGCAGGGCATGACCGTCCGAAACGCGGACGTCTTGGCGGTCGAGGCGGACGTTGGAGAGGATGACACCTGCGCCCAAATGGGCTTTGTGGCCGAGGATTGAGTCGCCCACGTAATTGAAATGCGGGACTTCAGCTCCGTCGAAGAGAAGGCAGTTTTTGAACTCGCAGGAGTTCCCCATCATGACACCGGCGCCGGCGACGACGTCTTCACGGACATAAGCCCCGCTGCGGATGGTGCAGTTTGGACCGATCCACGCGGGACCTTTGACGGTGGCAAAAGGCTCCACGACGGTTCCTTCACCGAGGAAGACACGGTCGCCGATTTCGGCGCGGTCGCTGATGGTCGCTCCGTGGGTGCGCCGTTCGGTCACCCTCTCTTCGAGGTAAGCCTTCAGGTGGCCAATGGCGGTCCAAACCGGTTCGCCTTCGGTGAAGAGCGAGGTGTGAGCGGTGTAAGCGAAGTCGAAGAACGCCGCTGGATAAAATCGAGGATCGTCGGGGGCCATGCCGGAGGGAGGTCGCGCCGGCGGTTCAGACCGTCATGATGTCGGCTTCCTTTTTCTCCAGATGCTCGTCGACTTTTTTCACGTGATCGTCGGTGAGTTTCTGGATGTCCTTCTCGTAGAGCTTCTGGTCGTCCTCGGTGATGGCGCCTTCTTTCTGGCCCGACTTCACGGCTTCCATCGCGTCGCGCCTCGCACCCCGCACGCGGACGCGGGCTTCTTCGGCCATGCCGCGGGCGAGTTTGACCATTTCCTTCCGGCGTTCTTCGGAGAGTTCGGGGATGGGAACGCGAAGGATTTTCCCGTCGACGGCGGGGTTCAGGCCGAGCCGGGATTCTTTAAAAGCGCGCTCGATGTCCTGGGTCGTGCTTGGGTCGAAGGGCTGGATCATGATGAGGCGGGGCTCGGGCGTGGTGATCATGGCGAGTTCCTTCAGCCGGCTGGTGGTGCCGTAGGAGGGGACCATGACCTCGAGGCCTTCGACGAGGGCAGGCGAGGCTTTCCCGGTTCGGACGCTATTGAATTCGTGAACGAGGTGTTCCACGGCCTTTTCCATGGCTTCCTCGGTTTCGAGCATGATTTCTTCGGGTTCCATGACGGGATAGGTGGTGATTTTCGGGGTGGAGGCGCGTGAGAAGTGGCCGATTTAAAAGCCGGGACGGCCGCGAGGGGCAGAGCGGGGGAAAGTGTATCAAGCAGCACCGGCGCTGGCAACGATTTGGCCCGTGACAAGGGTGCCGATGGGTTCGCCCATGAGCGCGCGAAAGATGTTGCCGGGTTGGGTCATGTCGAAAACGACGACATCGAGTTTGTTATCGCGGCATAGGCTGAAGGCGGTGGCGTCCATGACACTCAGGCCGCGGGAGAGGGCTTCGGTGAAGGTGAGGGTATCGAAGCGGGAGGCATTCGGGTTCGTTTTCGGGTCGGAATCGTAAACGCCGTCCACCTTGGTGGCTTTGAGGACGGCATCGGCGTTGATTTCGTTTCCGCGCAGGGCGGCGGCCGTGTCGGTGGAGAAAAAGGGGTTTCCCGTGCCGGCGCCAAAGATGACGACGCGTCCGCGCTCGAGGTGGCGGACGGCCATGCGGCGGATGAAGGGTTCGGCCACGTTATTCATTTCGATGGCGGACTGGACGCGGGCAGGGACGTCGAGGGCCTCGAGCATGCTTTGGACGGCCAGAGCGTTCATGACGGTGGCGAGCATTCCGACGTAGTCGGCCGTGGCGCGCTCCATGCCGCGGGCGCTGGCGCTGGCACCCCGCCAGAAATTCCCTCCACCGACGACGACGGCGACCTCGAGACCCGCCTGATGGGCCTGCCTGATTTGTTTGGCGATATCCTCGACGATCTCCGGGGAGATGTTGTCCGTGCTGCCCGGTTCACGGAGGGCTTCCCCGCTCAGCTTGAGCAGGACGCGTCGAAAAGGCCGCCGTTCCTGGTTCACCGACATGATCGCCGGGATCAAAGCAGAGGAATGCTAGGGTTGCAAAGCGGATTTTGGCGGGATGTGCTTTGTCCTTCGTGCTTTGCTCTCGGTTTGGGATTTCAGGACGATTGATCTGGTTCATCAACGGGTCGTCTGGACGGAACGCAAAGAATGACGCGCCATCGTCGGTGCAAAATCAGTGCAAAAAGTGGCGGTGACCGGTGAAGGCCATGGCCATGGATCGTTCGTTGGCGGCCTGGATGACCTCTTCGTCGCGAACGGATTTTCCGGGTTGAATGGCGGCGGTGGCGCCGGCGTCGGCGGCCGCGATGAGCCCGTCCGGGAAGGGGAAAAGGCCGTCGCTGGCCACGACCGACCCCTCGAGGTCGAGGCCGGCTTCCTGGGCTTTCCAGATCGCCACGCGGCAGGCATCGACGCGGGCCATTTGTCCGGCACCGATGCCGAGGGTGCGATCGCTGGTGCCGAAGACGATGGCGTTGGATTTCACGTGTTTCACGACGCGCCAGGTGAAGCGCATGGCTTCGATTTCCTCTTTGGTGGGGGGGCGTTCGGTGACGACGTGTTGTTCGATTTGGTCGATACCGAGCGCCTTGGCATCGCTGTCCATGACGATGAGGCCGCCCGGGGTGGAGCGGACGACGGGTTCGGTCAGGGCTTCACGAACCCCATCGAGCATGCGGATGAGGCGGAGATTCTTCTTCTTTTGGAGCACGGCGCGCGCCTCGGCTTCGAACTCCGGGGCGATGATGACGTCGGTGAAGATTTCCGAGATGACGCGTGCGAGGCCTTCGGGGAGGGGGCGATTGCACACGATGACGCCGCCGAAAGGCGCCTGGCGGTCGGTTTCGTAGGCCTTTTCCCAGGCGGCGCGAATGTCTTCCTCATCGGCGCCGACACCGCAGGGGTTGCAGTGTTTGAGGATGGCGACGGTGGGCCGGCGGAATTCCCCGATGAGAGAGGCGGCCGTGGCGATGTCGAGGACGTTCGTGTAGCTGAGTTCCTTTCCATGGATTTGGGAGAACAGCTCGCCGAAATGGCCGTAAAGGAAGGCCTCCTGGTGCGGATTTTCCCCGTAGCGAAGCTTGCGTTCGAGCGGAAGGCTGACGGAGAAGCTCGAGGCGGTTTCCTGGGTTTTGTTCAAGAACCGCGCGATGGCGTCGTCATAAGACGAGGTGGTTCGATAGACCTTGATCGCCAGGGCCTCGCGAGTTTTGAGGGAGGTTTCCCCGCCGTTTTCCTGGAGTTCGTCGAGGACGTTGGCGTAGTCGGAAGGGTCGGTAAGGACCGTGACGCTGCGGTAGTTTTTGGCCGCGGAGCGAAGCATGGAGGGGCCACCGATGTCGATTTGTTCGATGGCTTCCTGGAGCGTGACGTCCTCCTTGGCGATGGTCTCGCGAAAGGGATAGAGGTTGACGACGACGAGGTCGATGGGATCGATGCCGTGTTCGCGTGCTTGTTTTTCGTGGTCCGGCTGGTCGCGCCGGAAGAGGAGGCCGCCGTGGACCTTCGGGTGCAGGGTCTTGACGCGACCATCGAACAATTCCGGGAAGCCGGTGAAATCAGCGATGTCGACGACGGGGATGTCGAGATCCCGGATAAACTGGGCGGTGCCGCCGGTGGAGAGGATTTCCACGCCGAGTTCGTGGAGGCCGCGGGCGAGAGAGTCGAGACCGGTCTTATCCGAGACGGAGATGAGGGCGCGTCGCATGGGCTAACGTGATAGCAGAATGGGGCAGCCGGTTTGAGAAGAGGATGGGACCGGGCGACGGATTTTGGGGCGTGACAAGGAGGGCCAGGTCTCGGGTTTGGCGGAGCAGGATGGTGCCGGAGGAAGAGGCGTTCAAGTCAAATGTCGCGACCCTCCGCGGCGTCGTCCCGGGCCGGTTCCGGGGAGGTGCCGAGAACGAGGAACTCGCGCGGGCCGGTTTTGAGGAAACGGAGATCCGGGTCGGGCTGAATCTCATCGCCTTTGCGCGGGACCTCGCGGTAGACCATCCATTGGCCGGAATCGTCGCAGCCGACCGGGAGCATGAGCCACTCCAGTTCGCGATAGGTTTCGTCGTGCGCCAGGAAGAGGGTTTGGCCATCCATGGAGACGATGGGGCTACCCGGCGTCATGGCGGCCGGGAGCGGGTAAAGGTTTTCGTCGCCGAGGGCGGAAGGAAGGACGATGCCCTCGATCCGCTCGCGCCGGGTGGAATCCCAGGCGGTGTAGGCGGCCACGCCGAGGAGCAGGAAGGCGAAGAGGAAAAGCAGGCGGTGGGGAAGCGAGAAGAACTGGAGCATGGCAAAGGATCAGGTGCAGGAATCGCTCGCCTCTTCCGCCTTCGTCCAGGCGATGGCGGACAGGCGCTCCTTCTTGTGAGCCAGAATTCGGCACCTCCGAAGCGCCATTTGCACGGCGACGTTCCGCAGACCATGGAGCGAAAGCGTCTCGGGCTCAACCGGCGGTTGCAAAACGCTGCACCGCGCGGCACGGAACCCGGTTTTGCGACCGTCTCGCCCGTCAATAGCCAGGTGGAGATTCCGGCAGCGGGCGCAGGGCGGCACGGAGGCCGGCTCGTGCGATTGCCCAACCGATTCGCGCGGTTTGGACAAGGCTGACGCCGCTGATTTTTTGGTCGCCGGCGAGACGGGGACGCTCTGAGACCTGAACGGTGGCGATGGGCTCGCCCATGCGTGCGGCAAGGATTTGGGCTTCAATGGTCCAACCGAAAGTCAGTTCGCGTACGTCGAGGCGCTCGAAGCATTTCCGGTCGATGATGCGGAAAGGGCCGAGGTCCACGAAAGGGTGGCGGCTGAGAAGCGAAGCCCAGGCGCCGAGAAGGAGGTTGGCGGCGATTCGGGAGAGGGGGCGCCGCCAGTTATGGCGAGCAAGGGTGCGATTCCCGAGAACGAGGGTGTGGCCCGCCTCATAGGCGGTGGTCAAGCGCGGGATCTCAGCCGGATCGTTCGCGCCGTCGCCGGCCATGAACAGGTAGGCGTCGACGGGTGGATGAGCGACGCGGAGGGCATCGATGGCGGCGAGGCAGCCGTGGCCGTAGCCCGGTGTGGAAGAGGTGCCCGTATGGACGTCCTGGGCCCGTGCGATGTCGCCGGAGTGGTCGGTGTTGCCGTTCAGGCCGACGGCAAGGTGGAAGATGCGATCCCGGGGCAAGGCGGAGCGGATTTCATCCAAAACGCCACCAAGGCAGGCTTCTTCGTTACACACCGGGATGACGATTCCATAAACGGGCGGCTTCAAGGCCGTTAGGGA
>CAZCRA010000112.1:1455-11860 GCA_964500945.1 uncultured Verrucomicrobiales bacterium | reverse complement strand
GGAAGCGGGCGGGATTTTCCGCTTCGGCGGCACGGCCCTCCACGGCTTGGTTGGCACCATCACCGGGACGGGCAATGGTCGTGTCGAAATGGCAGGGCGAATCGGTGGCGCACCCACCGCGCCACCCCGGCTCCAGTTCGAGGAGAACCTCTTTTACTGGCTCGGATCCGGGGGCTTGGATTCCACCTATTTCATCAACGACGGCTTCATCCACACGGACGGCACGCTGAACCAGACCTTCCGGGGAGCCATCACCAACTTCGGCACCTTCGTTCACGAAGCCGACACCGTCTTCGTGATGAACCAGACGTCCCAGTTTGCCAACTTCGGCACCTTCGAGTTCCGGGGCGACGGCGACTTCCAGATCGTCGACTTCAACGGGTTCGGCTCCACCTTCCACAACCTCGGGACCGTCACCAAAACGGACGGTCTGGGGACGAGCCGGCTCTTCTCCAACCTCGGCGCCCGGTCCTTCCTCAACAACACCGGGACCGTGGATGTGCAATCGGGCACGCTCGAACTGGAGACTCGCATCAAGCAACTGCAGGGCGAAACGCTCTTCGGCGGCACCTGGCGGGTCGGGCCGTTCTCCACCCTTTCCCTTCTTCCCGACGTCGACATCGTCACCAACTACGGAAACGTGATTCTCGACGGTGTGGTATCGACCTTCTCCGCCATCGACACCGTGGAGGTCAATGGCGGCCGGCTCGAATTCACTGGCGGGCGGGACTTCGCCACGGCCGCGGATCTGACCAACGGAGTCGAGCGGCAGAACGTGGTCATGACGGATGCCTTTTTCCCGGGGTTCGAACGGCAGGCCGGGATCGCCGTCGATCCCGAGACAGGGAATCTCTATTTCCACGCCCGCAACGACACCCTGTTGCGGGTCTTCGACCGCGACGGCATCCAGATCGCGAGTTACGAAGACCCCAGCGACGTGGTCAACGTGATGGACATGGACTTCACGTCCGCGCCGCTGAACTTCGCCGGGACGAACCTTCCGGCAGGGACGCTGCTCTGGTCGGACGGTGACGAGGCGCCGCCTTTCATCCTCGCCGTGGACAAGACAGACGGCAGTGTGATCGCCACGCTCGAATTGCCGGCGTTGCCGGTCGGCCTGCCCGGGATCGCCCATCATGCGGGCCGCGGCACGCTCTTCGCCCTTTCGTCGGACAACAGCATCTACGAGATCGATGCCTCCGACGGCAGTGTCCTCAATTCCTTCCCCATCACTCCGCCCGGAGCCCCTTTCTTCAGCATCAGCTTCGGCGGCATCGAGGTTAATGAATCGACCGGGAATCTCTACCTCGTCGGGAGCGGTCAATCGGTCGTTCGGGAACTGACTCCGACGGGAGACTTCGTGACCGATTTCGACCTCTCCAATGCCGGTCCCTCGTCCACCAACTTCAGCAACAACCTGACCAGCATCGCCATCGACAACACCACCGGCAGCATCTGGATCCTCGACGAGGTGCAGTCGGTCTACGAGTTCGCGCCGCTGGACACGGGCATTTTGGGAGATCTGGTCGTGGGGCCGGGAGCCACGGTGACGGTGAACGGAGACTTCACCGAGCAGGACGCCACGACGATTCAAATCGGGGGGCGACCGGGGACCGGGGAGTTTGGAGTCATTGACATCACAGGCCAGGCAAATCTTCAGGGCACGCTGAACATCGAAATCCTCGGCGGCTTCGGCCCCAGCACCGGGGATGCCTATCCGATTCTGACCTTCGCGGGCCGAGACGGCGAATTCGGTCAGATCTTGGGCGCGGATGGAACCTTCGTGACCGAATTCTCCGACACCGCGGTCACGCTCAACACCGTAGCCACCGCATCCGACATCGCCGTGACGGACATTATCGTTCCCGCGACGGGAGACCCCGGTGCGGCGATTGCGATCTCCTACACGGTCGACAATCTTGGCAACGACGCCGTCGCGGGCGAGTGGATCGATTCCATCTACCTCTCCCGCGACAACCGGTTGGACGCCACGGATCCGCTCATCGGCGCCGTGCTGCACACCGGGGGGGTGGCTGGATTGGGCAGTTACAGTGAAACGCTCAATGCGCCCCTTCCGACGGTGATCGACGGCGAATACTTCGTCATCGTGAACACCGACTCGGCTGGAACCGTCTCCGACGCCGACCGGGCCAACAACGTGGTGGCCTCGGCCGGTCGCATCGCGGTGTCTCTTCCCGCCCTGCCCTACGACGTCACGGTGAACGACACGCTGGCGCAGGACGAAGAGGTCTACTACCGTCTCGATGTGGAGGCCGGGACCGATGTGGTCATCACCGGCAACTTCGAGGAGATTCGTCAGGCGGATTTCCTGGTGGCGTTCCAAGCGTTGCCAACCCGGAGTGATTTTGATGTCGCCGCTTCCAGCATTGACGCCCTGGAGCGTTCGATCACCCTCCGCAGTCCGCAGGGTGGCGCCTACTACCTGCTCGTACGGGGACGGGAAGGGGCTGGGGGAGGAAGCGGTTTCTCGCTGCGCGCTGAGCGAATCGCCTTCGACGTGGAGAGCCTTTCCGGCACCACCGGCTCAAACCTTGGACAAGTAACCTCGGTGATCAACGGGTTTGGGTTTACCCCGAACACGACGGTCGCGCTCACCGACAGCGGCAATTCGGCCACAGCGTCGGTGACCTTTGCCGGAGGTAATGAGCTTTATGCCACGCTGGACCTGACCGGCCTACCGGCCGGCGCCTATGACGTCACCGTCAGCGGTGATCTGGGGAGCGAAACCCTTCCCGACGCTTATCTGGTGACGGAGGATCCCGTTGGACAACTGGATGTGCAGCTCAGTGTTCCGGGGATCATCCGCCCGGGTCGCCCGACGATTGGCAGGGTCGAATATACGAACATCGGATCGACCGATCTCACCGCTCCTCTCTTCCTCATCGAGGCCAGCAACGCGGATCTCAAGGAAAAGGGCACAACTCAGTTGCTCGATCGAGCAACGCTGTTCCTAGGAATCAATGACGAGGGTCCCGCCGGGATTCTCCCACCGGGCGCGTCTGCCACCTACGTGTTCGACATTTTCCCAGACGGTGCAACCACCTACGACGTCTCCATTCTCGACCCAGACTTCGTCATCGACTGGGACGGCGCGAACGCCCTGCGTCGGCCCGAATTGACCCCGATCGAGGCCTGGGACGTGATCTATGCGAATTTCCTGGGAGAGGTGGGAGACACGGCCGCCGAGTTCAACGCGGTGATTGCCGAGAATGCGACCCGGCTCAGTGAACTCGGAGTCTACACTTCTGATGTCAACCGCCTGCTCAACTTCGAGATCAACCAAGCCAGCAACTTTGGTGCGATCACGCAGCGTTTCACCGATGGGGCTTTGGGGTATGGGATTCCCGATCCGACCCGAATTGAAGCCGTCGAGGATGCAGCGGGGAACGTGCGGATCCGGGTAGGAGATGTGGTGCGCGCCTACTTCCTCACGGACGACGGATACCAACCCACCGCGTCCGACCCCTCTGAACTGGTGCGCGTAGGAAACGAATGGTTACTTCGCGAAGCGAATGGCACGGTCTTCGCCTTTGACGCCACTGACGGGCGTGTTCTCTATTCCGAGGATCGCAATGGCAACCGGCAGACGGCGGGTTACACGACAGGTACATCGGGGAATTTGCTCCTCACCAGCTGGACCAGCGATACCGGTGATGTCTTCTCGTGGAATCGCGATCTTACGACCGGACGGATCAGTAGCTTCACGGATGCTGTCGGCAGGGTAAGCACCGTTGTCTATGACGCTTCAGGACAGCATGTCGAGAGGATTTCCGACATCACCGGAACATTGATTTATGACACCATCACTGGCCAGGAGCCTGTTAACGAGCATGCCCTCCGATCGGTGACGCATCCCATTTTTGGCCAAACCATCTACGACTATGACAACCAAGGCCGGATCATTCGCGAGACTTCCGCTGCATCAGGTTTGCTGACCTATGAGTACGATTCGGCAGGAGGTCTCATCCTACGCAATGACGACGGGTTTGTCGCCCGAATCCTCCGCAACGAGGGAGGGCAAACTGCCCGGCTGATTGATACTGCTGGAAATACCACAGAATACTTCTATGACGCGGCAGGGAACCTGATTCGCCTCCTCGAGCCCGGAGGGGTTTCCAGAACCGCTCTCTATGATGACCTGAACAATCCGATTGAACAGGTAAATCCTGAGGGCGCTACGTTGTCTTACAGCTGGGATAACCTCTTCGCTGGTCTCGATCTGTTCCGGGACGCGCGCGGTATCACCACGGATTTCGATGTGGATGCGGCCGGGAATTACAATCGAATCACCTATCCCGATGGATCTACCATTGAAACCGCGCATGACGCGCGCGGCAACATCACCTCTATCACCAACCGCCGCGGCCAGACTGTCACCTTTGAGTATGACGCAAAGAATCTTCTGATCCGTTCGGTGTCGGAAGGGGGAAACGTCACTACCTATGCCTACGATGACCGGCGCAATCAGATCGAAGCGTCGGATGTCAACGGGACGACAAGCTTTGAGTATGACGACGCTGATCGGATTACCAAAGTGACCTATGAGTCGGGGCGCTTCCTATCCTATGAATACAGCGACGCAGGCCTTCTTTCGCGACTCTCCGACCAGGGTGGCTTCGCCGTGAATTACGCCTACGATTCTGCCGGAAGGATCGTCCGTGTGGACAATGATGCCGGGGAATTGATTGTCGCATACGTCTACGACGACCAGGGCCGGGTGACCCGGAAAGACAATGGGGATGGCACCTTCAGTACCTATAAACATGATGTTCGAGGGTATGTGACCTCCATTTTGCATCACAACGCCGAAGGAGTCATCGGCCAGGCAGACTACGTTTACGACGCCCTTGGCCGAATTGTCACCGCGACCACGACCGAGGGAGCGACGTCCTACGGTTACGATGCCACTGGGCAACTGACACGGGTCGCGCTTCCCAACGGGCGGATCATCACCTACGACTACGACGCGGCGGGGAATCGGATTGCGGTTTCGGATGACGGTGTGTTGACCGCCTATTCGACGAATCTTCTGAATCAGTATACGTCGTCTGGAACTGCAACGTTCGAATATGATGCCGATGGGAATCTGACCGCCAAAGTCGATGGAGGCGGTCGGACAACTTACGCCTACAATGCCCTAGGGCAGCTCATTGAGACGGTGACACCTGAGGAGACGATTCAGTATGAGTATGATGCGAATGGATTCATGATCGCGATGGTTCGGGACGGCGTGCGTACGGAATTTCTGGTGGATCCTACTGGTCTCTCGAACGTGTTCGCACAGTATGACGGTGCAGGAGATCTCGAAGCGCGCTACATCCGGGGCCGGGGCCTGGCCAGTCAGATTACGGCAGGCGGGGAAGCCTTCTACTATCACGCAGACGGTCTCGGGAACGTGACGCAGCTGACGGACTCCGCGGGGCAGGTGGTCAACTCGTATGCATATCTGCCTTTTGGGGAGGAGTTGCTTGCCCTGGAAGGCCAACAGAATCCGTTCGCCTTCGGTGGGGAATACGGGGCGCGGGATATCGGTGGCGACAGGATCTCTCTGCGGAACCGGACCTATGTCCCATCTCTCGGCCGCTTTGCCGAGACCGATCCTCTCGACCTCGATGGAGGTGAGGCCAACCTCTACCTCTACGCTGGCAATAGTCCGAGCAACCTCATCGATCCTCGGGGCTTGTTTCGCGAGACACCCCAGCAAGCTCCGCAATCCGACAACGGCATCCGGAACCCCTTGGACGGCATCCGTGATTTTTTCAATACTGCGGTAGGCTTGGGTGAGGTCGGGGCAGGAGGCTTCACGCTCTATGAGGGAGCTTTGTTGACCTCAGAGATTGCCCCGGTGGTCTCGAGGACCGTGGCCACCAATGTCGGTCGCGGGGTGGCGGGAGAATTGATCGTTTTCGGAACCTCCGGCACGGTCCAGACGACAGTGCTTACCAGTGCTCCTGGTCTGGCCACGAGAGCCTTCACCCGCGCGGCCGCCACCCCCACCGGTGTCGCCATCGTCTTTGCGGCGGGTGGAGGCTTTTTGATCGGCAACGGGTTGCGAAGAATCCCAGGCGTCGACAGCGCCGCCTACGCGTTCACTTGCCGATTCGTCCATCCGGAGGTTCAGGACGTCCTTACTGATCGCGTTCGGGAATGGAGGGCCGACCGCATCCGGCGTGGACTCAGCGTGCCGGGGGGATCCAATGATCCCAACGACATTGTCGGTCCGGGCGGCTTTTCCGACACCAACTTCCTCACCACCAACCGGACCTTCGATTACACGGTCTTCTTCGAGAATCTCGACACCGCTACGCTGCCTGCGCAAGAGGTGAACATCACTCTGCCCATCGATGAAGATCTCGATTTGAGCACGTTCGAAGTGGGTGATTTCGGCTTTGGAGATTTCGTCTTCGATGTCCCGGAGGGGCGTGATTTCTACACGACGGAGGTCGACTTCACGGACACGCTCGGCTTTGTCGTCCGGTTCACCGCCGAGGTGGACCCAGCTTCCCGGGTGGCGTCCTGGCAGCTGATCGCGATCGATCCGCTCACGGGTGAGCTGACAACCGATCCAGTTGCCGGGTTCTTGCCGCCGAACAACAACTCGCCCGAGGGAGAGGGCTTCGTGGCGTTCGCCATTCGACCCCTCCCTGGACTCGCCGATGGGACGACGATTGAGGAACAGGCCAACATTGTCTTCGACATCAATGAGGCGATCCTCACACCGGACTACACCAACACCGCCGACAACACCGCTCCCGTCAGTGCAGTCGACGCCCTCGCCTCGACGACGACGACCGAAACCTTCAACGTTTCCTGGACGGGCGACGATGGACTTGGCTCCGGAGTGGCCACCTACGACGTCTTTGTCTCCGAGAACGGCGGCGCGTTTACTTTGCTCCTCGACGACACCGCTGCCAGCTCCATGCTATTCACCGGCGTCGATGGCGCGACCTACGCTTTCTACTCCGTCGCCACGGACAACGTGGGGTTGACGGAAGGTGTTCCCGCCAGCGCCGACGCCACGACCACCGTCGATCTTCCATCCACCAGCGTCACGATCACCAACCTCGCCGCTTCCGGTCCCCTGAGCGAAGGCGGCACGACCGCCTTGACGGGTTCGTTCTCGGGCGGGGAGCCGGCGGACGCCTTCACCGTCCAGATCTCCTGGGGTGACGGGGAAACCGAATCCATCGCGTTGGGCGCCGGGGTGCGGGATTTTTCGACCTCGCACCTCTACATCAATAACCTCCCGGCTGACGCGCCTTACACCATCGCCGTGACACTGGAAGACGCCGCCTCGCAGCCCGTGGCCAGCTCCAGCACGCCCGTTGTGGTGAACAACCTCCCGCCCTCGGCTGCGGCGACCATTCCCTCCCAGGCCGTGGAGGACCAAAACGTCAGCTTCTCCGGATCCGTTTCCGATCCTGGCGTCGACGATCTCCTGGAAGTCTCCTGGGATTTCGGCGACGGCACGGTGCTTCCCTTCCAGGACGTCGCAGCGAGCGGCGCGCTGACGCCCGCCCACGTCTTCACGGCTCCCGGCACCTACACCGTGACGTTGACCGTGCGTGACGATGATGGCGCCACGAACCAAGCCTCCGGCGTCATCGAGGTGGCGCCGGACGGTGGCGGTGGCCCGAACGAAGCACCGGTCATCGTCCGTCCCGAGGGCCTCGCATCCGTCACCATCGATTTCGAGGAGGACGCGAACGGCATCGCCCTGAACGCCGGGGACGTCATCACGGACCAGTTTGCCTCCCTCGGGCTCACCGTGAGCAGCGACAGCGCGGCGAACCCGGCCATGATCTTCGATGCCGCCAACGTCACCGGGGGCGACACGGATTTGGCGTTCCCCTCGGAGGGCAAAGTCCTCATCATTTCCGAGGACGGCGACAGCTCCGATCCGGACGACAACGCCAAGGGCGGCACCCTGACCTTCGACTTCGATGCCCCGGTCGATTTCGAGTTCATCGAGTTCCTCGATCTCGAAGGGAACTCCAGCAACCTGCGGTTCTTCGGTGCCAATGGGGCCGCCCTGGCCGACGTCCCAATTACCGAGCGGGCCGGAAACAACCAGCTGCTGCGCGTCGACGCCGCCGTGGCGGGGGTGAGCCGCCTCGAAGTGCACTTCGCCCGGGCCGGCGCCATCACCAACCTCGCCTGGACCGAACCGGGAGGCGGGCCGGCTTCGTTCGAGGTGGACGAAAACACCACCTCCGTCGTCCTGGACGTCGATTCCAGCGATCCCGAGGGTGAAACCGAAAACGGCGGAGGCCTCGTCTACACCCTGGAGGGTCCGGATGCGGCGCGATTCGACATCGCCCCGGACGGAACGCTCTCGTTCCAATCCGCTCCGGACTTCGAGAACCCGGCGGACACCGATCAGGACAACGGCTACGAAGTGCTGATCCGCGTCACCGACGGCGGTGGCCTCTCGGATACGAGGAGCCTTCTGGTGCGCGTCACGGACGTCCTGGACGGTTCCACGAACACGCCGCCCACCATCACCTTCCCCAGCTCGGGCTCCGGCGGCACGGCGCGCCTGGTCGATTTCGAGGGCCTGGCGGCGGGCACGATCGTCACCAACCAGTTCGCTTCGCTCGGGCTCAGCGTGAGCAGCGCAAGCGCGGCGAATCCGGCCATGATCTTCGATGCCGCCAACGTCACCGGGGGCGACACGGATTTGGCGTTCCCCTCGGAGGGCAAAGTCCTCATCATTTCCGAGGACGGCGACAGCTCCGATCCGGACGACAACGCCAAGGGCGGCACCCTGACCTTCGACTTCGATGCCCCGGTCGATTTCGAGTTCATCGAGTTCCTCGATCTCGAAGGGAACTCCAGCAACCTGCGGTTCTTCGGTGCCAATGGGGCCGCCCTGGCCGACGTCCCAATTACCGAGCGGGCCGGAAACAACCAGCTGCTGCGCGTCGACGCCGCCGTGGCGGGGGTGAGCCGCCTCGAAGTGCACTTCGCCCGGGCCGGCGCCATCACCAACCTCGCCTGGACCGAACCGGGAGGCGGGCCGGCTTCGTTCGAGGTGGACGAAAACACCACCTCCGTCGTCCTGGACGTCGATTCCAGCGATCCCGAGGGTGAAACCGAAAACGGCGGAGGCCTCGTCTACTCCCTGGAAGGCCCCGACGCCTCACGGTTCGAGATCGCCGCCAACGGAGAAGTGACCTTCGTGAACCCGCCGGACTTCGAGAATCCCCAGGACCAGGGCGGGACGCCGGGTGACAACGTTTACGGCATCAGCGTCAAGGTCACCGACAGCGGAGGCCTCTCGGACTCGGTCCCGGTCGAGGTCGTGGTTCGCGACGTGGCCGAGGGACCTTCCAATCAATCGCCGGTCATCACCGAACCCGCCCAGGACAGCGGGGACTTGGCGCAGACGCGATCGATCGACTTCGAAGGGTTCGCCGCCGGAACCGTGATCACCGATCAGTTCGCTCCGGACGGGGTCACCGTGAGCAGCGCAAGCGCCGCGAATCCGGCCATGATCTTCGATGCCGCCAACGTGACCGGCGGTGACACCGACCTGGCCTTTCCTTCCGAGGGCAAAGTCCTCATCATCTCGGAAGACGGCGACTCTTCCGATCCGGACGACAACGCCGGGGGCGGGACGCTGAGCTTCGAGTTCGACACTCCGGTCGATTTCGAGTTCATCGAGTTTCTCGACATCGAAGGGACCACGAGTTCCCTCGAGTTCTTCGACGCGAACGGAGCGGCGCTCGCCGTGGTCCCCATCACCGAGCGGGCCGGGGATAACCAACTCCTGCGGGTCAACGCCGCCGTGGCCGGGGTGAGCCGCCTCGAAGTGAACTTCGCCAAGGCCGGCGCCATCACGCGCCTTCAGTGGACGGAACCCGGCACCGGTGGCGCCGGCATCGAGGTGCCCGAGAACACCACCGCGGTGATCGACATCGAGTCCACCGACGACTCCGACAGCGAGGGCAACGGGCTTGCCTACGCCATTACCGGCGGCGCCGACGAGGATCTCTTCGGAATCGACTCCGGCACCGGCGAACTCTTCTTCCGCTCGTTGCCGGATTTCGAGAATCCGGACGATGAGCGGGGCGAAAACGCCTATCGCGTCGACGTCACCGTAACCGATTCCGAGGGCGCCAGCGCCACGCGCAAGCTGCTCATCCTGGTCACGGACATCGCGGACTGAACGGATCGGCGGCGGGCCGCAGGCGAACGGTCGGCGTTCAGTCGCCCGGCTGCATATTCTTCGGCTTCGTGATGTAAGGGGCGCGAACGTAGACCGGTTCGAGCGGGCGTTTCGACTCCTCCTCCCGGACCGCAGGCTCCAACGCGGCGGCGCACCGGGCCAGATCGGTGGCCCGGGGAACGCGGACTTCGATCTCGCGGAGACCCAGCAGCG
>CAZCRA010000112.1:295-1445 GCA_964500945.1 uncultured Verrucomicrobiales bacterium | reverse complement strand
GCGGCGCGGGATCGGTGGTGAGGACGGGTTCGCCGCGGCCGGCGAGAACGGCGACGCGCTGGCGGAAAACGGCTTCGTCCAGGACCTCGGGGGCGCCTTGCAGCGCGTGCCCGCGGACTTCGGCCAGGTAGAACGAGCGGCGCCGGGCGTCCCCGGCGATCCAGGCGTTCGCTTCCAGGGTGGCGATCGAGGGCCAGCCGAAGACCGGGCAATTCCGGGCCATGGCCAAAGCGGTGGCCACGGCGATGCCGACCCGGATGCCGCCGTAGGAACCCGGGCCCGTGCCGGCCACAATCGCTTCCAGCGACGCGGTGGCGCCCTCCAGAACCGCCAGGGTCTCGCGCAGGGGTTCGAAGATCATGGCGTTGTGGGCGCGATCGGAAGTGAATGCGGTTTCGAAAACCAGCGCGTCCCGGGCGGGGTCCCAGAGGGCCAGGCCGGCGTGGGGCGTGGAAGTTTCGAGGGCCAGAATCATGGGGCTTCGATGCGGGTGAGGCGACGGCGGTTCTCGCCCAGAATCTCGAGGCGCCACCACTGGGCTTCGGGCGGCAGCATTTCGGGATGGCGATCGGCCCATTCCACGAGCAGCACGCCGTCGCCGTTCAGGTAATCGTCCCAGCCCAGCCCGAGAAGTTCATCGGCCGATTCCAACCGGTAGAAATCGAAGTGCCACACGGGAAGCCGGCCGGAGGGATATTCCTGGACGAGGGTGAACGTCGGGCTGGTGACGGTTTCGGTGGCGTCGAGGCCGGCGACGATGGCCTGACAGAGCTGGGTCTTGCCGGCGCCGAGATCGCCGACCAGCGCGAGGACGTCTCCGGCTTCCAGGGTGGCGGCCAGTTCGTGGCCCGCCCGCTGGGTGGCTTCCGGGTTTTCCAGCTCCCAGGTCCGCTTCATGGTGAGGTGGACCGGAAGGCATCCCAGCCCCCGGTGAGCGTTTCCGAACCGGCGGACCGGTCGAGCCGTCCGATGCAGGTCAGTTCCAGAGCCGGAAACCGCTTCGCCCAGGCATGCTCCAGGTCTGCGGCGTCGTCCGGGGCGGTGGCGAAGAGCAGTTCATAGTCCTCTCCGTCTCCCAGCGCGCCCTCGATGTCCACTCCGGGGCTACGGGGGATCCGGTCCCGGTCCAGGCGGAATCCCAGCTCGGAGG
>CAZCRA010000112.1:0-285 GCA_964500945.1 uncultured Verrucomicrobiales bacterium | reverse complement strand
GGCAGATCCCGGGCCAGTCCGTCGCTGAGGTCCATCAGGGCGTGCACCGCGAAATTCCCGGTGAGCCAGTGCGCCTCTTCCAGGCGCGGGGTGAAATCGAGGTGCTTCCCGGAGGTCAGGGAGCCGCCCAGCCGGCCGGTGACCCAGAGAAGGTCGCCGTGCCTCCCCCCGGAGCGGAGAACGCAGGCGGCGGGCGCGATCGAACCGCCCAGGGTGACGGAAACCACGGCGAGATCCGTGTCCGGGGCCGGGCTGGAGGTTTCGCCACCCACGATGCCGAACCCG
>CAZCRA010000111.1:0-11891 GCA_964500945.1 uncultured Verrucomicrobiales bacterium | reverse complement strand
CGCTCAAGGCGCAGGCCCCCGAAGGGCCGCCCTTCAATCCTCCCCTCGCCAGACGCTACCTTTTACATATCCATTCCAATCAACGGCGCGGTGCAGGGTTTTTCAACAGCCTGTTAGATGGAATGGCACTCGCTTACGTGGCTGCATCGTCGTCCGCTTCGGGAGTAGCTGAAGTAGTGACACTTCAGAGGGGGTTGGTGACGGGGGAGGAAGAGGGTCCGAATTAAGCGCGTTGCTCTGCCTTCGGCAACCTGTGTCCGCTTTGCTCGCAATCTCACGAAGTCGGCTATGCCCAAACGAGATTCCCCGCCGACGTCGCTCCGTGGAGGATGAATCAACGACGTAAGTCGACTTCTCATCGTAGCGAAGGCGCTCTCGCCTTCGGGCGGGGTTTGGGATGAGCCGGGTTTACCCCGCCCGACGCCCGGAGGGGCGTCGCTACGAAAAGGAGCCAGGAGGAAGGAGTTAGACCCTTACGCGTCGGAAGGAAGGGTGTAGCGGAATTCGTGAGAATTTCGGCGGTTCTTTCCGGAAAAGTTGGTTCGGACGAAATTGGACGCGCTGCTCTGCCTTTGGCAGGCCATGTCCGCTACGCTCCCGTTCTCACGAAGCCGGCTACACCCAACAAAGATGATCGACCGAGCAGGTTAACCAAGTGCCATTCCTGCTAGTGGTCCCCTTCAACTGGCAACGCCGGATGCCCGGCTCCGCCGCATTTCATCCATGGTTTGGTTGGCCAGTGTTTCGGCAAAGTGCTCCCTGGCTTCCGGCGACCGCTTCAAGTGCCGCTCCAGCGCCTGCTTCTCTTTCCTGGAAAGCTGATCTTCCAGGAAGGTCTCGAGCAATGCCAGAAACTCGGGGTCGTGGGACGGGTATTGAGGGCTGACCATCGGGAGTAAAAAACTTGGTGAACCGTGATAGTTCGTATTTCCAAAATATGCCCCCGCAAACTCGTTCGGCCAGCGATTTCTCGCACCGCGAGACTTCCAGAATCCACTGCACGCCGCGAGGCCGGCCGGAGCGCCACCCCCTCCACCGTCCCTCGGCGACCTCTAAAATCCAGCGCGAGCCGCGCCGGCGGTAGGAAGGGGTGGGCTTCTACGAATTTTTCGGAAATCCGTGGGAATGCGTGGGCTGGATCTATGTATTCTCAAACCCGCCCATGCGTTCGGCCTCCCTATCATTCCTTCTGACGATTTCGATGTGGATCCCTGGGCTCTCCGGTGCCGAGGCGCTGGGTCCAGAGGCGCAGCAGGCGCTGGCGGCGGAGATTGGGGCGAAAGCGCAGCGGTTCGAGATGTGGACCGACGAGGAGGGGCACGTTATGGGGCTGATTTTCATCAACCACGGCGTGTTGACGAAGGAAGTGGGTGAGAAACCCGGCATCGACAACGCCGATCTGGAGCGGTTCACGGCTTTTCCGCGGTTGAAGGCGGTGAATTTCGAGATGCAGGCGATCGGGGACGAAGGGCTGGCGGTGCTTAGCGAGTTCCCGGGCCTGGTGCAGATCGGCTACCATTACATGGGCAAGCATCCCAAATCGACGGCTACCCCGGCTTGCGTGCGGTTCATCGACGGGAAGCCCGGTCTCGAGATTCTGGAGATCAAACACAATTTCAAGATGGATGCGCTGGACGTGGAAACGATCACAACGCGGATGCCGAAAGTGTGGCGCCTGGTGTTGGACACGCCACTGACGGCGGAGCAGACGATGCACCTGGTCCGGCTTTGTCCGAACGTGCGCGATCTCCAACTGCACCGGACGCGGGTATCCGCGGAGCAACTGGCTGAGATCGGCCGCCTTTTGCCGAAGCTGGAGGTGCTGTGGTTCAAGCCGAGCGGCGGGCTCAAAGCGGAGCATCTGGCGGCTTTGAACGGTTTCGAGAACCTCCGCATCTTCAGCCCGCAGGCGTTCAAGGCGCAGATCACTTACAAAAACGGATGGGACGCTTTGACCAAGCTTCCGGCACTGGAGCGGGTGGAAACGCGAATTCGAGATGACCAGAACGGCGAGTCGCTGCGCCAACTCCTGGCCGCTCGTCCGGGCCTGATCATCGAAGGCAAATTGACTCGCTCCCGAAACTTCGAAGGATTGTGAACCCGAACCTCCTCCTCTCTTTGAAATGACGACGAACATCCATACTCGATCCCCTCTCTCCCGCCGGTCTCTGCTGCGAGGCGCCGGAGCTGCGCTGGGCTTGCCGTTTCTGGAAGCGATGACGCCTTCGTTCGTGATGGCCGCACCGGCTGGACCGAGGCGCCTGGTGTTCATGTATATTCCCAACGGGGTCATCCAGGATTCGTGGCACCCGGAGATAGCCGGGGCGGATTTCGAGTTCAAACCGTCGATCCAACCGCTGGAATCGCTTCGCAACGACCTCAGCCTCTTCACGGGGCTGGACCGGGAACGGCGCAGTGGGACCGGGGTGCATGCGCAGGCCGCGTGTTCGTGGCTCACGAGCTCCCCGCCGTCGGAGGCGTTGGATGGCGGGTTCCCGACCAACATCACGGTCGACCAGATCGCCGCCCGGAAACTCGGTGCCGATTCGCCGCTGAAATCGCTGGAGCTGAGCACGAACGACCACGACAACGCGCGGGAGACGAAGTATTTCGAGACCATCTCCTGGATGGCACCGGGCTATGCCGCGACGCCGGAGAAGAACCCGCGCGCCGTGTTCGACCGGTTGTTTGGGAAACCGAATCCGCGTGACCGGAGCGTGTTGGATCTCGTGATGGGCGACGCCAAACGGCTTCGGCGGGATCTAGGATTCGAGGACCGCTCGAAGCTGGACGAGTATCTGGAGTCGGTCCGTTCCGTCGAGGAGCGGATCGATCGCGCGACGGCGGCGGCGGAGAGGCGCGGGAAGTTGCCGATGGAGAAGCCGACAGGCATTCCCAAAGATCGCGGCGAATACATCCGGCTGATGGGGGACCTGATGGTGCTAGCTTTTCAGCAGGACGTCACGCGGGTGAGCACGCTCCTGATCGATCCTGAGCGCTGGGACACGCCGCGTCACTACCACGGGGTGTTCGAGAAGCCGCAGAACCACCATGCGTTGACCCACACCAAGGGGGACGAAGCGAAGGAGACGCTCCGGCAGATCGATCGTTTCCACGTGGAGCAGTATGCCTATCTGGTGGAGCGGATGAAGGAAGCCACGGACGGGAACGGATCGCTGCTGGATCAGAGCGCGGTGATTCTGGGTTCGGGAATGGGCGATGGCCGGGTTCACGACTACAACAATCTTCCGGTGGTCATCGCCGGGAAGCTGGGCGGCGTTTTGCGGACGGGGCAGCACTGGAAATATGATGGTAAACGGCCATTGGCCGACCTCTGGCTGGCGCTGCTGAACGGGTTGGACATCGAGCGCGAGAGCCTGGCGGACAGCAAGGGCGTGCTCACGGACATCCTGGCCTGAAGTTGCTCCAACTGAGAATTCCGATGAGTCGAATCGCCACTTTCCCTCTCCATGCCTTCCTATTGCTGGGGCTGGCCAGTGCCGCCCGGGCGGAGGACGGGTTTGAGAAGCACGTTTTGCCGGTCCTGGAGAATTACTGCCTGGACTGCCATGACGGGGCGTTTGGAACGCCCAAAGGCGATTTCGATATCGAGCCGTTCTTCACTGCCGAGAGCGCCAAAGCGGATCCTGGGTCGTTCGAGCGGATCCGGAACGTGCTGCATTACCGGGAAATGCCGCCGGAGGAAAAGGATCGACCTTCGGCCGAGCAGCGGGACGCGGTGATTGCCTGGATCAACCAGGAAGTTCTGCGCCAGAAGCTGTATCACGGGGAGCGGGATCCCGGACCGCCGATGGCGCGACGGCTGACGCGTTTGGAATACAACAACACCGTCCGGGATCTGCTCGGTATGGAGAAGGACGTGTATCTTTTCAGCGAGCGGTTGATCGCGCGCCGGGACTATTTCGATCCTTCGAAGGACGCGCTACCGGACGAGCTGAAGATCCACATCCCGGAGTATGGATCGAAGATGCCGGCGCTGCTGCGAATCGCGAACCTGCCGGGTGACTCGCGGGCAGCCCACGGGTTTTTCAATCAGGGCGACAAACTCGACATTTCACCGCTGCTGATGGAGCGCTACCTGGAGGTGGCGACGGCGATTGTCGAGCATCGGGATTTCCGGAACGAAGCGTGGCGCGCGGCGGATCTTCTGGGAGCGGCTCCGGTTCGCCGCGCCACCGGTGGTTCGAACGGTGGAGGAGGGCTGGAGGTCGAGGTGAAGCGGGCGTTCGCTCCGGTGGAGAATCTGGAGGTGGACGCGCCGGATAGCTCGGATCAGGGCTGGCTGTTCCGGGACCACATGGCCTCGGCCTTTGACGAGGGATCG
Source organism: uncultured Verrucomicrobiales bacterium (assembly GCA_964500945.1). Classification (GTDB taxonomy): domain Bacteria; phylum Verrucomicrobiota; class Verrucomicrobiia; order Verrucomicrobiales; family DEV007; genus CAZCRA01. Next base: position 7,546 of record CAZCRA010000111.1, on the reverse strand, counting down.
GGTGGCGTTTTTCAGGGTGCGGAGAAGGCGGCCAATGTTCGAAGCGGGCGAAGCATCCGGGTGAGCTACGGTCTTGGCGGGCGGCAAACCCTCATCATCACGCCGAGCGCGGACCTCTGGTTTGTGGATTTCGGAACGGCCCATGAGACGTCGCCGCCAACGAACATTGCAAACCGGCAGAAGGGGCAGAAGCAGTTCCGGCTTGGGTTTGCGCTGGACGGCGCTCCGGCTGGGGACGGAATCCTCAGTCTGGGCGTGGCGGTGCTCAGCCGGGACCGGGTGGAGGGGCGGGTGACGCTGACGGCGCACTTCGCCGGGGGCGGTAGCGCGAGCCTGACGGATGAGATTTCGGAAGGTGGCGGCAAGGACAACACCTTCTTTGCCTGGCAAGCCCCGCCGGGGGACGCGATCGTGGAACTGACGGTGGACGGGTCGGAATTCGGCGGCGATTTCGTGCTGCTGGACGACCTCGGTTTCATCACGGGGCGCAGCGAGATTCTGGCTGAACGCGTGGAGTCCGGCGGCGAAGCGGAGTCCGGGACCGAGCCCGCGGTGCAGGAGGGATTGCGCGGTCAGTTCGCCGGGTTCCTGGGCCGGGCGTTTCGCAGCAAGGTGACGGAAGAAGAGGTGGCGACCTACTGGGGGTTCTTCGAAGCGAACGTCGAGCAGGGGCTTTCTCAAGACGATGCGATGCGCGAGACCCTCCGCGCGGTGCTGAGTTCGCCGCGGTTCCTGCTCGTGTCCGAGTCGGCTGGGACGGGGGAATCACCGGTGCGGAAATTGAGTGGGATGGAGCTGGCGAACCGGCTGTCGTATTTTCTGTGGAGCACGATGCCGGACGACGAACTGCTTGAGCTCGGGCGCAGCGGCGAGCTGACGGATCCGGCGGTGCTGGAGGCGCAGGTGAAACGGATGCTCCGTGATCCGAAGGTGAAGGAGCTATCGGAGTCTTTCGCTTACCAGTGGCTGCGGCTGAACCAGCTGCTTGGAGCTCAACCGGACGAACGGCGATACAAGCGGTTCTACGTCGGGAGCAAGGGAACGATGGCCGGAGCTTTTTTGCAGGAGCCGCTTCTGTTGTTTGAAACGGTGTTGATCGAGAACCGGCCAGTCATGGACCTGGTCGATCCGGATTTCACCTGGCTGAATGCCGAGCTGATCGATTTCTACAACCTCGAGGAGCATTTCGAAGATCATCTCAAAGCCGCCAAGACGGTCGACAAAAACGGGCGGGAACGAACGGACAATGGCCTTTGGTTCCGCTGCGAATTGCCGGACCGAACGCGTGGCGGCATTCTTTGCATGGGAAGCACGTTGACGCTGACCTCGCTGCCTCTCCGAACGAGTCCGGTTTATCGCGGGACCTGGGTGACCGAGGTCGTTTTCAACCGGCCACCGCCGCCACCACCGGCGGACGTGGAACCCTTGGGCGACGACGATCGCGACATTCAGGAAGCGGGATTGACGCTGCGGGAGAAGCTGAAGATGCACGCCAAAGACCCGGCCTGCGCGGGTTGCCACAGCCGGTTGGACCCGCTCGGGTTTCCGCTGGAGAATTACGACGGGATCGGGCGTTGGCGGGATTCCTACGGGAAGTTTCCGGTGGATTCGGCAGGCGTCTTGATGCGGGAGCACCCCTACCAGGACATCGTCGATTTCAAGGATGCCATCCGCGAACGCGAAACGGATTTCGTCCACGGTTTCATTCGTCATCTCCTGACGTATGCGCTGGGCCACAAGCTGGGGCCGAAGGATGACTGGGCGGTCGAGGAAATCTACGCTGAGGTGAGCGATCGCGATTATCGCCTGCAAGACGTCGTGCTGGCGATTGTAGAGAGCTATCCGTTTCAGCATGCGCGGGATCTGAACTTCGGTGGGGCCGAGTGATGGGGCGCAGGACGGGCGTGACCGGAACCGGAACCGGAGCCAGGGCGGGAGGGATTTTTCTTGCGCGGCCGGAGGGTCCCATCGTTGATGGGGGTATGCGTGGAATTCTGACCCTTGTAGTGATTGGCCTTGGCGCTGGTGCGCTCACGTCTTATGGGCATGACGTGCCATCGGAGATGGCAAAGGCTGCGAATGATTTTCTGGGCAGTTTGGATGAGGCGCAGCGCGACAAGGCGGTGTTCGAGCTGAAGGACGAAGAGCGGACGAACTGGCACTACGTTCCGGTGAAGCGGGAGGGCCTGGCCATTCGCGACATGCGGCCCGAGCAGCGGCAGCTGGCGCACGGTTTGCTCAGCACGGGTCTCAGTCATCAGGGTTACCTGAAGGCCATGCAGATCATGAGCCTGGAACGCATTCTTTGGGAGCTGGAGAATCAGGCGCCGCGCCGGGACCCGGAATACTATCTGATCACGGTGTTCGGAGAGCCCACGGCCGAGGGCACCTGGGGCTGGCGGTTCGAAGGGCACCATCTCTCGCTGAACTTCACCATCGTAAAAGGGGAACTGATCGCCGAGACACCGGCGTTTTGGGCGGCAAACCCGGGCAAGGTCGCCGGCGGTGGACGCGATGGGTTACGCGTGTTGGCGGAGGAAGAAGATGTGGCGCGGGATTTGGTGAAGGCGCTCGACGAGGAGCAGTGGACGAAAGCCATCATCGCGGACAAAGCGCCGCGGGACATTCTCACGAAGGAGAAGCCGGAAGTGGCCGCCTTGGAGGACACCGGTATTCCCTACACGGAGCTGACGGAACCGCAGCAGGATCAACTTTGGAAGCTCATCGACACCTACCTGGGCAATCACCGGGCGGAATTGGCCGAGGAGGAACGGGACCGGGTGGAAGCCGAGATCGAGCAGGTGAAATTTGCCTGGGCGGGCGGCCTCGAGTTTCAGGAAGGCCACTACTACCGGGTCCAGGGGCCGAGCTTCCTATTGGAATACTGCAACATCCAGAACGGGGCGCTGCACCCGCACGCGGTGTGGCGGAATTTCAAAGAGGATTTCGGCCGGGATCTGCTGCGCGAACACCTCAAAAGCGCGCACGCGGGCGAGTTTTGACGGGGGTTCATTCCCCGTTCGACATCTGGGAGCGCGTGAGTTCGTGCAGGGCGTTTTCGGCGCGGGCGGATTCCTCCATGGCGCGTTCCCGGAACTGGTCGACGAGGCGTTGATGCTGTTTTTTGTCGCGCATGTAGCTGCGGCGAATGGCATCGAGCTGGGTGTCGGCGGCGTTTTTTCCCTGGCGGAGCTTGATGTTCTCCTGTCGTAATTCGCGGATTTCGTTTTCGAACTGGGCGTTGAGCTTCCGCATTTGGGAGATGGACTCGTGGTTGCTCTGGACGCGGCGTTTGTGGCTCTGCTCCATCTCCTCGATGTGGCGTTTCTTGGCTTCTAGTTCGGTGGACAGCTCCTCGCAGTTGCGCTGGATGATTTGGGTTTGTTCGAAGGCTTCGTTGGCGTCCTGTCGAGCGGTGGCGAGGAGGGCTTCGGACTCGCGTTTGAAATTCTGGAGATCGCGCTGGAGCTGTTGGTGGGCGGTTTGGAGATCCTGATGCTGCCTGCGCACCTCGGTGAGATTCCGGCGCTGCTCGTCGACCTGCTGGGAGAGTTGGAGGATCTCGGCGTCCCGGTCGCGGAGAGCCGCTTCGAGGGAGGTGACCTGTTCGAGGGCGATGTCGTAGGCTTCCTGGGAGACCGTTGGCGACTCCGAAAGGAAGCTTTCGGGGATCGGGCCGGTGCTGAAGTAGGCGCGGACGGCCCCGAGTTCGAGGCGGTCGCCGTTCTCGAGCGTGGCGGACCGGGTGGGGGTGCCGTTGACTTTGATGCCGGTGCCTCCGGTCAAATCTTCGATGTGAAAGCGATCGTCCCCGTTTTTGGCAAGCCGGGCGTGCTCGCCCGCGACGGAGATGTGATCGATGACGATATCCGCAGTGCTGCGGGAACCGACGACGATGGTGGGCCGGGTCAGAGAGTAGACGTCGGCCTCTCCTTGGCCGTTTTCGACAGTGAGGTGGAACATGGAAAAAGCGGGATGGCGTGAAATGGACGACGGGTCGCCGCCTGGAATTTAAAAGGATTCTTAGATGTAAGCAACGTGGGGCTTCTTTTTGAGGCGCCCAAAGCGCATTTTTTAGGAAGATGCTTGGCAATGGGTGGGGTTGAATCGAGGATGCGGCTGGGATTCGACCGATGGAGCGAAGCGATCTGAAAGAAAAACTGACGCCTCTGCAGTATCAAGTGACCTGCGAGTGTGGCACGGAACCGCCCTTCCAGAACGAGTTCTGGGACCACAAAGAGCCGGGGATCTACGTCGACGTCATCAGCGGGAAACCGCTTTTTGCTTCGGTGCACAAGTTCGATTCAGGCACGGGTTGGCCGAGCTTTTTCGAGCCGTTGGATGCCGGGGAAATCGTCGAAGTGGAGGATCGCAGTCACGGTACGGTGCGGGTCGAGGTGAGGTCAAAGACGGGTGACGCCCACCTGGGTCACGTGTTTCCGGACGGACCGAAGCCGACTGGACTGCGCTACTGCATCAATTCGGCGTCGCTGCGTTTCGTGCCGGTGACGGACTTGGAAGCGGAGGGGCTTGGCGAATACCGGGACCTCTTTGATTAGATCCGAATCGTTCGTTTCCGGCGGGAGGAGGCTTTGGGGTTTTCCAGATCGCGCCACGTTTTTTCGACGGCTTGGGCCAGGGCTTCCCAATCTTCGAGCGATGTGTTCCATCCCGAGCTGAACCGGAGGACGCGACCCATTTCGTCAAAACCGAGGCCCAGAGCTTCCAGGCCGCGTGAGGGATTGCCCTTTCCCGCGCTGCAGGCCGACCCGGTGGAGACGGCGAAGCCGAGCTGGCTGAGGCGCGTCAGCCATTTCGTGTTGGTGTGCCGGGGCATCAGGAGCATGGACGTGTTCCAGAGCCGGGGACTCGAAGCGGCGATGGGACGGCTGCCGGGTAGTCTGGCGGTGACGAGGGCTTCGAACTGATCGCGCCCGGCCGGACTGGCGCTGGCCAGGAGACCGGTGGCTTCGTGAAGCGCGGCTTCCAGGGCCACGATGGCGGGAAAGTTTTCCGTGCCGCCCCGCAGACCGTTCTCTTGGGGACCGCCGGATTGAGCTCCCGGAAGCCGGGTGGTGTCGGGAGGGGCGACGAGGAAGCCGACGCCCTTTGGGCCACCGAATTTGTGAGCGCTGCCGGTCACCCAATCGCAGGTCTCGAAGCCGAGGTCCTCCTGTTTACCGAACCACTGAGCGGCGTCGCAATGGAAGGGAATCTCGCGTTCGCGGCAGAGCGAGGCGATTTCGCGCCAGGGAAGGACGAGACCGGTTTCGTTGTGGGCGGCCATGACCGAGACGAGGGCGGGCCGGGTTTCATCCAGGTATCGGGTTAAGTCGTCGAGATCGACGGAGCCTTCCGGGGTCAACCCTGGTTCGTCGATCCGTCCGGGGAAGTTCCCGGCGGCGGCGGCTTGGACACAGGGGTGCTCGAGAGGCGTGATGGCGACGCGTGCATGGGGGCCCGACCATGCAGCGGCGGAGCGAAAGACGACGTGGTTCGACTCGGTCGCGCCGGAAGTGAAGACGATGCGGGTCTCGTCCTCGACGCCGATTTGGCTGGCGAGATTGACGCGGGCCTCCTCGAGCATCCGGCGGGTGGTGCCTGCATCCCAGTAGAGGCTGGAGGGGTTGTGCCAGTGCTCGTCGAGCGCCTGGAGATAAATCTCGCGAGCGCGGGGAAGGAGCGGTGAGGTGGCGTTGAAATCGAAGTAGGCCATGCGGAGACGCCTCAACCCTTACGAACGCGCTGCCGGATCTCGATGAGCTGTTTCATGACATGATCCAGCCGGCCGGACCAATCGCTGGTTCCAAAGGCATCGTGGAGGGTGGCGTAGAGCTGATAGAGTTCCGCATAGATCGCCTGACTTCCGGCATCCGGGGAATAGACGTGTTCCCGGTAGGCGCAAACGGCCGATTGAGCTTCCTCGAGACCGATTTTTCCGCTGGAGACACCGCCGAAAATGGCGGCACCGAGGGCGCAGGTCTGGTCGCTCTTTGCCACCTTGAGCGGGCGCCCGAGGATGTCGGCGTAGATCTGCATGAGCGTGGGATTTTTCACGGCCAGGCCGCCGGTATTCACGACGGTGTCGATGTGGACACCATACTGCTCCATGCGGTTGATGATGGCCAGGGCGCCAAACGCGGTGGCTTCGATGAGGGCCCGGTAGATTTCGTGGGCCTGGGTGTGAAGGGTTTGTCCCAGAAGGAGGCCGGTCAGGCGGACATCGACGAGGATCGTGCGGTTTCCGTTGTTCCAATCGAGGGCCAGGAGACCCGTCTCGCCGGCGCGAAGTTTGCTCAGCTCCGACTCCATGGCGGCGAACTTCTCGTCCGGCGTGGCTCCGTAGCGATCCGGCACGAGTTGGTTCACGAACCACAGGAAGATGTCGCCGACGGCGGATTGGCCCGCCTCGATCCCGTAATTCCCGGGCGTGACGGAGCCATCGACGATGCCGCAGAGGCCGGGGATGTCTGGCAATTCCCGGGCATCCGGGGCGACGGTGATGTCGCAGGTGCTGGTGCCGAGAATCTTCACCAAAGTGCCTTCTTTGACCCCGGCGCCGACCGCTCCCATGTGGGCGTCAAAGGCGCCGACCGCCACCGAGACGTCCGTGGACAGTCCCAATCGTTGGGCCCATTCCGGGGTGAGGGTTCCGGCCGGGCGGTCGCTGGTCTCAGCGGAGGTGTAGAGCCGGGACCGGAGGGCGGCGAGGGCGGGGTCGAGCGCGGAGAGAAACTCTTCATCGGGCAAACCGTTCCAGTCTGGGGCAAACATGGCCTTGTGACCGGCGGCGCAAATGCTGCGAGCCATCGTCTCCGGTTTGGTGTTTCCGGTGAGCACGGCCGGGATCCAATCGCAGTGTTCCACCCAGCTATGGGCGGCTTCGAAGGCCTTTGGATGGGCGTTTTTGCAGTGCCAGATCTTGCTCCACCACCATTCAGAAGAATAGGTGCCGCCGCATTTGGCGAGGTATTGGGGGCGGAGTTGGGCGGCCGTGGCGGTGATGCGCTCGGCTTCGTCGTGTCCGGTGTGATCTTTCCAGAGCCAAACCATGGCGCCGAGATCACCGGCGAATTCGGGTTTGAGTGCCAGAGGGGTGCCCTCCGCGTCGACCGGAATGGGGGTGCTGCCGGTCGTGTCGACCCCGATTCCGATGACGTGAGCGGGGTCGAACGACGGATCGGCCTCACGCGCCTGCTCGATGGCGCCCCGGACGATGACCTCCAGGCCGTCGAGATAATCCTGCGGGTTTTGCCGTGCCACGTGAGGGTCGGACGGGTCCGTGACGATCCCGAGGTCACCGGTCGGGTAAGGGAAGACGACCGAGCCGAGTTCCGCGCCTGTGTCGAGGTCGACGAGGAGGGAGCGGCAGGAGTTGGTTCCGTAATCGAGTCCGATGGCGTAGCGCTTCATGAGGGTGTTTTTCGGGTATTGGAGAAACCTCCCTTAGCACCAACGGGAGGAAGCGACAAGCCAGGGGGGACCTCTAAACGGAACTTCCCAAGCCGCAAATGCGCGCTGCGCGCATTCTGCATGCGGTTTCGCG
>CAZCRA010000110.1:0-11915 GCA_964500945.1 uncultured Verrucomicrobiales bacterium | reverse complement strand
CGCCCTCTCCTTGGCCCTGACCCTCGCCTTGCCCGGACGCCTCGGCCATCTGTTGGCCCTGACCCTGACCTTGCCCCTCACCCTCGCCTTGCCCCTGACCTTCGCCACCCGGAGAACCCTGGTTCTGTGCCACAGCCTCACCCTCACCCTCACCCTCACCCTCGCCTTGTCCTTGACCCTGCGAACCTTCTCCTTCCCCACGGCCTTCCTGCTCGCCTTGGCCCTGACCTTCGCTTCCCCGTTCACCTTCGCCTTCCCCCTCGCCCAGCGCACCACTCTGCGCCATCTGCTGGCCTTCACCTTCTGCACCGGGGCGCTCGCCCTCACCTTCGTTCCCGGCCGCGCCACGACCTTCCGAACCCTCTTCGCCTCTCGGGCCTTCACCTGGGGCCGAACCGTTCGGTTCTCCCGCTTCTCGCGATTCACCAGTCGCCCCGGGTTCACCCCCCAATCCGCGCTCGCGCTCCGCTTCGTCCCGAAGTTCCTCGATCAGCCGGTTCAACTCGTCCCGCGCCATCCGCAGCGCCCCTTCCTCGCTTCCGATCACCGACTCGGCCGCAGCTTCGATGTCCTCCCGCAGCGCCTCGACCGCTCGGGCCGCCTCGCGCTCCTTCTCCTGCGCCGCACGGTTGTATCCGAAGCGCACGTTCCGCGCCGCGTCGTTCAGCGCATCCTCGGCCCCCGTCATGTGCGCCTCCCGAGCCGCCTCATAGAGCGCATCCGAAAGCACCGGCTCGCTCTCCTCGGCCTGCTCGGAAACCCGTCGCACGTCTTCCAATAGCTCCTCCAGACCGCGCCGCTGTTCCAATAGCTCCGATGCCACCTCCGACGCCCAAACCGGGCCGTCCACCGAACGCGATAACCGGTCCGGCGCGTTTTCCAGCCTCTCCGCCAGCGCCTCCTGCTCCGCCGACAACGCACGCGCCTTCAACCGCATCGATCTCAAATCCTCCGCGAACCGGCTCGATGTCTGCTCGCGAAACTCTTCCTCCAATGCTTCGAATTCCCGCTGCGCCCGGCGCGCCGCGTTCGCCGCCTGCCCAAAGTTCTCCTGCTCCATCGCCTCGTCCGCGCGCCGCACCTGTTCTCGCGCCTCGTCGAGTTGCTCCCGCGCCTCCGACATCCGCTCGGCGTTTTCCTCCGACTCCATCCGACCGGCCAGATCGTCCAGCTCCCGCAGCATCTCCCGCTGCTCCTCACGCAGCCGTTCCAATTGCCGCCGCAGCTCTTCCTTCTCCTCTTCCGTCCGCGCCTCCTGCAGCGCCGCCTCCAGCTCCTGCAGTTTCTCCGCGATCGCCTGCTCCCGTTTCGCCAGCTCCTTCAGCCGGTTCAAAATCGCCAAATCCTCCGCCTGCTGCGGGTCCATCCCCGGCGGCTCGGCCTGACTCGCCGTTTCGTAACGCTGTTCCTCCTGCTTCAGTTCCAGCTCCATCAGCTGCTTCTGCTGCCCGCCACCCCCTCCACCGCCCTGCGACGGATTGCCACGCATCACCTGAATCTCCCGGCTTTGGGCCTCCAACAGCTTCTGGTAAGCCGCACGCTCCGCCTCCAAGGCATCGTCCAAAAGACTCGCTTCCGCCCGCTCCGACGCCCAACTCAGGAACCCTTCCGCTGCGCTCATCTTCTCCCCAGCCTGCCGAAGCAGCTCCGCCAACGTCTCGTCCGGAACCTCCGCCACCACTGCCTCTAGCTCCTGCCGCAGCAGCTCTTGCGACACCCTGATCACCTCCACGTCCTCCACCTGCCCCGCCATCCCGGATAGCTGCGCGCGCCGAACGACCTTCCACGTGGCGTTCATGATCTCCTTCTGCTGCTCCAGCAACTTCTCGCTCTCCGGCTGCTGGCCACCCCCTCCGCCTCCACCCATCGGAGGAGCTTCCCGGTAGATGCTCTCCCAAAACCGCACCTCGGCAAACAGCAGGTCGCTCTCCGTCCGGCGCGGCTTGCCATCCGGCCCGATGTCCTCCGCCCAAAGGTGGTAGGTCACCAAATCCGTCGGCGCCAGACCGTAGTCCTCCAGCGCCACCACCTGCTCGAACCGGTGCTTCTTCTTTCCACTCAACGCCTCCCGGTCCAGCTCGATCTCTTCCACTCGCCCGCCCAGATCCACCGACAGCCCCACGCGCTGCAGGCCGATGTCATCCGACACCTCACCCTCGAGAGCCACTTCCTCCAGCGCCGACACCTGAACGTCTTTGCCCGGGAACGTCAGCTTCAGCTTCGGCACCCGGTTGGCTTTCAAATCGATCCGGATCGTCGATGGCGCCTTGTTCACCCGGCTCGCCGCGTCCACCAGCTTCAGCCGGTAATTGCCGTCCCGCTCAGGCCGGAACGCCGCCCGATACACCGTCGGGTCGCCCTCCGCCGCCTCGAGCGGAATCATTTCCCCCTTCTCCCCGGTCAAACTCGCCTCGGCCAGCGGCTTGTTGACCCGAAAACTGAAATCGAAATCCGAGCCCTCCAAAGCCGACACCCGCCGCACGTCTTCAATAGTCTTCGACTTCTGCCCAGCATACGCCGGCGGCGTCACCGTCACGTCCGCCCGCACCAACTCCGGATGCACGTAAACCGAGACGTCATACGCCTCCGAACGCGCTTCCCCAACGCTCACGCGATACTCCATCGGCTCCGTGATCCCAGGGACCACCGCCGCCAGCACCGGATCGCCCAGATTCCGCTCCATCGACAGCGGTTTCCAGTCGCTCTCTCCCTCCTTCGGCCGCACCTCCAGCGTGGCTCCGGGGGGCACCGCGGCTGAAAACTTCGCTTCCACGATCAGCTTGCTGCCCTTCTCCACCTCCACGTTTCCAGGCAGCACCTCGAAGGGAAACTCCTGCGCAATCTCCGCTTCCGGCTCGGGCGCCCCGGCAATCTCCGGCGTCCGCGTCCCGGGTAGACTCGCTAGCATCATGGTCGCGATCACCAAGGCCACCCCGCTCGCCGCCATCGACACGTTCGACCACATCTGCCAGCGCTTCGGTTCCCCCGCCGTCCAGTCGCTGTCGCGCGAGTGCGCCACCGTCTCCAGCACCACCCGGCTCGGCAGATACCCCAGCGGACGCCCCTCCGCCTCCCGCTGATCCAGAGCCGTCAGAAGCCGCCCTTCCAGCTCCGGGTGCCGCCCTTCGATCCCCTTCGCCAGCCGCCGGACGTCCACCGGCCACCGAGCCACCCACGCCCGGAAAACCATCACCGCCAGCGCCGTCGCCCCCACCCAGAGAAAGGCCAGCCAGGACCCGCCAAGTTCACCCTCCGTCCGCGTCGCGTGAAACACCGCAGCCGCCACCGCCGAGGCCGCCACGAGAATCGCCGTCCCAAACTGCCGGATCGTCGCCCGGCGCATTTCCACCACCGGCTCCAGTTGCCGCCTCAATAGCTGTGTGATCATCCTTCCCTCGTTGTCGACATTACCCCCGCCCCTTCTGAGGCCGAACCGCCCCACTGGCAAACAAAAACCGTGCCACCCACCAATGAGTTGCGAACCAATCGACGTCTCGTCCCCCGATCAACGCGCATTCACCCGCCCCATTAACTCACGCCAAGCCGCCATCGACCGTTTCAAGTTCTCTTGCGGGTCCCCTTTCACGCCAAAACCCTGCAGCCCGACCGGTCCCTCGTATCCCATCGCCTCCAGCCGCTTCAACAACTCCACTACGTCGTAACTTCCCTCGTCCAACGGCCGAATCAACGTCTTCCAATCCGTCCCCTCGCGGTCCGCTCCATTCACACTCACCCGCCAAAGGTAGGGCCGCGCCTTCTCCAACTCTGCGTCCAGATCCGCCCCGGGTTCACAGCGCAAAAAATGGCAGAGATTGAACATCACTCCCACGTTTTTCAGATCCACCGCTTCGGCCAACGCCACGGCTCCCCCGATCGTTTCAATGTAAAACCCGCTGTGCGGATAAATCACCACCTTCAGTCCCGAAGCCGCTGCCCATCCCGCCACTTCCCGCACCGCCGCCACCGCCGCCTCGTGCGCGTTCTCCGGTTTGCCCATCAACGCCAACTCGATCACCACCTGCGATCTTTTCCCTTTCAACTGGGCGATCGCCTCCTCCAACCCTCTCCCGTGCACCGGCCCCTCCGCCGTCAGCCGCGTGGTCGCGTAAATGCTGAAAATCTCCAAGCCCGCCTCGCGAAACGGAATCAAACCCGCCACCGCATCCTGCTCCCGGGCCGACCCCATCCCGTCATACCCCAGCCCGGCCAGCTTGGAGGCGCGCTCCTCCAAACTCCCCGGCCCCACCCCATTCTGAAACGCAAAAAACGGAGGAGACCACCTCGCATCCCCCGAATCCCCTTCCTCCGCCCCCCGGACACCGCCCGCAAGCCCGAACCCCAAACCCATCACCAACCAAACCAAAGACTTCATCGCCCTGATCACCCGCCGCACACCCGCCATCTGTCATCGCACCCCAGGCCAATCCGCCCCAAACGCTCGCCACCCTACCCCCACTCTTCATTCCACAAAAAAACCCAGGGAATGGCGAGACCGGTGTCCCGACACTCCCTGGGTGAGGGGGGGAGAAATCTAGCTTAGGCAGATTCCGTCTTTTCCCAGACGTAACCCTCCTTCCTCGAGACCTGCACGGCGATGGTGCTCAGCAAAACCCCATAAACCGCCTTCGACGTGATGTCCGCAAAGGTGAAAATGAAGTGTCGTGCCACCACGCTCTCGGAACTCCAAAGCGGATCGATGAAGGCTCCCAATGCCGGTTGCACCAAGGCAAACGCGTAGATGTTCCACGAGATCAGGAAGATCACCGTGATCGCGGTCCAGAGCGGCTGCGATTCCTTCGGCGTATTGGCACGACCAGCTTTGATCGCCTTAAACAGGACGAAGAGGATCCAGATGTAGCCCGCCCAGCCGATCAAATACCAAACCCAGAAAGGCGCAGCACTCACCCCCTCCACGAGATGACCATTCTCAAAGAATGCCGCATACCACGACGCGAGAACCATGATCAAACCTCCAACCGCAAACTGCACGGCGTAACTCACCTTTTTAGCCATCGCCAACGCGGGAATGATGATCACCAGTTGCAACAAAAGATGCGGAACATCGATCGCCCAGTTCATATACCGGAAACCATTAGAAAACAAAGTCCCCGATTTCCGCACATACTCACCCGTGTCGGGATTTAGCGCGAAAGTCGACGTCCAGGACAGAGCCTGAATCGACAACATGAAGAACGCTGATACCGTGACGACGAGCGAAATGACGTTGGTCATCCGGTATCTCGGCGACACCTGCTTCAGCGTCAGGATGAAGTAGAAAATGGCAGCTGCGAAAACGGCCGACCCAAGGGTCAGCACGTGAGCTACCGCCTGAAATTCACCGGGCGAAAAACTGAAATAGTTCGCCATGTGGTGAAGATCCTCTGCATAGAGGCCGTTGGTTCCCCGCTCCGGGGTGGTCGCTAAGTTCATTTCTGCAATCGGGTTTTAATTGATTTACCTCACCCAAAGTACGGATGAGGCCGCGGGTCAGTCGCAGAAAATCGGTCCGATATCCGGCAAATCCGAGGGGGACACCAAATCGCGGTGACTTGAGTGCGAAACGCACGTCAACGCTCCCTGAGAGGCCGTCGCCAGCGCGAAAGAACGGCAGGATCTCGAGTTCAGCCAGATTGGTGCCCCGTCAGCGCGGCCAGTCCCTGCCGATGCGCCTCGACCACCGTCACCTCGTTGGGCGAACCCTTTTCGACGGCCTGCTCCAAGAGGAGGTAAAGCCGGATGCCGCTCCGCTCGATCATCTCGCCTCGTCGCTTCGCAAACGTCGACCAGGGATAGGTGTCCCTGGCAACGAGTTCGCCCTGCGCCGTGACGGCCAGGAGAAACAACGCTTCAGGCGCCGAGCATGGAAAGCGTCTTTCGCCGATCCAGTGTCCCCCACGAGATTCTGCGAAGACTCAGGGAAAGTCCAGACAGAGCCGGGGCAAATCAGGGTGACCTACCCTCGACTGATCCAGGCAAATGCATTGCCAATCAGACAGGACTGACACTTAGCTTGGCTTCGCCCGCTGACGCGACCGTCCCATCCTCCCCGACCCCGGTCGCCTCCCTCACCGTGATCCGCGCGCTGTTGCGATACGCCGCATACGCGTAAATCCATCCGATAAAGACGGATACCCGATTTTTCAGTCCGACGAGAAACATCAGGTGCACGCCCAACCACAGCATCCAGGCGATCCAGCCCTGCAGCCGGAAGCCACGGAAGTTGGCCACCGCTATGGACCGTCCCACGGTCGCCATGTCGCCCTTGTCGAAATAGACAAAAGCGTTTCGGTCCCGCGCCTCATGCCCCGCATTCTGGTCCGACCGGATTTCCTCGGCGAGGATTTTGCCCACGTGCTTCCCCATCTGAATGGCTGCGGGTGCCACGCCCGGGACGAGCCTCCCCGCCGCATCGATCAGGCGCACCGTATCGCCAATGGCAAAGACCTCCGGCCGGTTCGGCAAACTCAAATCCGGATCGACCATGACTCGACCACCCCGGTCCACACGAGTGTTCAACGTCCGGGTCAACGGCAGAGCCTCCATCCCCGCGGCCCATACAATGGTCGCCGCTTCAAAATGGCCATTGCCTGCCACCAGATAGCCTTCCCCGGCATCTTGCACGGCCGATTGGGTATAAACCTCCACACCCATCGCTTCCAACCGCCGCTCGACGTAGGCCGATTGCGCGGGGTGATAGGTCGGCAGCAAACGCTCCGCAGCTTCGACCAATACAATCTTCGTCTCCGCGGGATCGAACGATCGGAAATCGCCGGTCAGGGCACTGCTTCGAAGCTCGGCCAACGCACCAGCCATTTCGACCCCTGTCGGACCTCCGCCGACGACCACCACGGTCGACAATCTCCGTCGCGTCGCCGGGTCCGTGGCCAGCTCCGCCATTTCCAGAGAACCCAGGAAACGTTCGCGAATGGCCATCGCGTCTTTCAACGTTTTGAGCGGAAGAGTGTGATCTGCCCAGTGACTATGGCCATAGTAGGACGGACGCGTCCCAGAGGCGATCACCAGATAATCATAAGAGACTCGATGAGCTGCCGTATGGACCTCGCGCTTTTCAACATCCACTGCGACAACCTCTTCCTGCCTGACCCGCATGTGCGAATGCTTCCGAAGCAGGACTCGGAGCGGGGAAGCGACATCTTCCATGCCCAGTCCAGCTGTCGCCACCTGATACAACAAAGGCTGAAAGAGATGGTGGTTCGTCCGGTCGAAAAGAGTCACGTCGCAATCGGACTTGGCCAAGCGCTTGCAGGCTTCTAAGCCGGCGAATCCACCGCCAATGATGACGACGTGTGGGCGATCGGCGGAGTGAGTGGAGTTCATGATCGGTGTTTACGAGGGAGAATGCTGAAGGATGAGGGGATTGGGCCGGAACCGGTCGGGCGTGATACCACCGGCCTTGGAAACGATGAGGCGGTTTTGGTTGAGCTGAATCACCGCATCCAGATTGCCCATGGAAAGTTGGCCTGCCAGCCGCCCTTCCGAATCGATGACCGGAATCACATCGAGCCTCCCACCGTGCAACCGCTGCATGGCCTCCTCGAGCGTGTCGGCCGGGCTCAAAGCGGCATCGAGAGGCATCACCTGGTCCGCTAGCTTGCGCTCCGCCTCACCGGAAAGGATAATGGCTTCGAGATCCTGCAGTCGAACGAAACCGACCGCGATCCCTCGATCCGTTGCGATGAGGCGACCTGTTCCGGAGCGGATGATCTCAGCGATCGCCTCCGTGACCGGCGCCTCCACATCAATTGACGGGACTTGGTGAGACATCGCGTCTTCGACTCGCCAGCCACTCACCCGGTGCAGCTGCTCGGCCGCCCTCAATTCCGCCCCGGCAGCGAATAGGACGAACAGGGCCAAAATCGGCAGGAAGGGATTTCCCAAGAGGAACACCCCAGCGAGCGCCAGGAAAACGGCCCCCGCTTGCCCCACTCGAGCCGCAATCCGTGTGGCTCGGACGAACTCCATGGACCGCGCCATCAGGGCCCGGAACACCCGGCCTCCGTCCATCGGAAACACGGGAAGCATGTTGAAAACCGCGAGCATCCCGTTCGCAACGAGCAGCCTCAAAACAAAGTCAGCCGGCGTCGCGATCGCCAATTCGAAAGTCGCTGCGTCCAAACCGTCGGCTATAATGAAGATGGGAATCAACACCGCCACGATCACGACGTTCACCGCCGGTCCGGCGAGGGCGATCCAGAACTCTTCGTGCCACTGACGCGGAAGCCGGGCCAGGCGCGCAACCCCACCGATGGGGAGAAGGGTGATTCCCGTTGTTCCAATCCCAAATCGCCGTGCGGCGAGCGCGTGTCCCAGCTCGTGCAGGGTGACACACACGAAGAGCAAAATGATGAAGAGCCCGAGGATCGCGATGGCGAGCCAATCGAGACCCGCCGCCCGCTGTGAGAAGCCCAACCAGCCGAAAAGGAGGAGCATCGTCCAGTGCACCCGGACAGGAATTCCAAAAATCGGCAGACACCGGCGCTTCGACGGGACGACCTCGGTTGGTTTAAAGGGCGGAATGGGAGGGAGGGAAGGGCTAGACATTTTCTCGACACGAAGGATACGACTCCCATCATCCCGGAGATCAAAGTTGGAATCATTCGACAAAAACTAGACGAGCGAGACGTCAGCCCAGAGGTGAGATTCGAACCACCCCTGAAGATGATCGAGTTGTCCACCCCCTCCCTCCTATTCCCAGCCGCCTCCCTCTTGTTCCTGGCCTACACGAATCGCTACAACCACGTGGCGGGCCTGACCCGCTCCCTGCTGGAGGAGTGGATCGTCCACGGGAGCGAGTCGAGGCGTCGCCAAATCGAGAACCTGCGGCTCCGGCTGCGGATGATCCGCTTCATGCAGTGGTCGATTGGAGTGTCTTTGTTGCTTTGCCTGCTGTCCATGATGGCTTTCATGGGAAATTTCGTTCCACTGGCCAAATGGACGTTTACCGGCGCCCTGATCGCCTCCGCCGGGTCACTGAGCGCCCTTCTCAGGGAGGTCCAACTCTCGGGAAGCGCCCTTGCGGTCCTCTTCGCGGAAGCCGAACGCCGCCACCAACCGGCGGGCGGTCGGATCCGGCATTGACTCGCAGAGAGCTCAAACCAGACCCGAGACTTTGGCGCCATTTCAGCTGCTTCGGACCCTCAACTCGTTTATTCTTAAGCCGCTGCCCCCCCGAAAGTCACTGCTCCTTCCGGCGTCCCCCTTGGTCGCCAATATCCCCACTCACCGCCATCCATGACCTCCTCTAGATGAAGATGAGAACCGCTCCTCTCGCCGCCGCCCAGGTCGCTGGTATCGTGCTCCTGATCCACACGCTCCTTCCCCTCACCCTGGAGGCTGCCGAGCGAACGTTCAGGGACCGCGAGGGCACGCCCATCCGGGCCGAACTCCAATCCGTCGATGGTGATCAAGTCAGCATCCTGGGCTCCAACGGAAAACCTTACACGGTTTCAATTCAGGTATTCAGCGACGCGGACCAGGCCTACATCCGGAAGTGGCAGGAGGAGCGATCAAAGCCCGCCGACGACCGGGTCAAACCAGGCGCCGCCATCCGGTTGACCTTCCCGAATCTCCCGCCCGATCGGCGCGACCAGCCCGCCGAGGTCAATCTGCGGATTCCAGACAACTACGACGCCTCCCGTCCCGTCCCGCTCATCGTCTGGCTTGGTGGAGGCGAGGGAGGCAACCAATTTGGCCCCTGCACCGCCCTCGTGGATCGGACGGAGTTCGTCATGGCCGGTCTCCCCTTTCCCAAAGGTGCTGACAACCCCAATCAAGCCAACATGGTGGGGCAATTCGACGAGATTTGGGAGTATCACGAAACCATGCTCCAGGAAATTCAAACGATGATTCCCAATCTCGACCCCAGGCTCCGCATCATCGCCGGTTTCAGCAACGGAGCGCACGCTATCGACGGCATGCTCAGCGAGGAACGCGACTTCCGCGATTTCTTCACCGCTTACGTCCTCATCGAGGGCGGCAATGGCGACGGTTCCTATCGACAAGTCCGCGACCGGCCAATCTACGTGGCCTGGGGCACGCAGGGCAACACCAACCAAAGCGGTGGCCAGGCCGTCGCCAAGAAGGCCGAACGCGCAGGAATGCAGCTCGTTTGGCATGCCATGGAAGGCGTCGGCCACCAGTTCCCGGCGGAAGAAAAGGCGCTCGTCCGAGAGTGGCTAGCGAAATCGGTCATCCCTCTAGCCCGCGCGGAAACGGCGGAGTGACGCCGAAGCCTAGCGGAAATCCGCATCAAAAGCGCCGGCGGGAGCCGCGGGCGCTCGTCCAACCCGGCCCCGATCTAAAGGCCTTGGTTAGAAAAGATTCCCGCGATTGACAAATCGGCTTGACCCCTGGCCGCAGGCTTTGCTAGGGACCTATATGATCGCGTGTCGAAGCCATTCGTCAGCCATCGTGACCGTTCAAAATTCTCACAACTCTCACTGCCTACCATGAAAACCCCATCCCTTACCGCCCCATTCCTCGCATCGACCTTCTTGCTCTTCGGGCTGATCCTGCCTGCCCTCATCGAAGCGAGCATCATGGACGTCCCGCATGTGCTTTACGGCGAAGCGACTAACCAAATCCGGCGCCTGAGCTGGCCTGATGGAGCCCGGCTCGAAAACAGCGGCAGTCCAGTTCAGCGAAGCAAGGCGGGCTCCGCTGGAAATGGCAGGTTCATTACCGCCGACCAGCAGTCCCTCTTCGTCGGCGGGAGCCAGATCTGGGATCAGACCGTGATCCGTCGATTCAGTAAGGACGACCAATCCGTGAACATTGGCTGGACTCAAAGCCTCAATGTTTTTCGTGAGCTTTCCTTCGACACGGACCCCATCACGAGCGGTACGCAGCGCCCCAATGGAAATGGCGCCGTGAATCCCTACCTTCGGAACCCTCAGGGCATGGCCGTCTCGGACGATGGTTTCCTTTGGGTGATCGACAATGCCGGCGCGGTCACAGGCACCCCCGACGGGGACGACCCGGACCTTATTGCCGGAGACTGGGATCAACCCGCCCATGACGCCATCATCAAGCTCGATCCTAACAGTCAGCTCATTTGGGATCAGGATCCCACCGGACAGAGGGACGTCCCTCTCATGGAGATCACGACCGGCGGATCTTTCACGATCGACAATGCCTTCTACCTTCGATTCGGCCCTGACCAAACCAGCGACGGTTTCCGTGACATGTATGTTTCGAACCGCGGCAGCGAGGACAATATCCTCGTCTTCGACGGCATCACCGGTGCTTTTGACCAAACCCTGATCAGCGGATTGAACGAGCCCACAGGCTTCGTTTTCGATGGAACCGATCTCTATTTGGCAGAGCTGGGAGGAGACCAGATTCTGCGCTATGACCTCCTGAATCTTGGCGCCGGAAGCACGGCCATCGCCCAGAATGGCGTGGCTGGCGCCCTGCTGAACAACCCACCGGCTTGGAATTCTCGCCAGACGGAACACTGCTCGTGAACGCCAGCGGAGATCTTCAAGAGTTCGCGCTCGATGGAACCTTCCTGGGGACCTTCTCCACGTTCAACGATGACTTCTTCGTCGTCTCGACCATTCCTGAACCTGGGGCGCTCAGCGTGGTTGCCTTGGGTGTTGATCACCCGCCGCCGCCGCACAGGCTGAGAAACGAGAAGTAGCGATCTTCTTTCCTTCGCGCTACTCCCCAGCGGGAGGCACCCGAAGCAGGGCCGCGAACGCTTTGAGCTTCTCCTGCTCCTCCGGCTCTTCCGCTAAAGCCTCAGCTTGAAAGGCGGGGAGAAGCTCGGCCCAGATCAGGTTCAACTGGGTCTGCATTTGTCCCGTCTTTGCCGTGATGGCGATCACCACATCGTGCTCCGGTATCACCAGGCAAATCTGCCCATCGCGCCCATCGCCACGGTAGGCATCGTG
>CAZCRA010000109.1:4311-12268 GCA_964500945.1 uncultured Verrucomicrobiales bacterium | reverse complement strand
GCTGGCGCGGTCGGTGTGGCGGTCGGCGCGGCGCGACCGGTTGTTTCTTGCTGTCGCTGTAGGCGGCTCGCTTGCACTCGATCACCACCACCGGGATGCCGTTGATGAACAAGACGATGTCAGGGATATAGTGCTTCTGCAGTCCGACGCGCTCGACCTTGAACTCTGCGGTGCAATGGTAGCGGTTGTTCTCCGGGTGCTTCCAGTCGATGTAGGCGATGGAAAAACTCTTCGTGTCGCCCTCTACCGTCTGCGGCACGCTGGTGCCGAGGCAGAGCAGGTCGTAGACCTCCTCGTTCTGGTGGATCGCCCCGGTGGCGCGGAAAGACTTCAACGCCTGCACCGCGTTGGCGATGGCGTTCTCGGTGAAGACGTGTTCCTCCCCCTTGAAGGGGTAGCGCCCGTGCTCCCGGATGAAGTCGACCAGGATCGGATCCAGCACGGCGGTGCCGAGCCGGCCGTTGCGGAGCCGGCTGCACTCCTCCGGCGTCAGGTAGTCCCACCCCATCTCCACGAGGAGCTGCAGGGCCGGAAGCTGGCTCTGGACCGACTCGAGGTAGCTGGGGGTCTGGTGGGATGTGGGGTCTACGGGCATCATCAAAATCCCTTGGTTTGGCGACGATACTCGCTGCGTTTGCGGTAGAGCCGCTCGGTGAAGCCGCCCTCCTCCAGGAAGGCCTTTTCCAGGGAGCCGATTTGTCGTTTCAGCAAATAGATTGCCTGATTGATCAGACAAAGCAGGGTGTTCGCGGCCACTTCGCCGGTGACCTCGGCGATCTCGTAGGGGTCGCGAGGACTGTCTGGCGGCTCGGACTCGTCAGACTGTTCTGCGGTCTTGGACCCCACTTCCTCGAACCAGCTCTCCGGGTAGCTTCGGAACCTGCCGCGCACTTCCCGGGCCTCGGGGTCGTCCTTGTTCCACTGGCGGAGATGGTTCTGGCGGAGATAGTCTTCGTAGTCGAGCAGCAGTTCCTCGAGACTGGCCTTGGCCACATTGGTGAGCTTCAGTTCAGTCTTCCTGGAAGTGGCGGCCGCCATGCTGCCTTCCGCGATATTCTGGCGGCCACTGCGCGCCGCCTGCACCATCTGGTCGTGGGTGCGCGAGCGCCGCGAGATGAAACGGTCACAGAAAATCCGTGTTCCGTCATAGACCAGCGACGCCACCTGAAAGCTCCGCAGTTTGCGGTAGCCACCATGCTTGTGCAAAAGGCCCGCGCCCGACTGGTCAGACTGGTCGGACACTTCAGACCTGTCCGACGAGTCCGACGCGTCCGACAGGTCCGACAGCACTCCCCGGACCTCGCGCACCATCCGGTTGACGAGATCCCGCCAGGCGCGGTCGCTGGTCGGCAGGCCGCCCGGACAGTTTTTCGGCGTCAGCCGGGCGATCCATTCGAGGCGCTCGAGATGTTTTTTTTCCTTGGCGTTCATGGTGGTGTTTCGCGTCACGGAAGCTTCACCCGGACCTGACCGGTGAGGAGTTTTTGCATGAGGGCGCGTTTTTGTTGTTTCAAGGCAGCGAGCTTCCGTTCCAGTGTCGCTAATTCATCGTCCCCGTAGCGAAGGACTTCTCCAACTCTCTCTTGCTCGTCTATCGGCGGCAAATTGATGGGCAACTTGAAGAAGTCGGAAGCATTCAGATTCAAGAGTCCGTTGTTTCTCACACCGGAATTGATCCAGCGATAGAGATCCTTGTTGTGCAGACCCGCGAGAAAATACTGCCGAATGAATTCGGGGTCGGCCGATGATTCGATGAGCCGGAACGAGTAGAACACGTTGGGAACGAGACCCTCATCATATTCGCTCAACCGATAGACGCATCCCTGCGGATACCGGTAGGAATTGCCTTTGTTGTAAGCGAACTCGCCGCACTTCAAGAGGACGTATTTCTCAACCTGCTTCCCCGCAATGAGTCGGCTGAACTTGTCGGCTTGAGAGACGAATCCCCTTCCTGCAGTGATGCTGAGAACCGGGTAGCCGTCTGGCTTTTCAGCGGTCTTGGTGACTCGTTCACAGATGTCAGAAAGCTGAACTTCCTCCCACTCCCCCGCAAACCCCGGCAACCGTTTCCGGCCGGTGAGGAGCTGCTGCATGAGGGCGCGCTTCTGCCGCTTCTTGGCCTCG
The DNA here is from genome assembly GCA_964500945.1 of uncultured Verrucomicrobiales bacterium. Classification (GTDB taxonomy): domain Bacteria; phylum Verrucomicrobiota; class Verrucomicrobiia; order Verrucomicrobiales; family DEV007; genus CAZCRA01. Next base: position 10,144 of record CAZCRA010000109.1, on the reverse strand, counting down.
ATCAGCGCCCCGGTCTTCTCGATCACCTCGTCGCAGGTCGAGAGGATTTCGGCGATTTTCTTTTGTTCGGGGAGGGGCGCATATGGAATTGGAACCTTTCTGAGATCATCGATTGTTATCTCACGAAACGTGCTCCCTTTCGCCCACGTATCGATTAAGCGACACACATCAAACCCTCCGAGCGCATATCGAACAAATTGGCTGTCGCTCCTTTTCGATAGAGAAATCCTGGCAGTTCCCTGCGTAAGGTTTGCGCCGTTCAGTGCGACCGGAATGATCGAACACGAGCCAATATTTCCTCGAAGCGAGAACACAATATCGCCTGATTCCACCGCCGCCCGACGATATTTCTTCGCGATCTCTTTGGTGGTCCTCATCAAACCAGACTCCGGTACCATCCGCCCCCCTACATCTGTGCTCCTGATATAGGGGATTCCACCTGGCGTATCAGGACCGGCCTGGACGATGCCGTAGACAATAGGTTTCCCGTCCGCGGTAAGATCGCCAAGCCTTGTCTCATCCCACTCCTCCGGAATCCACCCCACCTTGGTCTCCTTGTAGCCCGGCCGGTTCGAATTGGGATCGTGGGCACTCATGTCGTCTGCCCTCCTCCCGCCGCGTTGCCACCCGCCGCCCAGATCGGGCAATCCTTCCAATCCGCCGGGAAGCCCATCCGCCGAATCGGAATGTTCGGATGCTTCACCGTCCACAAGGCCTCCAGCCGATCCGCCCAACGGCTCTGCGGGGCGATCCGGTGGAGCAGGTAGCGCAGGACCGTAAACTGGGCAAAATTTCGGCGCGCGTCCCGGCCAACGGGAACCGGGGAATGCCAGTCGGGTTGATTCTTGCGATGGGGAATCATGACCGCCGTTCCATGGATCCGGTCCCATAAGCGCGCATGATGAGCGCATCCGTTGCGGAGCGTGTTGCCCGCGATGAGCCAGGATTCCAGCACCCGGTCGGATACTCCATAATCAGCCGCGATGTCCTGCCTCACCGGAGCGGCGGCCCCCCGGAACAGGGTCAACATGGAACCGTAATCCATCACCTCCGCGACCATCCATAGCGGCATGTGGACTTCGGAGGTGTATTTTGTTTTGAAATGATTCACAAAGGCTTCGCGGCTCTGGTCGATGCCGCGTTCGACCTTGGCCATCAACTGGCGATGGCGATGATGAGTAAGCCGGGGAAGATGCGCGCGGTTCACATGGGCAAACGGCCCGTGAAGAGTGGTGAGACGGGTCACCAACTGAGTCCGGACCGCCACCTCGATCCGCTCCAGCGCATCCATCACACAGACCCGTAGTTGTCGGTCGAAAACGTAGCGGTCCCAGACCTCCTCCAGCGTCGTCCCGGCCCGAAGCTGGCTCGAGGTCCGCTTCTGTCGAAACGGAAAAAGGTAGCCGCTGAGCCGGTAGTAGCTCACGCGCTTGAGGATTTCGATCAACTCGTCCCGGTCGGCGACAAGCCCGTGTCGGATGAGAAGATCCGCCTGATCCGGGAAGCGCAGGGGAGGCTTCGTGTATTTCACCGGGCACCTCCTTCCTCGGAAACCGTGCCGCCAGTACGGAAAAAACCCGCCACAATTGGGCTTTCATGAAGAGGCCTGGCGGGTGTGCTGATACCAGTGTTCCTTCGTATCCCTTCCTTGGCAAGGAAAAAAGACGTGTTTCCGCGACCCAACCCTGTTGCGTCACCGACCCAACCCTGTCTGCCCGGGCTCTCCGGGCCCGCCTGCTGTCGCACTCGTCGGCTCATTTGAATCCCAGCTCCTTCAGGTATCCGTCCATCTTCGCCTCGACGGCAGCCAGCTCGCCCTTGATCCGCTCGATGTCCCGCTGGACCTCGTCCATGTCGATCTCGGGCTCGGGCTCGAAGGTGTCGACGTAGCGCGGGATGTTGAGGTTGAAGTCGTTCTCCTCGATCTCCTCGAAGGTGGCGGAGTGGGAGTATTTCCCGATCACCGTCCGGTTGCGGAAGGTCTCGACGATCCGGTCGATGTCCTCGGGACGCAGCCGATTCTGGTTGGTGCCCTGCGCGTAGTCCTTCGACGCGTCGATGAAGAACACGTCGTCCCGCCCGCCGGGGGTGCGCGACTTGTCGAAGATCATCAGCGCCGCCGGGATGCCGGCTCCGTAGAAGAGGTTGCTCGCGAGGCCGACGACGCCGTCGAGCAGGTTCTCCTCGATCAGCGCCTGCCGGATCTTCCCCTCCTGCCCGCCCCGGAAGAGGACGCCGTGGGGCACGACCACGCCGACGCGGCCTTTGCCCTCCAGGGCGGTGGCGACCATGTGGCTGATAAAGGCCCAGTCGCCCTTGCTCTTCGGCGGGATCCCGCGATGGAAGCGGTCGAACTGGTCGCTCGCCGCGCCCTCCTGCCCCCACTTGTCGAGACTGAAGGGAGGATTGGCCACGACGATGTCGAACTTCATCAGCGCGTCGTTCTCGACGAGCTGGGGATGGCGAATGGTGTCCTCCCACTCGATCCGGGCGGCGTCGACCTCGTGGAGGAACATGTTCATCTTGCACAGCGCCCAGGTGCTGCCGTTCATCTCCTGCCCGTAGAGGGAGAAATTCTTCGTCCCGACCTGCTTGGCCGCTTTGATCAGGAGCGATCCCGAGCCGCAGGTGGGATCGCAGATGCGATCGCCGTCCTGCGGATTCACCAGCCGCGCCAGGGTCTCGGAGACCTCCGACGGCGTGTAGAACTCGCCCGCCTTCTTCCCGGCCTGCGCCGCGAAGCGCCCGATCAGGTATTCGTAGACGTCGCCGACGACGTCGATGTGCCCGACCCGGGAGGGACGAAGATCCAGCTTCGGACTGGCGAAGTCCTCCAGCAGGGTCTTGAGCCGCTGATTCCGCTGACGCGTCTTGCCGAGATTCGCCTCGCTGTTGAAGTCGATGTTCCGGAACACGTTGTGGAGCTTGGTCTTGTTGGCGTCCTCGATCGCCTCCAACACCGTGTTGATCACCTGCCCGATGTCGGTGTCGTCCCGGTGGGCGTAGAGGTAGTCGAAGGTGCAGTCCTCCGGCACCACGAAACGCGCCCGCGACATGGCCCGCTCGATCCGGGTCTGGTCGCCCTCGTATTTCTCCTCGAACTCCGCGAGCTTCGCTTTGCGGGCGTCGCTCAGGTATTTCACGAACAGAAGCGTGAGGATGTAATTCTTGTAGTCGGCCGGATCGATGACGCCCCGGAAGGTGTCGCACGCGCTCCAGACGACGTTGAAGATCTCGTCTTTGATTTGTCGTTCGCTCATGAAGGGTCGTTGGGGATCTGGATTCTTCCGTCAGCGGCGCGGAGGCAGGCAGCGGTGGCGAGAGCCCGTTTCTTGTTAGCCAACTCGGCAAGCAACTTGCCCTGCTCTTCAGCAAGATCTGCAAGTTCAATGATTTTTCGCTGGGTCGCGAGATCCGGAACCGGAACATCGAGGCTCTCCAGGACGTCCCGCCGGACGATCGGCATGTGCGCCCCCGTCGTGCCGAGACGGGCGAAATGCCGATGCGCGCCCCCCTGATTCAGGAACCAGGACAGATAATCTCCCTGAACCTCCGGCCGGGGGCGAAGCACGAAAAAGTAGGAGGCCGCGAGGATCGGCCGCTCGGGCAGGCGCCCGACGCACCACGAGAAATTCTTCTGCCCCTTGGCCAGGAAGAGGACATCGCCGGTCCGGAGGTGAGAGTCCGAGTCCATCCCGGGCGGCGAGATCCGCATCATGCCCTCCATGTTCACGGAGGTCCGCGTCTTGTCGAAGTCCCTGATCTGCAACAGGTAATGCGTCCCGTCCGGACGCTCCTGCACGCCCTTCCGAGTCTGGTAGCCGGAGGAGACCTCGGCCAATTTTTCGAGTTTTCGCGTCATTCGGCGCTTGTTCTACGTGATCGGTATACGCGAAACCGCAATTTTTCCAGAAGATTTTTCTTTGTAACGCTCAAGTCGGTATGCGATATACCGATTCATATGGCCGCGAAATACAAGGAGGTGACGAGAAGCATTCCAGAGCCTGTTCGCTGCATGCTCTGGGGAAAGGCAGCAGGACGCTGCCAGTTCAACGGGTGCAACAAGCCGGTCTGGAGAAATCCGGTAACCCAGGAGGAGGTCAACATTGCCCAAGCCGCCCACATCTACGCCTTCAGCGAAGGTGGACCGCGGGGAAAAGAAGGAATCGACTACGAAGACCTGAACTCTCTCAAAAACCTCCTGCTGACGTGCCACGCCTGCCACAAGACGATCGACACCAAAGGCAAGGAGCTGCGCTACTCCGTCGAGCTTCTTCAGAGCTGGAAGGCCGAACATGAGAGCCGCATCGAACGGGTCACGGGCATCGATCCAGACCATCACAGCCACGTCGTCCTCTTTGGGCGAGGCATCGGCGACGTGCAATCGCCACTCCGGTATGAACTGGCCTCAGCCGCGATGTTTCCGGGGCACTACCCCGCAGCGACCAGGGCGGTCGAATTGGGCACAGGTGTCAGCGAACGCACTGAAAGAGATGAGGAGTTCTGGAGACTCGAACGGGCCGATCTCGAGAAACGATTTGGTCGCTTGCTTCAGGAACCTCTGTCGGACGGTGACATCTCCCACCTCTCCGTTTTCGCCCTCGCTCCGATGCCTCTCCTCATCCGTCTCGGAACGTTGCTGACCGACATCCGGGATGTAGAGGTTTACCAGCTGCACCGCGATCCGAAGGGCTGGAAATGGCCGTCCGAGGAAAAGACGATCTCCATCGAGCTGCAAGAGCCGGAATCAAAGGCCGGAGCGCCGGCTCTGGTGATCTCCCTGAGCGCCACCATTTCCGATGAACGGATTCACCGCGTGCTCGGTGAGGACGCGTCCATCTGGCGCCTGACCATCCCCGCGCCGACCCAGGAATGCATCCGTTCCCGGGCGGACCTCAATGCCTTCTACCACGAGGCGCTGAAAGTCATGGATGCGATCAAAGCCGCCCACGGCGAAACGCATCCGCTCTCCATTTTCCCGGCGGCGCCTGTCTCCACGTTGGTGGAGCTGGGTCTGGCCCGGCAGCCGAAGGCGGACCTCGACTGGATCATCTACGACGAAGTGAAGGAGCTCGGCGGATTCGTCGAGGCGATCCGGATCGGAAACCACTCTCCAGAATAACCCAACCCCCAACCCGCACAATGCACACAGAAAACCAAACCCCCAACGCGAACCGCATCCTCGAGGAACTGGTCCAGCTCCTCGACATTCCTCCCGGCTACTACCAGAAGGCAGTCGACCGGTATCAGTCCATGTCGGAGCACTTCCATCGCCCCGAATCCGTCCTCGCTCAGCTCGACCCCTCGGTCTACCCGCAAGGCTCCTTTCGCCTTGGCACGGTGATTCGCCCTCTTTTCCCGGACGAGGGATACGACCTCGATCTGGTTTGCCGAATCGCCTTGAGCAAGGCCCGGCAGACCCAACGTCAGGTCAAGGATCTGGTCGGGACCGAAGTGAAATCCTATTCCAGGAGCCAGAACTTCTCGTTACCTCCCGAGGAGAAAAGCCGGTGCTGGACGCAGGAGTATCAGGACGAGGTCCACTTCCACATGGACGTGCTGCCGAGTATCCCGAACGACGAGAACGCCTTCTCTCTCCTCGAGATAAAGGGAGTCGATGCGGACATCGCCAGGGAAGCTCTCGCCATCACGGACAATACGAGCGACGACTACGATCTCGTCGGAGGGCGGTGGCCTCGAAGCAATCCGAAAGGATACGCGATCTGGTTCGAGCGCCGCATGGATCAGGGTGGCGTCGCAACCGAACGGCGCCGGGAGATTCAGAACCGGATGCAGGAGAGTTACGCCTCGATTGACGAGGTCCCTGCCTACC
>CAZCRA010000109.1:0-4211 GCA_964500945.1 uncultured Verrucomicrobiales bacterium | reverse complement strand
GACTTCGCGCAGATCACCGGAGCGAATCTCACCAAGGGACAGCTCGACCGCCGGCTCCAGGAGTCCTTCGCGGTCAGGATGCCTTCCGAGACGATGGCAACTTTCGCTCTCCCGGCCGCCGGGGCGCCGGCAATCATCACCAGCCAGGATCGCCCCGTCACGGACGTGGGCAGCGACTCCGCCCCTTCATGGGCTGCCCGAGAATGAGCGACCCTTGTCGAGATCTTCATGCGGCCTGGCGACTCGAAGAATTTCTCGAATCCCACCCAGCCCTGAACGTCAGCTTCCTCCCAAGATGCGAAGTCCGCATCGAGGGAGAGTTGACCTTTCGGGCTGCCAGGGATGGGTTCGAGCAGATCGAGGACACCTTCATGGTCCGCATCGAGGTCCCCTCCGATTTCCCAGAGGCGCCCCCGAAAGTCTTCGAGACCGGCAAGCGGATCCCTCCCGATTACCACAAGTTCCAAGACGAGAGTCTTTGCCTGGGATCCCCGCTCCGCCAGCGCCTGCTGATCGCCAAGGAGCCCACTCTTCCGGGCTTCACCGAACGTCTTCTGATTCCCTACCTCTACAATCGGAGCTACTACGAGAAGCACGAGGTGCTGCCGGTCGGCGAACTGGCCCACGGGGCTCCCGGCCTGGTGACCGACTACGAGAAGATTTTCAAGGTCGACGGAGAGAAGGCGTGTGCCGAGATGCTCGCCCTATTGTGCCTCCACAAGCGGATCGCCAACAAGCGCCCCTGCCCATGCGGCAGCGGACGGCGTCTCGGCAAGTGCCACAACTTGTTCCTGAACCCGCTCCGCAAGCTGGCCCTCCGGAGAGAGTATCGCGAGCAGCTGCACCTCCTGCTCGGTCAGATCGAAGCGGAAAAGAGGTCGAAGTGAGCTTGCTTCACTGTCTCACCACAACAGCTACAAGACTCTTTCCACCGGAAACCCACCCCACCCACCAACCGTTTCCCATTTAAGTCTCACTGACAGATCTCTTTTTCCGGAGAAGGAAAAAACAGAATCAGAGAGTGAAAGAGAATGGGATCGGGTTGGTGGATCGGTGGTGCCGGCAGACAGGTCAACCTGCGCCTCCCGGTGTCAGGCTCGTAACATCGTCGCTCAGCTGCGACGACTCGACGACGAAGTATTCATTGGTCTGCTTGTGGTTGTTCTCCGGTCGAGTCCGCCTGTTTCGCTGGATCTTGAAGCGCTCGCCCACGTCCTTCAGCTCACCCACCTCCGGGCAGAAGTTGGAGAGCATGATCCCGATCTGCTGCGCGAGCCGAGCGTGCTCATCCGGATCAACGGTGATCTGGTCGTCGGTCAGTTCCGCCATCTCTCGGGCGGTTAACCACTGGCCCGCATGACCACCCTGCGCGAGATCATGACACAGCGCCTCGATCCGGTCGAAGTCGGGCGACGACATTCTGTCCATCATTCTCCGGCGCCCGCGCTCTCCATCAGGAAACATGTCGAGCGGGCCGTCCGGATGCATCGTCAGGATCCCTCCGACAACGCGCTCCCACTTCTTGAAACGGATCCCACTGATCGCCTTGACCATCGGTCGCCCAGCCTCGACCCAGGCCCGAATTACGGCGTGGACGCAGGCAAGGTAGTAATGCTGGTGTTTTTCGATCTGCGACAGCAAATCCCCCTCGGCCCACTCGAGAAACCGGTGAGAAGCTGGCTGCTTCCGGATCCGAATCTCGACAGCTCGGTCTGCCAAATCCTCGGACATGGTCATCCCGTTGGAGGTAGCCATTAGAGTCACGTGCGTGACATCAAGCTCCCCATGCCGGTAGATCATTCGTGCATCGAAGATCGGCTCGGTAAGGAACGACTCGAGAAACGGAAGGTCGGCGAGAACATTTCCCCTGACATTGTCCAAGTAGACAATGCTGTCGCCAGTGAAGAGCGATCGGGAGAGGCTCTCATAAACCCGGGACGGCTCCCTGACGGTGAGGGGTTTTGCCCGATGCCCGTGGATTCCGCAGACCACCTGGCAGAAGAAACCGCCTCCGGCGCCCTTCTGGTCCTTCCAGATCACAGTGAAGGGCACCCTGCTCCCATTCAGGAAACCACCTTTCGCAAGGGCAGGGCTCAAAACCGCCGCCAACGCGGTCGCCCGATCTGCGGCCGTTTCAAAATGAAAGTCCGGAAGAAGGCAGTCGATGCGGAGAAAGGGGTCAACAGTCAAATCTCAAAAGTTTTCTTCCACTCCCTCACTTCGGCTCGAAATCCGCTCCCTCGAGCGCCTCGAATCGCCGGCCTCTCCGGCTCACGTTTGCGGGACAGTCGAGGAGGACCCAAGCACTCTTTCCATCCCGCCGATCCCCACGGGCCATCACGTTGCGATGCCGGGTGGTTTGTCAATGTTCGACTGGTGACCCCTTTTACAACGCGACTATCCGCAGAGAAAACTGGAGGAATGATTTGCTTATTTCGCGAAATACAGAAATAGTGCCCCATGGCCGCCGAATCCCTCACTCTGCACACCGCCGCCGTCTTCAAAGCCCTCGGTCATCCCGCCCGCGTCGCGATGGTGCGGTATCTCGCCGGGGGCGAGCGCTGCGTCTGCGAGCTGGTCGAGACCGTCGGGCTCGGGTGGTCGACGGTCTCGCGTCATCTCGGGGTGCTCCGGGAGGCGGGGGTCGTCTCCGACGAAAAGCGCGGTCTGCAGGTCTTCTACCGGCTTGAGCTGCCCTGCGTGGCCCGCTTCCTCGACTGTCTCGAACGCCCCGCTGAGCACACTGACTGGCACGAGCCGGTGACAGCCAGGTGCTGCTCCTGATCCACTCCGATTCCGCTTTCGCCCTTCTCCTTCCAACCCGCTTCCACACTCCGCTTTCTTTCGACTCATGAATCCCTCCCGCGAATGGAAAATCGGCACCGCGCTCATGGCGGTGTTTCTCGTCTTCTATTTCCTGCCGGTGGGGACGCCGCGTTTCGACGGCGCGGTGACCGAGGCGCTCGAACTGACGAAATGGTACGCCCGTGAGCACGTCGTCCTCTGCCTCCTCCCGGCTTTCTGGATCGCGGGGGCCATCGCCGCCTTCGTCTCGCAGGGATCGGTCATGAAATGGCTCGGGCCAAAGGCGCCGAAACCGGTCGCCTATGGGGTTGGAGGCGTGTCGGGTGCCATCCTCGCGGTCTGCTCGTGCACCGTGCTGCCGCTCTTTGCGGGGATCTATCGCATGGGCGCGGGGCTCGGTCCGGCGACGGCCTTTCTCTACTCCGGCCCGGCGATCAACGCCCTTGCCGTCATTCTCACCGCCAAGGTCCTCGGGGCAGAAATCGGCATCGCGCGAGCGGTGGGAGCTGTGGTTTTCAGCATCGTGATCGGTCTGACGATGGCCTATATCTTCCGCAAGGAGGAGCGGGAAAAGGTGGCCAGAGCGATGCACTTGCCCGATGACGACTCGGCGCGTCCGCTCTGGCAAACGGCGATCTTCTTTTTCTCCATGGTCGGTTTCCTCGTCTTTGCGAACTGGGGTGAGCCGCAGGGGGAGGGCGGGCTTTTTGCCGCGATCTTCGCCGCGAAATGGTGGCTCGCCTCGGGCTTCGCCTTCGTTTTCGCCCTCGCCCTTTGGCGCTGGATCGGAGTGTGCGGGCGGAATCTCGCTCTCGTCATCGTCGGTGTGATCGTGGTCGCCCTGCTCCCTGGTTCACACGTCAACTGGACCGTGCTGGCCGGAGTCGTCGGGCTGGTCTGGCTCACTGCCGGGCGCGGCGGGGAGGCGGGCGAGTGGTTCGACCAGACCTGGACCTACACGAAAATGATCCTGCCGCTCCTCCTCGGTGGCGTGCTCGTGGCCGGTCTGCTCCTCGGGCGTCCCGGACACGAGGGCCTCATTCCCGCCACCTGGGTGGCCAACTCGGTCGGTGGAAATTCTCTCGGCGCGAACGCCTTTTCTTCGGTCGCGGGGGCCTTCATGTATTTCGCCACCCTGACCGAGATTCCGATCCTCCAAGGGCTCCTCGGGAGCGGGATGGGCAATGGACCGGCCCTCGCCCTCCTTCTCGCCGGACCGGCGCTGAGCCTGCCGAACATGCTGGTGATCCACTCGGTCATCGGGGGAAAGAAGACCTTTGCCTACGTGTCGCTCGTCGTCGTCATGGCGACCTTCTCCGGCTGGCTCTTCGGCGTCTTCTTTTCCGGCTGATTTTTTTATTCCTAACACCGAAAACCAACCCAAGAACTGAACCCAACCCACCCCT
>CAZCRA010000108.1:0-12334 GCA_964500945.1 uncultured Verrucomicrobiales bacterium | reverse complement strand
CGTTCCGAACTTCGGCGCGGCACCAGCCTCCGCTCGGGACCGCTGAAGCTGCCCCGAGCGGAGGCTGGTGGAGGCGAGGGGAGTCGAACCCCTGTCCTCATGATCGAGCCCACGAGCTTCTACATGCTTATCCGGTCTGAGTTTTAGGAAGCGGCGAGCCAACCGGCGAACCTACTGCTTCCGATTGCCCTGTTGGTGTCTCGTTCCTCCACGCGGACACCCCGCTTTGGAACCAGCCTGTTGTCGGCGCCCCTATCCCTTAACAGGCATCCGGGTAGGGACGGGCTGCAGCATTAGGCAGCCAGTGCTAGATGATTGTCTGCACTTATTGGTTTTGATCCGGTTTTTAACGAGGCCAACGAATCATCCTCGACATGCTACCCGTGCACCAAACCATCAGTCGAAACCAGAACGCCCCCTTTTGCCGGTGGATCCCAGTCCGGACGATGTGTCCGTGCCGGTGTCTTGAGCACCCTAAAACTACACCAAATCGTGGCGCATGCAACTCCATAGGAGAACCGGCCCGCCTCAATCCACCTCAAAGGGCAAACCCGGTTGCGTCCGGACCCGAAACGCGTGTAGGGTCGCGCCCCAGCCTTTCCTCCCATGCCCCAGCTCGTTTTCCGCTATGACGACGGCGGTCAGGAGGTCTTGCCGCTGACCACCGAAAGCATCGGGGTCGGCCGTGAGCCGGACAACCCGATCTCGATCGACAACGCCTACATCTCGGGCTATCACGCCCGGTTGGACCGCCTTGCCGACGGGGGATATGCGGTCACCGACCTGAATTCCGGCAACGGGACCTTCGTCAACGACCGGGCCATCCGCCAGACGACGTTGCGCGATGGGGATCTCCTCCGGTTCGGAATTTACGAGGTCCAGTATGTGGACCAACGGCAGCGAACGCCGGGATCCGGGCCCGCTCCAGAAGGCGTGTCGCACCGCCCGGCCGACGACGCGATTTTGGCCCGCCAATTGGCGTTGGAAGCTGCGGAACGGGAGCTGGCGGTTCGGCAGGCGAGCGTGGAAGAACGAATCGCCACGCTAAAGGAAATGGAGGCACGTCTGGGCGGGGTCGAAGCGGAACTGGAAGAGCGGACTTTTCACCTTGAGACACTCCGCCGGGAAGCTCTGCCGCAAGTGGAAGGGCAGCTGGAATTCCTTCAGACGGAGGAAAAGGCGTTGGCGCAACGCGTCGATGCCCTGCGGCAAGAGTTGGCCCGGGGCGAGCAGCAGGCGGGCGAATACCAGGGGCTGGAATCGAAGCTGATCGAGCTTCGCGAAGCTCAGGCGCGGATGGAAGCGGAGCTCACGGCGAAGCGTCAGGCGTTGCGCGATCTGGTGGACGACGCCCTGGCGGCGGAGTCGAAGCTCGACCAGGCGAAACGGTCCCTGGACGAAACCAAACGGAGTGAGGCCGAGAGCCGGAGGGCGCTGGAGGAACTGACGAGCGAGAAGGAACAGCTCCAGCGCCGGAATGAGGCGACGATCGCTGCGGTCCGGGAGTTGGAGACCGCCAAGAGCGAGTTGGAACGGGCGTTGGCCACGGAACGGGATCAGTGCGAGGCATTGAATCGAGAAAACGCGCGCCTTCGCGAGCATCTCGAACAGGCGCAGGACAAACTGACCGTTGCCGACGAGCGGATCGAGGGTCGAATCGAGGCCTGGGACGATTTCGAGCGCGAGCAGCTCGACCACATCGTCGAACGGAAGCGGCGGGTGGAGGAACAAGCGGAAGTGGCCGAAAAGCGCTTGGCCAAAGCGCGCGACGAGCTGAAATCGTTGCGCGACACGATCAAGCAGGAGGGGGAAACCGCTCAGGCGGCCATGGACGACCTTCGCCGGAACCACTACGAGCCCACGCGGGAAATTCACGAGGAGCTCATGCTTCGCAACGAGGAACTGGCGCACGAGATCGCGTTGCGTGAACGGCGGCTGCATCAGCTGCAAACGTCCATTCAGGAGAGTGAGGCCACGGAGCGATTCGTTTCGAATGACCTGGCGCGCAAGGGACAGCGCTTGCAGGCCCTGGAGAAGCGCATCGGCGACGAGTTCGAACGGATTTCCTCGGAGTTCGTCAGTCTCCAGCGTCCCCTGGGCGGACGGAAACGTCCGTCGGGGCCAGAGGAGTTCGGCCCCATTTTCATTCCTTCCCGCAGACGTCCCGCGGCGGTGCTCCCGCCGAAACCGGTGTCACCCGAGGGGAGCGGGAAGCTGCGTTTGGCGGTGTTTGACCCGTTCAGCTTGGATTCAGGCCGGGACTTCACCGACTGCGTGGAGTTGCGCGTGGCGGAGGAGCCGCTTCCGATGGGCTACGCGGGGTTGGCGGCTGCGACGCGCGGTTTGTTCACGACCTCGCTGCCCGAGGCGGCGGAAGCGAGCTTTCCCGTCCTGTTCCTTCCCGGGCCCGATCTCGCTCACACTCGGGCGACGATTGGCAAGCTCCGAGCGGCGTTGCCGGGTCAAAGGATTTTGCTGGGCTGGCGGGCCGGTGTGTTCTCGGCACTGACGGAGCGGTTGAACGAAGGGGCGAATTTCCAGGACCTTCTTCGCTTGTTGACGATGGCGGATGGACACCTCACGGAGGAAGTGGAGAGCCAAGGTTTTCTGGGCGCGCTGCATCCGCGCGGTCGTTTCCTGGTGATGCCCCCACCGATGCCCTGGAATCCGGAGGACAAACCCGGGCGTTCCGAGCGGGAGGGGTTCTACGTTGCGCTCGCCGGTTTCAGGCCGGACGACGCCGGTCACGTGGCGATGGTCCGGGAGATCAAAGATCTGGTGGAATCGACCCGGCAGATACTGACTCTCCCAGAAGTTTCGCCAGGGCGCGTCAGGCGCTTCAACGAGGCACTGGATCTCAGCGACGGATGGACGCGAACCATCCCCGACCCGGACTATCCAGGTCGATTGCAGGCGATGAAACAGCACCTCGGCGTGCTCGTTTTCGACACGCTGGAGGCGGGCGCCGTCGAAGCGCTCCGTGACGCGCTGTTGGCGGGGACCCCGGTTTTCGGGCGAAAAGGGAGCGCCGTGGAGGCGTTCTACCCGCAGCTGGAGCCAACCTACGACGCGGAGCGGCAACTCCCCGTGCCGGTGAAACTGAACCGCTTCCTCGAGGATCCGGCTCTCTTTCGCGATTTGATTCGGCAGGCCGATCAACGCCTGCTCGACCGATATTCCTATCCGGCGGCGGCAAGGAACCTCGAGGCGTTCCTCCGTGGGGGCGCCGTTCGCGAGGGCGAGGCCCTAGCGGCGTCGAGCTGACTGGACGCCCCCTGTCGTGAATCAGCCCTCCCGGGTGCTTCGTTCATCGAAGAGCTGTTTCCAGTGCGCCAATCGCTCGGCGATGCGGGCTTCCAGGCCGTGGCCGGTGGGTTCGTAGTAGCGGCGTCCTTCGGGCAAATAGGCCTGGGGCACGTAACCCTCAGGGTCGTCGTGGGCATAGGCGTAGCGCAACTTCTCGTCGCCGACTCCCTGGTCGCGAGCGATACGCTTTCGGGTCGGGGTCCGGAGGTGCTCGGGAACCGCCAGGGTGACGCCGGTGCGGACATCGTGAAGCGCGGCATCGATGGCGGCGTAAGCGCTGTTGCTCTTCGGGGCTGTGGCGACATACAGCGCGGCGTGGGCGAGGGGAATCCGGGCCTCGGGCATGCCGATGAACTCCACCGCCTGCTGGGCGGCGACCGCTACCCTCAGCGCGTTCGAGTCGGCGAGACCGACGTCTTCGCTGGCGGCAATGACGACTCGCCGGGCGATGAACCGAATGTCTTCGCCCGCGTGCAACATCTTCGCGAGCCAATACAGGGTGGCATCGGGATCGGAGCCGCGCATGGACTTGATGAATGCGCTGATGGTGTCGTAGTGCGCATCGCCGTCGCCGTCGTAGACGATGGCCTTTTGTTGGATGCATTCTTCGGCGACCTCCAGGGAGAATCGGATGACGCCGTCGTCGCCGGGCGGTGTCGTGAGCACGCCGAGTTCGAGGCTGTTCAGGAGTTTGCGGGCATCGCCGGCGGCGTAGCGCACGAGGTGATTGGCCGCCTCCTCGTCGATTTCTACGGGCGTGGAGCCGAGCCCTCGATCGGTGTCGGCCAGCGCCCGCTTCAGGCAGCGATGAAGCGCCTCCTCGCCGAGAGGGAGCAGTTCGAAAACCTGCGACCGGGAGACGAGAGGACTGTTGACGTAAAAGTAGGGGTTGTGGGTGGTTGCACCGATGAAGCGGACGGTGCCTCGTTCGATATGCGGCAGAAGCACGTCCTGCTGGGCTTTGTTGAAGCGGTGAATTTCGTCGACGAACAGGGTGGTGGAGCGGTTTTGCAGGCGCAGGTATTGCCCGGCTTGCTCGACGGCTTTGCGAATCTCGCCCACGTTGCTCTCCACACCGCTCAAATTGACGAAACGGCTGGCGGTCTGATGGGAGATGAGCTGAGCCAAGCTCGTCTTCCCCGTCCCGGGTGGACCATAGAGGATGAGCGACGAGAAACGGTCGGCCTCGACCGCCCGTCGCAACAGTTTACCTTCGCCGAGGATGTGTTCTTGGCCGGCATATTCCTCAAGATCCCGCGGGCGAAGCCGCTCCGCCAGGGGCACGCCGGGGCGCTCCTCCAGCGGAAGCACAGAGGCCTCAGAGGGGTTTTGGAACAAATCGTCCTCGCTCATGGCTCAAATCTCGAAGGCGATGTGGCTGCCCGGTTCCTCGCGCTGCAGGATGGTGGCGATGGTCTCGCTGCGCAGATAGGTCCGGGTGAGGTTCTCGAGTTCATCGAGGCATTCCTCCAAGCCTTTCGAACCGGCGCTTTGTCCGTTGCCGGCCGGGGGTTGGGCATTGCCGAGGGCGCCGTCCATGATCTCGATGACTTCGGCGAGAGAAATGGCGTCCGCAGGCCGGTCGAGCTGGTAGCCGCCGCCGAGACCTCGTTTGGAGCGGAGAAAACCTGAGCGTTTGAGCACGAGCAGGATTTGCTCGAGGAACTTCGAGGGGATCTGACCCGCGTCCGCGAGTTCCTGGATTTGCATGGGGCCATCCGTGGAGCGGCTGGCCATGATGGCGAGAGCGCGGATGGCGTATTGAGCCTTTTTGGAAATTCGCATTCTCGACCAAAATTGTCGAGAATGCGGCGGCGTGCAAGTGGCGCGCCATCCCTCCATTCTTTGCTGGAACGGTGGAAGCTCCCTGCCATGGTGGACGTCCTATGACGAATCACCCCGAGCTGCTCGAATGGGTCAATCAAATCGAGGTCCTGTGCAGTCCCGAACGCGTCGTTTGGTGCGATGGATCGGACGCCGAATGGGAGAAGCTGACGGCTGAGATGATCGAGCAGGGCACGCTGATCCGCTTGAACCCGGAAAAGCGGCCAAACAGTTTTCTGGCACGGTCCCATCCCGGTGACGTGGCGAGGGTGGAGTCGCGCACCTTCATTTGCAGCCGGCGTGAGGAGGACGCGGGCCCCACCAACAACTGGCGCGATCCGGAAGAGATGAAGGCCACCCTGCGGGAGTGTTTCTCCGGAAGCATGGAAGGGCGCACCATGTATGTCATTCCGTTCTGCATGGGACCGGTGGGCTCTCCGATGTCGATCATTGGAATTCAAATTACCGACTCGCCCTACGTGGTGACGAACATGCGCCTGATGACGCGGATGGGCGACGCCGTGCTGGATGAATTGGGTAAGGACGGAACCTTCGTTCCCTGCCTGCACTCGGTGGGACACCCGCTGCCGAACGGGGCGGAAGATGTCCCCTGGCCCTGCAACGAGACCAAATACATCGCCCACTTTCCGGACGATCGAGAAATTTGGTCTTTTGGCAGCGGCTATGGGGGGAATGCCTTGCTCGGGAAAAAATGTCTCGCGCTGCGGATCGCCAGCGTCATCGCGAGGGATCAGGGCTGGATGGCCGAGCACATGCTGATCAGCGGTGTGGAATCGCCTTCGGGCGAAAAGACCTACGTGGCGGCGGCATTCCCAAGCGCGTGCGGGAAGACGAACTTCGCCATGCTGATTCCGCCGGAGCCCTATCGTGAGAAGGGATGGAAAGTCACGACGGTCGGCGACGACATCGCTTGGCTTCGGCCGGGAGAAGATGGACATCTCTACGCCATCAACCCGGAATCCGGCTATTTCGGCGTGGCGCCCGGCACCTCGTGGGAATCGAATCCGAACGCCATGGAATCCATCCGCGCGAACACCATCTTCACCAACGTGGCTTTGACGCCGGATGGTGATGTCTGGTGGGAAGGACTGACCAAGAAACCGCCCAAAGGGCTGATCGATTGGCGTGGGGAGCCTTGGAGCCCGAAAAGCGAGAAGCCGGCCGCGCACCCGAACGCCCGCTTCACGGCTCCGGCGAATCAATGCCCGGCCATCGATGAGAAGTGGGATGATCCCGACGGCGTGCCGATCAGCGCGATCATCTTCGGAGGCCGGCGCGCGACGACCATGCCGCTGATCTTTCAAAGCTTTAACTGGGTCCACGGCGTGTATGTCGGGGCCAACATGGGATCTGAGACGACAGCCGCCGCGGTGGGTGACGTTGGGCGAATCCGTCATGACCCCTTCGCCATGCTTCCGTTTTGCGGCTACAACATGGGCGATTACTTCAATCACTGGATCGGGATGGGACGGCATATCCGACATCTCCCGCGGATCTTCCACGTGAATTGGTTCCGGAAGGATGAGGAGGGACGCTATCTCTGGCCGGGGTTTCAAGAGAACATGCGCATTCTGGAGTGGATCGTGAACCGCTGCCGGGGACGCGCGGCGGGCCACGAGAATCAAATCGGGTGGATGCCCCACTTCGATGAAATCAATCTCGAGGGCTTGGACGGCTTCGACGAGGAGCAATTTGATGCCGCGATGCGGGTCGATCTCGAAGAATTCCGTCAGGAACTTCTTTCGGAGCAGGACCTCTATCTCCACCTTTACGATCATTTGCCGAAAGAGATGGTGTTTCAGCGTGAGCTGCTCGCCGGACGGCTCTAAAAAGAGACGGAGTAAGAGCGAGCTTCGCCTTTGCGAAAAGACCTGGATTTTTTTCTCGCAGGCGGCGCGGGTTTCTTCAAGGTGTGCGCGAAAACCATGGAAGCGTCTCCCCAATCTCCCGACACCGTCACCAGCGAGGTAACTGGTTGGTTTTACCGGCGAACGGTTCTGCCGGGCATCATCTGCTTCGCCATCGCCGGATGGTTTTTTTACGACGGCACCTACACTTACCCGAAACGCGCCAAGCTCTACGAGGAATACCGCGCCTACAACGCGCAGTATGATTTATTGACCGAGGAGACCTCCAGTTCCTCGTGGAAGCGGGCGGTCGATGAATGGGAAAAGGTCATCAAGAACAACCCGGATCTCACCGAGGAGATGCGTTGGGAGGAAGTGGCGGCCTATTTTGGGTGGGCGAAAGAGGATCCGCCGCCGTGGAAAGACTACGCCGAGGCGAACGATTACTACGAGGCCCCTAAAAAGAGCCAGAAGATCACGCCTTCCAAAATCACCGAGCAACTCGTCTACGGCACGCTTTTCGTGCTGGGCGCTCTGGGTTTCCTTGGGACGGCCTACTTTTCCCGGAACCGCAAACTGACGGCCGACCGCGAGTCGGTGACCTTCCCAAATGGCGACCGGGTCCCGTTCACGAGCATCTTTCAGCTCGATAACCGGCGCTGGGAGAATCAGGGGTTTTCGCTCGTCAAATGGAAGGACGCAAACGGCGCCGAGCACTCGTCGAAGTTGGACTGCCTGAAGTACGAGACCGAGGGAGCGGAAGAGGTCATGAAACGGATTCTGGCGACCCCCGGCATCGAAGTCATTACCACCGCACTAAAACAGCCGGAGGCGGAAAGGGCCGAAGGGGCAGCTAAGGCGGAAGAGGACGAATCGAAGGAGGCCTGAACCGGCCCGGCCAACAGGCCCGCAGATATACACGGCGGCCAGCGTTACCTCAGGGCTCGATCGTGATCGGAGTTCCGTCCCTTACCAGTCGCCAGATCTCATCCATTTCGGAATTGTTCACGGCGATGCAGCCGTCCGTCCAGTCCGTGGACTTCATGAACGACTGAGCGATACCGTTGGTCACGTCGTTTGGGGAGCCGTGAATGAAGATCGCACCCCCCGGGTTCACGCCGCGGCGGCGGGCGTTGGCACGGTCCTCGGCGTTCGGATACGAGAGGTGGATCGATTTGTAGAATTTGCTGTGCCGGTTCCGGTAATCGAGCACGTAGGTGCCTTCCGGAGTCCGGCTATCTCCCTGTTGCTGCTTATGGCCCACCGGATTGGCGCCGAGGGAAATCCGGTAAGTCTTGAAGATTTTGCCGTCTCTCAAGAGGTGCATTTTCCGGGCCGACTTCTGCACTAGAACCTTGTCGGCTTTCTGGCTGGCCTCGAGGGAAGCCGCAACGGGGAAAAGGAATAAGAATGCGAGGGCGAGGGCGAGGAATGGTCGTCTTTGAAGCCGGCGTTTCAGGGAAGCTGAGGACGTGTGATGAAGGAATGACATGACTTGTGAGAGTGAATTCGAGGCAACGTATCGCCAGAATTCCCTACAAGCAATCGGACGGGTTTCATCCCTCGCCTGTTCAGCAAGCGGTCTCCCGGCTCTCAGTAAACGAGGCAGTGCTTACGATTTGCGCCAGACCTAAGCTCCCTGCCGGGCGTTGAAAGCGCTCACTCAGTCCCTTTGTCCAGACCGCTAACGACGACCACCGGGGTTCCAATCTTCGCCCAATCGAACAGGATCTCGGCGTTCCGTTTTGTGAGGCTGACGCAGCCGCCCGAACCTTTCGGCATGCCCGGCATCAAATCATTGTAGCGCCAGCGCCAAGGGATCGCTTGGCTCCCATGGATGGCAATGCCCCGCTCCGGAACGAAGAACATCGAGAAGGGCATCGGTGCGTCATACTCCCGGCTGTGGTAGTCGCGCGCTTTCCATACGATCTTGAAGCCTCCTGGTGGAGTGGGATTGGCGGTTCGGCCCGTCACGGCGAGGTATTTGTGCACCAAGTCGTCCTTTTCAAAGCCATAGACGACCTGCTTTTTGAGGTCCAGCACGATCGATTGCTCCAGGTTGGCGAGATTCTCTGGCACTTCCCGGTCCGGAACCCACGAGAAAAGCGGGAGGATGACGACGTAAAACGCGGCCGACGGAATGAGGAGTGTCGCGGCAGAGATCCAGGAGACTTTGGAAAGGACGCTCATGCGCTTTTTGACGGTGTTCGTGGGGGGATCGTGCGCAGAAAACTCTGATCGGGCCGGCAAACGCAGCCGACGACGTTTGCCGGGGACGTCAGGCCTGCTTTTCTTTATCGAACTGGGCGTCGAAAACGATGTTCGACGGAGGGAAATCGAGGCTCTTGATGAAGGATGCCGACTCGGTGGCTCCGTGTTCCCGGTCCATGCCGCCGTCTTCCCATTCCACGGAAAGCGGCCCGGTGTAGCCGATGTCGTTGAGCGCGCGGATCACCCCTTCGAAATCGATATCACCCCGGCCAACCGATTTGAAATCCCAGAACCGCCGCCGGTCATGAAAATCGACGTGCCCACCGAACACGCCCGCTTCGGTCGGGGTCTCGCTCCAGGCGACGTCCTTCATGTGGACGTGAAAGATCCGGTCGGCGAATTTGTAGATGAACTCGACGTAATCGACGCCCTGATAGCCGAAGTGACTCGGATCGTAGTTAAAGCCGAAGGCCGGATGGTTTCCGATCGCCGAGAGTGCGCGCTCCGCAGAGGCAATGTCGAAGGCGATCTCCGTGGGGTGAACCTCGAGTCCGAACTTCACGCCGTTTGACTGAAATTCGTCCATGATCGGGCCGAAACGATTGGCGAAATCCTCGTAGCCCCGGTCGATCTGGCCCGGGAGGTTCGGCGGGAAGCTGTAGCACAGGTGCCAGATGGAACTTCCCGTAAAGCCATTCACCACACTGACGCCGAACTCACGCGCGGCGCGGGCAGTGCGCTTCATTTCTTCGGCCGCCCGCTGCCGGACGCCTTCAGGTTCGCCGTCGCCATACACGTAATCCGGCAGAATTTGCTTATGACGCTCGTCGATGTTGTCGCAGACGGCCTGTCCGACGAGATGCGTGGAAATCGCGAAAGCCTGCATGCCGTGCTGGGCCAGGAGCTGGCGTTTCGATTCGCAGTAAGCGGCGTCGGCCTTGTCGACTTCGAAGTGGTCTCCCCAGCACGCCAGTTCGACGCCATCGTAGCCAAATTCCTTGGCTTTCTGAACCATGGTGGCGCAGTCCAGATCGGCCCACTGTCCGGTGAAAAGGGTAACGGGTCTTGCCATAACGCCCGCTTGATAGCGTCAACCGGGGAGTCGTTCAAGGAAAATGGGGAAGGGGCGCCTCGGAGGGGTGGGTGAGGCTTGACGAGGGGGCTTACGCCGAAATGCCTTCGGCGGTCTGGACCGCTATTTTGGAGCGGGTGGAGCGGGCCTTTTGGACGGCGCGGATTTCCGTGAGAATTTCTTGGCAGTGCTCCATGATCCGGGCATAGGGCTGACGGCCCTTGTTGGCGAAGTAATCCAAAATCTCGAGGATCAGCCTGACGCGCTCCGCGAGGGTCTGTTTGATGTCGCGCATCGGCGGGATTTCGTCGCCGAGATGACCGACCATGGATTCCTCCTCCTCGCGCACGGTATCGATGAAGCGCTGGTTGGCGTCGCACAGGAGATCGACGTAACGATTCAGGCTGGTTTCCGTCAATGCGGCCGAGGCGCCGGGCTGATGGAGATTCGCGAAGAGGAATTAGGTCCTGTTAAATATTCACTCCCCTTTTGGAACATATCCGTGGACGCGCAAGCGTTTTCTTCCCACTTTCATGGATGAATCCCGTTTGCCCGAGCCGTCCCGGAAGCGAATCGGTTCGGGAGCGCGTGGAACCTTCGCGGCGATGAGAAAAGAAGTCCGGGCGCGCGTGGAAATTGGCTCAAATGACGTGTGGCGGCCACCGGGTCACGTGGATCTGGCGCAGCGATGAGAAAGAACAGCCGGGGCCGCGCGCGATCGTTCACGCGTGAGAGCTTTGGGTCCTGTGCCGCGCGCGCTTTTGATTGAAACGGTCGCTTTAGGGCCGGCATCCTGATCCGCCTTCCTGCGCTCATGCCCTTCACTCAGCAGACGATACCACGCGTGTTTCACTGGTTACCGTGACGGTGACAGCGAAGCGGGATGATGATTTGGCTTTCTTTGCTCGATCCGCTCCTTCCCTCGTAGGCCGGACATTCCTGTCTGGCCAAGCAAAATCTGCGCTGGTAGCCAGACAAGAATGTCCGGCCTACACTACGAACTCCGATGGATCCGACGGCTTGATGATCTCAAATCCCCAACCGGCCGCCGCCCATTCGGGCGCGATCCAGCATCGCCAATCTCGCTCGCGGCCGAGACCGGCTTTTTCTGGATTGGTTCCGGTGTAAGCGATCACGCGGGCGAGATGCTCCTCGTCCCGAATGATCCGATCAAAACTCTCCTCTTGCCACAGCGTTTCCCCCGTGGTCCCGGCGCGACGCTGGATCTCCCGGGACACCGCGCCCTTGATGCCTTTGAGCAGCAGCCCCAGATCTTCCCCAGGAAACGGCCGGATCACCAGATGCACATGGTTTGGCATGATGGCGTAAGCGCCCGTGTGGTAACGTTGTCCGTGAAATTTGGTCAGCGCCGCGGCGAGAACGTCCACCGCGCCCCGCTCCCGGAAGACGCAGCTTCCCGCTCCTTCATCCAGCCACGCATTGACCCGCCGGGTGAACTCCCGCGCATACGCGGCCCACGCCGCGTCATCGTGCGGTTCCGGGTTCCGCTCTTCCCAATCCTGGCGCAACCGCCGCAGTTCCTCGATCCGGCGTTGCGGAAGCGCATCCGCTTGACGGAACGTCACGGCATAGGTCGCGCCCTCTTGCCGCCAATGCGGCAGATGGCGATGCCGGATCGTCACCGGCAAGGAAGGATCCAAGCCACGGAATCCTTCGGGAGCGGGCAGGTTCCACATCGTGCGCGTCGCGTAAATTGTTTCCCTCGCGTAGGCCGGACATTCCTGTCTGGCCTATTTAGATAAATCAACCACGTTCATGGCCAGACAAGAATGTCCGGCCTACGGAATTGTGCCTCCTCGGTTCGCCAGTCCCGCAGTTTCACATAGGTGATGAAATCCTCTTCGCTGAGGATTTCCTTGTAGTCGATGCGTTCCGCGTCTTTGGCGGGACCTTTCGCGGACGAGACCGGAGGGCGGACGGGCGCTTCGTCGTATTCGATGCAGTAGGCCCAGTAGACGCCATCCGCGCGCTCCACGAAACGCCGGTCCACGGCGAGGATCGGGTGAGCGCGGAGAAAGTCTTGGAGGCGACG
>CAZCRA010000107.1:0-12445 GCA_964500945.1 uncultured Verrucomicrobiales bacterium | reverse complement strand
CTCCTTGTCGCAGGGGCTCAAACTCCGCCAGAGGTCTCCGGCGACGCTTCCTCTTCGCTCCCTGGGCAAACCTACTCCATTCCTATCCTGGGCTTGGCTCTCTCCCCGGACGGTGAACGCCTCGCCCTCGGAGGCGCCACCATGGGCCGAGCCTTTGACCGGACCTTCGCCATCACCTCCGCGATCCAGGTCCGAAGCTCCCGGACGGGCAAAGTGCTCTTCCAATTCGGACCGCCCCCGAATCCCCCCGGCCGAGGCCAGCCCCGCGGCGTCACCGGCGATGGCTCCGGCCGCATCCTCGTCTTCTCCCCGGACGGAACCCAACTCGCTTGGGCCGGCGTCAATACCCCGTTTCCCGCCTTCGTCAGCGACGGAGAAAACTGGAGGGGCATCGGTCCCGAGGAAGGGCTCGCTTCCACCTCGTCCATCGCCTTTGCCCCGGACGCCAAACGCCTCATCTGGTCTTCTTGGGACGGTAAAATCACCGTCTGGGATCTGGAGACGAACCGGGAGATTTCCGCGTTTCGACCCGGCGGGCTCTCCGAAATCTCCTCCATCGCTGTCTCGCCGCGGGGCCCCTGGATTGCCTGCGCCGACCGCGACACGAACTTCGCCCTCGCTTCCCTCGAGTCCGGCAAAACGGAGAGGAAATGGACCCGGCCCACCGAGGATTACCCCGACCTGGCTTTTTCACCAAAGGGCCGCTTTCTGGCCCTCGCCGGCGGCAAGCGGGTCGAGGTCCTGGAAGCCGTCAGCGGCGAAACCCTGTACGAATTCCCATCGACCGCCCGCTGCCTCGCGTTCACACCCGATGGAAGCGCCCTGCTTCTTCAGGAAGACAAGGACCTCACGTTTCGCTCGCTCGATACCGGCGAGGTCCTGGCAACGCTGAAAGGCGATGGATTCACGCCCCGGCGCCTGGCGATCAGCCGCTCGGGGGGGATTGTCGCCGCGGCATCGAATGAGCAGGCGCAGGAGGCCACCGTTCGCTTGCTCGAAGGAGCCCTGCCCATGCCTCCGGCTCCAGAGCCTCCGGACAAATCCATCGAACTCACCGAAACAGAACTGGAGACCCGCTGGAACGACCTGGGAGGAGCTCCCAGTGACGCGTTGGACGCGATCATCGCCTTTTCCCGCGCCCCATCCGTCGCCGTCCCCTTCCTGCGCAATCGCTTGGTGACCCCGGCCGAGCTGGCCCCTCCCCGGGATGACGCCCTCGAAGCGGAAGCCCGTCGCGCCATCGAGCAGCTCGCCAGCCCTTCCCTGACCGAGCGCGCTCAGGCCAGCGCCACGCTCAAGCGCCTGGGGCCACCCGTCGCTGACGAGGTTCGAAAAGCCATCGAGAACCAGTCCGATCCCGCAGTCCGTTTTCGCCTCGAAACCCTCTTGAGCCTCTGGGAACGCCCGCCCCCCGTCGGCCTCGAGCGCAGCGAACTGCAAGGTATCCGCGCCATCCACGCCCTCGAACGCACCAAGACCCCGGAAGCGCTCCAATTGCTCAAAGACCTCGCCGAAGGCAAAGCCGCCACCACCCCTCTCCTCACCAAGGAAGCCCAAGCCTCCCTCCGTCTCTCCTCAAAGTAGCGAAAGGCGCTCCCGCCTTCGGGCAGCTCCCCCAACCGAACGCAGCCCGCCCCGCCCGACGCCAGGAGCGGCGTCGCTACAGCGCACGCCCCCCTTCGAGCGCCTCTTCTCCCTCGCCGACTTTACTCCTCCACAAACCGGTAGAACTTCTCGCCGGCGCCGCCTGTCCCGCGCGGGATGCCGCGCTCGATGGCCCGCCCGTTCCCGGGAATGCCCGTTGCCTCGGTCGTCCACCGGACCAGGTCCGATGAACTCTCCAAACGGTAGGTCGTGTTCTTCTTCGAGTAGAACTTCAGCGTGGCCTCGCTGCCGCCGGGTTCGGCATCGCGAATCAGGCCCAGCCGGGCTGGCGTGCTTCCCTCGGCCCGGGGATCGGTTTCCGCTTCGATTTCCGCTGCGTCCTGAAATCCGTCGGCGTCCGTGTCATCCGAACCCGGATTGAGGTCCCGCATGTATTCCGCCATCAGATTGAGACCGTCGAAATCGAGGTCCGATTCCGGATCGTCGGCCACCAAGGGATCCAGCCCCCAGCGGCGCTCCCACACATCCTCGAAAGAGTCGTTGTCGTCGTCCAAATCCGCGTTGTCCCCGGTGCCATCGGCGTCGTTGTCGGACGTTTCCGTCTCATCGAACGGGAAGGCATCGTCGACCCCGGGCGTGCCATCGCCGTCGCTGTCTCCCTTTGTCACCGTCAACGAAGCCAGACCCTCGACGGGCGCCGCCACGAAATTTCCCGCGCGATCCGAGTTGAAGAGCCCTTCGATGTTGTAGTAACCGGCATCGCTCCCCTGAGGCACCCGGAGACGAAGGTAAAACGACCCGTTCCCGAGTTGTCCTCCAACGAGCGATTCCGCCCCCGAGGCGAAATCGGAAACGAGCGTTCCCTGCGGCGAAGCCAGCCACAGATTCAGCGAATCGAGCCCCGACTGGTTGTCTGTCGCGCTGATCGTCACATCGACGAAGGCGCTCCTTGACGTCACGTCGACCCGGGGCGGATTGAAAGTCACTTGCTGGATTTGGGGCGGGTCGGCGTCGCCACTTGGCGCAGGAAGACCACCGGACGACCCGGATCTCGAAATCGTCGCGCCAATCCCCGTGCCCAACGTCGGTTCCACCGGCGCCTCACCCTCCAGATCCTGAGGCTCGGCAAAACGCGTCGAGCCCTGACTGGCGGCATCGAAAAGGCCTAGCGAATACAGCCGGTAGGTTCCCGCCGAAAGTCCCTGCGGAAAGCGCACGAGAACCTCGTAAACCCCGCCGTTGCCGTTCTGGCGGACCAAGTGGTCACCTGCCAACTCCCGAAACACCACCTGACGCTGGAAATCCCATTTCCCAGGACCGGTAAAGTGGACAAATCGCCCCTCGATGTAGCTCAACCGCGTCCCTGAGCCACCGACGGTGACGTTGAGCTTCCCGAAAAGATTTCCAACGGCGGAGTTGAGATTCCCTGAAGGCGCCGTGAAAGAGACGGAGCCGAACTCGGGAGCGGAGAAAACAGGCGACGCGACGGCGAGAAGCGCCACCGCGATCCAAGCCTCGGAAAGCGGTTTCCATCGGCCAGGAATTAGAAAAATGTCAGGGACGCGCGCGGGATGCCACCTCATAAGTTGCGATTTACGTGCTTGGCCAACGCTTGCCTAGCGAATTAATGTTGCAAAATCGTAGCATTTGTTTATTCGACGGGCAGGCTGCACGCATGATATCTGGCCCTCTGACGGTGTCACGTCGCAATTCACTCTTCTTATGATCACTCGCAACTTTTTCACTTCCGCCGCCGCTTCGCTCATCGCGGCCTTCGCTTTTGGGGCTCCCGTCCATGACGCGTCGGCCGATGAAGTTTACTTTGACACCGTTTCCACGAAACGCGTCGCCCGGCCTCACGGAGCTTACCTGGGTCTCTTCGGTGGGATCAACTCCCGCCAGAACATCAACACCCAAAACGAGCAGCTCGAACGATTCAGCCCGAACGATGAGACGGGCTGGTTCATCGGCGGCGAATTCGGCTACGAATTCCAGACTCCCTATCCCTTCCGTCCGTCGGTTGAGGCCGAATTTTTCTACACCGGCTACGATTTCAACGCCACCGGCGAGTTTGGCGTCTCCACCGCCAGCGCCGAGGTCTACCACCTGAGCTTGATGTTCAACGCCATCCTGGCCCTCGACTTGAGCGATCAGGAACGCGAAGTCGGCCCCTTCATGGCGGCTTTCCACCCCTACATCGGCGTCGGTCTCGGACCCTCCTACTCGGGTGCGCGTAACAGCAAAATCGTCACGCCGACATCCGTCACCAATTTTGACGCCAGCTCCGAGCTCAGCATGGCCTACCAGGTCTTCGCCGGCATCGAGTTCGACGTCAGCGAATACGTCAGCCTCTACGGGGAATACCGCTGGCTCTACATCCACGACCTTCCGGGCGGAGGGCTGGGCAAGGGCGAACTTGGACTCTGGAACGTGGGCGTGAAGGTCCGCTACTGATCGATCCCGCCGGATCGACCTTTCTCCTCACGCACGATCCTCCCCGCCCTTACTTCCCGATACTTCGTCATGAAAGCCACGCTTCTCGCCGCCCTGAATTCGACTCGTCCCGCTCGTCGCAGCCTTGCTGCATGCGTGGCTTCCGGCCTGTTACTCGTCTTCCTCACGGGGTGCACCACCCTCTACACGAAGCGGATCCAGTTCGAAAACCACCCCATCGCTGTCCGGGTGAAGAGTGAGATCATCGACGAGGAGAACCTCCTTTACAGCGTCGTTTTCAGAAACACCGGCCGCGAGATCGTCAGCTTCGGCTACACCATCGCGGACGAAGAGGACGTCGTCCACGTCGACGTCGAGGGACCCAATTCAGGTCTCATCGAGAATCTTTACCCCGGTGCCGAGGTCGAGGTGGAAAGCCCGATTCAGCGCATCGCGTTGCACGTCACGCTGGGCACCGTCGTTTACGGGAAACAGTCGAGCGAGAAAATCTCTCAGTTTTTCCGGCCCCGGCCACCTTCGTCAGGCGGCGATGGCGGATTCAGCGACGCTGGAGGCCTTCCCACGCTCTGATGAGGAACGGAAAGAGGACGTCGACGCTCTCCATGCCGTTTTTGGCTGGTCTTCCCGCCCTCCTTTCCATCGCCCTCGCTTTTTCCCTGACGCTACCCGCCCTGGCGCTTGACCCAGCCCGTCAAGGGGACCGGAAAGCGCAGGAGATTTTCGACCAAGGCCAGCGCCTCGAGCTTCAAGGCCGGCTTTCGAGCGCCCTCGCCAAATACCGGTTGGTGCTCAAGCATTTCCGGCGGTCACGGATCGCCCCCACCGCGCAATTCCGGATTGGCTACCTCTACCAGTCCAACAAGGAATACGAGAAGGCCTTCAACGCTTACCAAAAGGTCATCACCGACTTCCGGGCCAGCGATCTTTTCCTGCCCGCCTTGCGAGCTGAGTACGAACTCGCCAGCGACGCCCTTCGAAAAACCACTTACCTGAAACGAAATCCCCGCGCTCAGCTTCCTTTCGAACTGCCAGAACCCGAGGTGATCCGGAACATGCTCCGGGTCATCCTCACCAACGCCAAACACTCGGAGTTCGCCCCGAAAACCTGTTTCTTGATCGCTGCCAGCTACCACCAGGAGGGCGACCTGGAAGCCGCAAGGAACGCCCTGGGCATCATCCTCGACGACTATGCCTCCAGCGATTACGTCGACGATGCCGATTTCCAAATCGCTTACCTCGACTACCTGGAGGGCATCGAGGAAGGCGCCCACCACGTCACCCTCGAAAGCGCGCAACTCGCCTTCGAATACTTCATCATTCAGCATCCGAAGAGTGACAAAGTGCCGGAAGCCAGGCACCTTTTGCGGAGAATCGACCGGATTCGGCTTCGGTCGCTCGTGAAAGCCGCGGCCTACTACCGCGAGAAAGGAAAGCCCACGTCGGTTGCCGTCTACGAGGCCGCGGCTCAAAGGCTTCTCGCTGAAATGGAAGGGGATGATTTGCCAAGCGATATTCAAGACCTCATGCCCGCGCCCGAAACCAACCCGGAAGCCGGGGAACCTGTCGACGCCTCCGAAGAGCGCCGCTTTCCCCGAATTCCCCGAGGATGGTCACCATTGAAACGGGACCGGAACGCGCCCTAGGCGGGAATGAAACGACTGAATTTTGAGGCTGCCCAAATCGCCCTGCTCATGCTGGCGATTTTTCCTATGGGACTTCCCCACGCGCCCGCGGCCCTTTTGACGGGCGAGGAAACGGATTCATCTCCCGCGGGTGAAGTCGCTCAGGAGGAAGGGAAAGCCGCTCCCTCGGACGGCAGTTCCTCCAGCGACGAAGGCTCGAACGACCCCTCAGGAGCGGAGCCGAAAGCCGAACCCGCCCCTTCCTCTTCTCTGGCGGATCGCTCCACCGAACCGTCCCCACCCCCTTCCTCGCCTTCCTCCGCCCCGGCGCCGGTCAATCCCGAGAACTGGTTCCGCCCTCTCGACGACGAAAACTACGTCAGTCCCTTCTCGTTCCCGGGCAATCAACCGGATTGGATCGTCCCCCCAACGCCGGAATCCGGGCCGGCCCCGGACGAACCGAGCGACGCCTCGCCGCTTCTCAAGGTTGCTCGCAAAGTCGTCAACGGCGTGCTGCTGCTGCGCGTCTACGACGCATTCGGCTTGGAAATCGCTTCGGGAGCCGGAGCCTTCATTCAGGACTCCGGTGTCGTCCTCGCGGACGCTTCCCTGGTTCCTCCCGAATTCGATGACCAGGTCGCATACATCACCGCGGTCGACGGTTTGGGTAAAGCCTACCGCATTTCCGGGGTCTGGAAGCGCGACCTCAAGCACGGCATCCTCCTCCTCCAGGCCGACGCCGATGAAGTGCAGGCCATCGAAATCCTCGGCCCCGCCCTCGATCTGACCCAGGAAACACCAGTAGCCGTCGTGGCGATGAGTCCAAAGAGGGGCTTGTTGCTCGCCGATGCCGTCGTTCAACCGAAGGATGAACAAGCCGTCGGCCCCTGGCTGACCGTCACGGGTCAGGATTCCAGAGCAGCGGTCGGTTCGCCCATCCTCGACCTTGAGGGCCGAATCGTGGCCTTCGCGGCCATGAGCCTGCCCCTAGACGAATGGACGACCTTTGCCGCTCCCGTCACCCACTTCCGCACCCTCGAGGAACGCCTCCCCTCTCAACCCCTTCCGCTGAGCCGCTTGGATGCCTTTCCCGCCCGCGACATCGGCCAGGATTCGCGGCTGGTAACAGCCTACCGGGACCTGTACGAGGGCCGTTACGAAACGGCGGCCCGGCAGCTCCTCCTTTTGAGCCGGGAATACCCTCGCGCGCCAGAAGTCTGGGCGCTGCTAGGCCTAGTCAGCTTTCATTTTGGTTCGGAGCAGGAAGCCCTCACCTACTACCAGCGCGCCGCGGCCCTTCAGCCGGAGGCGGGGTCGCTTTGGCTGCTTTTGGCCAGTGCCGAAGCGGCACTGAACCGGGATACCTCCAGGGAAGCGCTCGAACGCGCGGTCGACACCCGGCCTGACCGTCCCGAAGCCTGGTTGCTCCTGGCTCAGACCCAAATCGATGCCGAAGACTTCGAGGCCGCGGACGAATCCCTGGCTCAAGTCACCAAGCTCACACCCAAAGACCCAAAAGCCTTCCTGCTTCGAGCCCATGTGAAGAGCAAACTCGGTGAAATCGAAGCCGCCGAGTCCGCCGCCAAGCGCAGTCTGCAGCTGGAGCCTCGAAATGCCCGGGCTTGGTTCCTCCTCGGTCTCATCCTGATGAGTCAGGAACAACCTCGCCAAGCGGTCATCGCCTTCGAGAAAACGGTGAAATACGACCCCGCTCATCCCCACGCCTGGATGAACCTGGCTCACGCCCACCTCGCCACCGGCAACCGGACCGAAGCCAGACTGGCGTTCGAGAAGCACCGGGAAGTGCTGGCCGGGGACTGACGATCCTTCGTGCTTCTCCCTACGCCAAATCCCCGGGCGCGTTCGCATTCCTGAAGAGCACCTCTTCGTCCCGGCTCACACGCACTTCGGCGACCCGGCCCGCTTCCCAGGCTTCGTTCACGAAACCCTGCATCGCCAATTCGCCCCGGGCCAACCGTTCCGCCGCCATCCCCGCGAGATCCACCGGATAAACCGCCGCCAGCGGTTCCCACCGGCCTTCCCGCTTCGGCACCGCGCCCTGAATCCTCCCTCCCGCGCAACACGCCTCCATCAACCGCTCAAGATAGGCCTCCTCCATCCGCGGCAAATCAACCGCCAAAACCAGCAGCCACTCCCCGCGCGCCGCCGTCAGACACGCCACCAATCCCGCCAGCGGACCTCGATCCGGCACGGCATCCTCGACCACTCGGACCTCCTCCGGCAAATTCACCACCTGGCCGGCCTGCCGCGACACCATCAGTTCCAGGGGCGCCAGCGACCGCAGCTTCGCCAACTGCAGATCGAGGAGCGACCGTCCGCTGACGGGATCGAGGACTCCGGCTTTGTCCCGCCCCATCCGCCGCGACCGCCCACCGGCGAGCACGACCGCGCTAACCCAACCGGCTTTCATCACCGATCACCTTCGCGGCCGACCGCAGCACGCCGTCGCTTAGGATTCGCGCCCTGAGCCCTGCCCGCCCTTTCATGGCTTCCTCTGCGCCTTCGGCAAACGCCTGGTTCATCCAGAAACAGGGCTTCGACTCTTCCGTCCCCTCGAATTCGATCCCTTGAACGGCAAACCGCTCACCGATCAACGGACTGAGGTCGGGCACATCGACGAGCACGTTTCGCCGGAAGACCGAGGGGGCCACGCCGGTCACGCCAAACTCCCGGCACAAGTCTTCGAACACCGGCAGGGAAAAGAAGGTGACCTGCCCCTTGTAATCCGGTTTGTAGTCGAAAAAGCGATCGCCCACCAATCCCTTGCCCGCGACGCACTGGGCCTCGCTCACCTCGATCATCGGCTCGTTCCCGGGTGGCTTGCCGTAGTGCCCGAAGAAGTTGTGTCCGGCCGACAGGTAGATATTAAGGACCTCCATGTCCTCCTGGAACGAGCGCGGCACGCTCAATAGATGCGAATGTTCGCCTTGTCGCGAAGCCGTACCAGCCAGGCCTCGACCTTTTCCTGACGCTTGTTTTGCAACACGCGCCGCCGGACTTCCTCGGCCACTTCTTCGAGCGGCGCCACTTCGCCGAGATCCCGGGCGTCGACGTAGATGATCGTGTAGTTGTCGCCCAAATCCAGGACCTCACTCACGGTCTGCACTGGAATGGTAAACGCCGCCTCGGCCAGGTCCGAATTCAGGTCAGCCCGTGCGAACGTGCCACGCAGCCCTCCCTTCTTCGAACCGCTGTCCTGCGAATACATGCGCGCCATGGCGCCGAACTCCGCTCCGGAAGACAGTTTCTGCTGGATCTCCTCCGCCAGAACCTCCTGACCGGCTGCACCCGCCGCGCCACCGGCCTTCGGAATCGTGATCGTCCTCAGCTTCACGAAGCCCTCGTCCGCGAACAGTTCCTGATTGCTCCGGTAAAACTCCTGAATCTCGAAGGGTGTGACGATGACGTCGCCGACGTTCGCATTCCTGGAGCGCATCGCCTGCACGATGATGTTCTCTTCCTGAATCTGGCGGAACTGCTGAATGGTCAGACCATTGTCCTTCAACTCGCCCAAAAACTGCTGGCGATCGTTGTCGAAACGCTCCCGGATGACCCGGTTCACTGCTTCGTCGATGTTCTGCTTCCGAATCGATGCGCCCAACTGCCGGAACTCATCGAGGATCAATTCCTTGTCGATCAGGTCCTGCAGCGCATTCGTCTCGATCTCCTTCGCCCGGGCTTCCAGCGCCTCCCGCGACCGGACCTTCCGCTCCATCACGAGCAACCGGATTTGCATCTGGGCCGCGTTTCTCACCTCCGAGCGGGTGATCGGTTTGTTGTTCACCACGGCGGCGATGCCGTTGACTTCGACGGTTTGACCGCCGACTCCAGCGGTGCAGAGGAAAACGAGGGCGGCTACGGCCCTCGCCGGCTTCACGGGAAACATCATGGGTGAGGTGGGATGGGAGGTGTTCGTGTGACTCACGCACACGCCAAAGTCTTCATTCTACAACCCGGGTAGGCCCAGTCAATTCAACGATCATCCGCCTGACGGCCCCTTCACTCGCCCCGGCGCCGTCTCCGGCTCCAAACGTCGGTAGAGCTCCGTCCGCGTCTTGGGAATCGACCCGAACAGCCCCTCCAACGTCTCCACCGGATCCGCGGCATCGTCCAAAATCCCCTGGGCACGAGCCAGTTCCCGCTCAAAGTGGCGCACCGCCTTCACGGTCGGCGACTGCTTCCCGAGATAATCCAGCGCCCGCCGGAGAAGCGCCGCCAACTCCGGGATCGGCGTCTCTCGCTCCGCAACGGTCTCGATCCACTGCACGAAGTAAGAGGCCGCCAACGTCGACTCGTAGCACTTCCGGATCCGCTCCCGGGGGTTCACGACGCAGACCTCCTTCAGCGTGTGCAGGTCACTGCTGCGGCTCGGGATGTAGACCAGCTCGGCCTCGAAAAAAAGATCCAGCTTCCCGGCGAAGGGACTCTTCGGGCGAAGCGCACCTTTCGCCACGGTCTTCACCAACCCGCGCTGATCGCTGCACCAATGAACGATCAAGCTGGTTTCGGTGAGCCGCGACGTGCGCAATAGAGTTGCCATGACCTTCTCCACCTGTCAGGGTGTGCACGATTTGACGCTGCCTGAGCGCAAATTATTGTTCTCCTCCAAAAAATAAAGAACACTTTTGTATCCATGGTGAGCAACGACTCTCAATCCGTCGACCTTCAAGCCCTCAATACCCAGGCCCTCAAGGGCCGCTTGGGTGAACTCCGGAGGTATCTTTGACCACGCCAAGCTCACCAGGGAACTGGCTGACCTCGAGGAGCGCATGACCGCTCCGGGCTTCTGGGATGACAAAGATGCCGCCCAGAACGTCATCGATCAGGTCTCCGCCATCAAATCCAAGCTCGTCCCCTACAAAGAGCTCTCCACCGCCGTGGAGGATCTCATGGTCCTCCGCGAAATGGCCGACGCCGGCGACGCCGATTCGATCGCCGAACTCCAGCGTGAGTATCCACGGATCAAAACAGAGTTGGATACCTTTGAGCTCCAGCTTCTCATGAGCGGTCCGCACGACGGCGCCAACTGTTTCCTCACAATCAACGCCGGCGCCGGCGGCACCGAAGCCTGCGACTGGGCCGACATGCTCTTGCGCATGTACCAGCGCTGGGCCGAACGCCGAGGTTTCGAGACCGAATTCGTCGAACATCAGCCAGGGGAAGAAGTCGGGACCAAATCCGCCACCCTGCGCATCCTGGGACCCTACGCCTTCGGCAACCTCAACACCGAGCGCGGCGTCCATCGCCTCGTCAGAATCTCACCCTTCGATTCGGCAAAGAAGCGTCACACGTCCTTCGCCAGTGTCGACTGCACCGCCGAGATCGATGACGGCACCGAGGTGGAAATCGACGAGAAAGACCTCGAAATCACCACCGCCCGCAGCGGCGGCAAAGGCGGCCAAAACGTGAACAAGGTCGAGACCGCCGTCCATCTCGTCCACAAACCTTCCGGAATCCGAATCCACTGCAGCGCCGAGCGCAGCCAGCTCAAAAACAAGCAGACCGCTCTGCGGATCCTGAAATCGAAGCTCATTCAGATCGAGGAAGACCGGAAACGCTCCGAGATGGAGCAAATGTATGGCGAGAAGGGCGAAATCGGCTGGGGAAACCAAATCCGCTCCTACGTCTTTCAGCCCTACCAAATGGTGAAGGACCTCCGAACCGGCCACAGCGTCGGCGATGTCCGAACCGTCATGGACGGTGACCTGGATGGGTTCATCGAAGCCAAACTCCGCGGCAAAACCGCCGGGGAAGATAACTCCGGCGACGACCTCGAATAGCCGTTTCTTTCTCGTGAGGGTCGATGTCCTGACCATTTTCCCCGAGATTTGCGGCGCCCCGCTGCAGCACAGCATCATGAAGCGGGCGCAAGAGGCCGGGCACCTCGAATTGCACCTCCACGACCTCCGCGACTGGACGACCGACCGGCATCGCAAGGTCGACGACCTGCCCTACGGAGGTGGCCCCGGCATGGTCATGAAACCGGAGCCTTTCTTCGCCGCCGTCCGCGAGTTGCGGCGACCGGAGACGCGCGTGCTCCTCATGACGCCGCAGGGTCGCCCCTTCCGGCAATCCGACGCGGTCATGCTCTCGGGGTTCCCTCACCTTCTCATCCTCTGCGGTCATTACGAGGGGATCGACCATCGCGTGGTGGAGGCCCTCGTCGATGAAGAGTGGTCCATCGGTGACTACGTGCTCACCAATGGAGCCATTGCCGCCGCCGTTCTGATCGATGCGGTGACGCGCCTCATTCCCGGTGTGCTCGGTGACGAAGGTTCCTCCCAGCACGAATCATTCACCGATCCCAAGCTCGTGGAAGCGCCGCACTACACCCGGCCGGCGGAGTTCGAAGGCCGGCTCGTGCCCGAGGTCCTGCTTTCCGGCGACCACGCCGCCATCGAAGCCTGGCGCGCCCGGATGGCGAAGGAACGAACAATCCAAAATCGTCCCGACCTGTAATCCCAGGCTCAAACACCCGCAGATGGACATCGGCTAGCGGCCTAGGGCAGCGGGGCGAGGTAAGCAAAGGTTTGCCCTGCCCGACGCCGGGAGCGGCGTCGCTACGCAAGGGAGCCAGGAGGAAGGAGTTGGGAGCTTGGAGGCTACGCGGTGGAAGGTTTGGTGTAGCCAATTTCGTCAGTACGGAAGCAAAGCGGACATAGGCTGCCAAAGGCAGAGCAACGCGTCCAATTTCGTCCGCCCCCCTCCGAAGTGTCACCACTTCAGCTCCTCCCCGAAGCGGA
>CAZCRA010000106.1:0-12996 GCA_964500945.1 uncultured Verrucomicrobiales bacterium | reverse complement strand
CCCCCGGACCAACACCCCGCTTCAGGCCCTGGTCACCCTGAACGACGTGCAGTTCGTCGAAGCCGCACGGCACCTGGCTGAACGCATGATCAGCGAAACCCGCGATTTGCCACCGCGCGCGACCGCCGCCCGTGGATTCGAAATCGCGACGGCCCGTTCTCCCGCCACCAGCGACCTGGAAACCCTCGTGGCCGTCTACCAACAGGCTGTGGAGCAGTATCGTAGCACGCCGGAAGAAGCCACCGCCCTGCTCGGCAACGGCGATTCGCCTCGAGACGTCGATTTGGACCCCGCCGAGCACGCCGCCTGGAGCGTTGTGGCCAGTCTCCTGCTCAATCTCGACGAAACGATCACCCGGGAATGAATCCACCCGCCGAATACCCAACGCCCCCATCACCATGAACCGCGATCGCCCGTCCAAAGCTTCGACCGACGTCACCCGCCGCGATGCCCTCAGCCGCGTCGGAGGTCTTCTCGGAACCGCCGCCTATGCCACCCTCCAGGGAAACGCCTACGGAGCGGCACCCTCGTTCCAGCATTTCGCCCCGCGAGCCAAGCGGGTCATCTATCTCTTCATGGCAGGTGGTCCCAGCCACATCGATCTCTTCGATTACAAACCCGCCCTGAGGGATCTCCACGGCACCGAACTCCCCGGTTCCATCCGGGGCGATCAACGCATCACGGGCATGACCAGCGGCCAGGATTCCTTCCCTTGCGTCGCTCCGATGTTCGAATTCCAGCGTCACGGAGAGCGCGGCACGTGGGTCAACGGCGAGCTTCTTCCCCACACCGCTTCGATCGCCGACAAACTCACGATCATCCGGTCGATGAACACCGAGGCGATCAATCACGACCCGGCCATCACTTACATCAATACCGGCACTCAACAGATGGGCCGGCCCAGCATGGGTTCTTGGCTGTCGTATGGTCTGGGTAGTCTCAGCGAAAACCTGCCCGCCTATGTCGTCATGATCTCCGTCGGGGCCAAAGCCGGCCAAGCCCTCTACGCCCGCCTCTGGGGCAGCGGTTTTCTTCCTTCCAAGCATCAAGGCGTCCAATTCCGAAGCGGCGCCGACCCCGTCCTCTACCTGTCCGACCCGCCCGGGATCGACCGGAATCTCAGGAGATCCATGCTGGACGGGCTGGCCTCCATCAATCGCAACCGCTATCGCACCACCGGCGATCCCGAAATCGAAGCCCGTATTGCGCAATATGAGATGGCGTTCCGCATGCAGAGCTCCGTCCCTGATCTCATGAGCCTTCGCGACGAACCGGATCACATCCTCGACAGCTACGGTCCCGACGCCCGGAAACCCGGCAGCTTCGCCTCGAACTGCCTCCTCGCCCGCCGCATGGCCGAACGCGGCGTCCGCTTCGTTCAACTCTTTCACCGCGGCTGGGACCAGCATCGCAATCTTCCGAAGGATCTCCGAAAAAACGCTCAAAGCGTCGACCAACCCGCCGCCGCCCTCGTGAAAGACCTTGAGAGCCGTGGCCTCCTCGAGGACACCATGGTCGTTTTCGGTGGCGAATTCGGCCGCACGATCTACAGCCAAGGGAAACTCACCAAAGACAACCATGGCCGCGACCACCATGGCCGTTGCTTCACGACCTGGGTCGCCGGCGGCGGCTTCAAGCCATGTGATTACGGCGAAACCGACGACTATTGTTACAACATCGTCCAGGACCCGGTCCATATCCGTGACCTGAACGCCACCATCCTCCATAACCTGGGCATCAACCACCAGCGCTTCTCCGTGAAGCACCAGGGACTGGACGTCCGCCTGACCGGCGTCGAGCCCGCCCGAGTCGTCAAGGGCATCCTGGCCTGACGTCCCATTCATTCGTAACCATTCGCGCCAGAGCCTTCATGACCATTCGTTTCACCCTGTGGTTGCTGCTCCTGACAGGCACCACCACTCTCCGGGCGGAAACCGGGATCGATTTCAATCGCGACATCCGGCCGATCCTGTCGGACAACTGCTTCCAGTGCCACGGTCCGGACGCCAACACCCGGGAGGCGGGGCTTCGCCTCGACCAGGCGGATGCCGCAAAGGCCGATCTTGGAGGGTATGCAGCCATCGTTTCGGGTGAGCCGGAGGAAAGCGAAATCCTCCACCGCATCTTCCTCGACACGGATGACCCCGACCACATGCCGCCTCCCGATTCCGAACTCGCCCTCACGGCCAAACAAAAGGATCTCCTTCGCGAGTGGGTTCGTCAGGGAGCCGAATACCAAGAACACTGGTCGTTCGTCCCGCTTCAGCGCCCACCGGTTCCGAAGGGTAAGAACCCCATCGATCACTTCATCCAACGCCGCCTCGCCAAGGAGGGACTGGAGCCTTCTCCCGAGACCGCGAAATCGACGCTGATCCGCCGTGCAACCCTCGACCTCACCGGACTGCCCCCGACACCGGAGGAAGTGAACGCTTTCCTCCAGGATGCGTCGCCAGACGCCTTTGAAAAAGTCGTCGATCGCCTGCTGGCTTCCCCTCATTTCGGAGAACGCATGGCCTGGACCTGGCTTGAGGCCGCTCGTTATGCCGATACGGATGGTTATCAAAACGATGGCCCGCGCGAAATGTGGCGATGGCGGGACTGGGTGATCGATGCCTATAACGCCGGCATGACCTTCGACCGCTTCACCATCGAACAACTCGCCGGCGACCTCCTTCCAAACCCCACTCGCGACCAGATCATCGCCACCGGCTTCAACCGAAACCATCGCTACAACTCCGAGGCGGGCATCCCGCTGGATGAGTTCCTTCTGGAGAACGCCGTCGACCGCGTGGACACCACCTCCACCGTCTGGATGGGCATGACCGTCGCGTGCGCACGCTGCCACGATCACAAATACGACCCCATCTCCCAACGCGAATACTATCAACTCATCGATTACTTCAACGACGTTCCCGAGAGCGGCAGAGCCATCAAATACGGCAATTCCGAACCCTGGATCAAAGCCCCCACGACAGATCAGGAAGATAAACTGGCCGGGCTCGACGCCCAAATCGCCGCGGCCGAAGCTCGGCTGGATGCGGCATCCTCCGCCATCGACACCGCTCTCGCCGCTTGGTCGCCCGAACCCGGTTTCGAAGACGCTCACCCCATCCTATCCCACGGTTTGGATGAACATTGGCCCGCCCCAATGACCTTCGACGGCTCGAAACGGCGGGACCTCGAGAAAGTCGAGGGTTTAATCTGCAACGGACGGTTCACCGTCGCCTTCCACATGACGCCGGACCAGGTCGATTCAGGTGCGGTGCTCTCCAGTGAAACCGCGTCCACCCGGCGCTCCGGAATCCTGGTCGAATTCGCCGATGGACACCTTCGCTATCACATCATCTCCGCCTGGGTCGCCGGCGTCGCTACGCTCGAAACGGAACGCACTTTTCAACCGGGCGAACGCGTCCACGTGATGCTGACGAACGACGGGACACAGCGGGCCTCGGGCATGAACATCTTCATCGACGGCAAACCCGTATCCGTCCGCGTTCTGCGCAATACCAATAGCAATAAATCGAATCGCAGATACGGCGGCAAGCTTCGCGCCGGTGGCAGCCCGCACGTCGGGAATTGGGCCGGAACCATCGCTGGCCTGAGATTCTACACGCGCCACACGTTGACACCGCTGGAGGCGGAGATTCTCGCGGTGGCGGATCCCGTGGAGATCCTCGCCAAGCGCCCGTTCGCCAAGCGCAGCGCCCAGGAAAACGCCAAGCTTCGAGCCGCCTTTCTCGAACACGCCGCGCCGGCCTCGCTCGCCTCCCTTTCCGTTGACCTCCGCGAGGCCCGCCAGCAGCGCCTCGACTACTGGGATCAACTCCCTACCACCATGGTGATGACTCAGGCGAACCCGCCGAAACCATCCTTTATCCGGGATCGCGGCTTCTACAATCAGCTCGGGGAACGCGTCGAGGCTGGCGTCCCCGCCGTTTTCCCTCCCCTCCCGGACGGCGCCCCACCCAATCGCCTCGCGCTCGCCCGCTGGCTCGTCAGCGGCGATCACCCGCTCACGGCGCGCGTCAC
Organism: uncultured Verrucomicrobiales bacterium; assembly: GCA_964500945.1. Taxonomy (GTDB): domain Bacteria; phylum Verrucomicrobiota; class Verrucomicrobiia; order Verrucomicrobiales; family DEV007; genus CAZCRA01. Next base: position 8,967 of record CAZCRA010000106.1, on the reverse strand, counting down.
GGTGAATCGCTATTGGCAAATGCTCTTCGGCCGGGGACTGGTCGCGACCCCGGAAGATTTCGGAGCGCAAGGTCAACTGCCGTCGCACCCCGAACTCCTGGATTGGCTGGCGGCAGAGTTTGTGGACAGCGGCTGGGACATCAAGCACCTCCTGAAAACCATCGTCCTCAGCCACACCTACCGGCAATCCTCGAAGGTTTCGCCGGAACTGCTCGAACGCGACCCGGATAACCTCCTGCTGGCCCGGGCCCCGCGGCGGCGCATGACCGGAAATCTTCTCCGCGATCAGGCCCTCTTCGTCAGCGGGCTCTTCGTCGACGAACGGGGAGGCCCTTCGGTAAAGCCCTATCAACCGGCCAATCTCTGGAAGGAAGCCAGTAACTTCACCTACGAGCGGGATGCCGGCGAAGCCCTCTACCGCCGCAGCCTCTACACCTACTGGAAACGAACCCTGGCGCCACCGGCCATGGCCCTGCTCGACACCGCCGACCGCGAGTGGTGTTCGGTTCGGCCACGCCAGACGAACACACCGCTCCAGGCGCTGACGCTGCTGAACGAAACCGCCTTTGTCGAAGCGGCTCGCAAATTCGCCGAACGCATCCTCGCGCAACCCGGCGGCGAGGCGGCCCAAATCCGCTTCGCTTTCCAGGCGGTCACCGCCCGGGCGCCCGGCCCCTCCGAAGAGGCCCTCTTAATGGACGCCTGGGTCGCCTACCGTCGCGAATTCGCCGCACAGCCCGAAGCGGCCTCGCGCCTTCTCGCCATCGGGGATGCTCCCGCCGATGAGCGGTTCCCACCCGTCGATCTCGCCGCCACGTCGGCCCTCGCCAATCTCCTCCTGAACCTCGACGAAGTCACCACCCGCGAATGAACCCGTTCACCGAACGCCGTCACTTCCTCCGCACCTCAGCTGGCCTCGTCGGCTCCGCGGCACTCTCGTCTCTGCTTCATCCCACTCCGGCCCGGGCCGCCATCCCGAATTTTGCGCCGAAGGCCAAGCGGATCATCTACCTCTTTCAGTCGGGCGGCCCGCCACAGCACGAACTCTTCGACTACAAACCCTATCTCGATCAGGTGCATGGCGAGGAGGTCCCGGACTCCGTCTTCAACGGGCAGCGGCTCACCGGCATGACCGCCGGGCAGGCTTCTTTCCCCGTGGCGCGTTCGCTCTTCAAGTTCCAGCAGCACGGCCAAAGCGGCGCATGGATCTCCGAACTCATGCCTCACCTCGCTTCGGTGTCCGATGAACTCTGCTTCGTCAAATCCATCCACACCGACGCCATCAACCACGACCCGGCCATCACCTTCGCCCTCACCGGTTTCCAAATCGCGGGCCGGCCCAGCATGGGGGCTTGGTTGAGCTACGGTCTGGGTAGCGAAAACGAAAACCTCCCGGCGTTCGTCGCCATGCTCTCCGGAGGTGACGGCCAGCCCCTCTACGACCGCCTTTGGGGCGCCGGCTTCCTCCCTTCGAAACACCAGGGTGTCCGCTTCCGTTCCGGCCGGAATCCCGTCCTCTACCTGAACAACCCCGACGGATTCAGCCAGAATTTGCGCCGCCAGACCCTCGATCATCTCGGCTCGCTCAATCGCCTCCGGCTCGAAGAAACCGGCGATCCCGAAATCGAGGCCCGGATCGCCCAATACGAGATGGCTTACCGCATGCAAACCTCGGTCCCCGAGCTGACGGACGTGTCAGACGAACCGGACAGCACCTTCCAGCTCTACGGCGAAGACGCCCGGAAACCCGGGACCTATGCCTACAACGCCCTCCTCGCACGCCGCCTCTCCGAACGCGGCGTGCGCTTCGTCCAACTCTTCCACCGCGGCTGGGATACGCACGGCAATCTCCCTTCCCAACTCGGGAAACGCTGCGGGGAAACCGACCAGGCCACCGCGGCCCTCGTCAAGGACCTCAAACAACGCGCCCTCCTCGACGACACCCTCGTCGTCTGGGGCGGCGAATTCGGCCGGACCGTCTACTGCCAGGGCGACCTCGCTCCGGACAACTATGGCCGGGACCATCACCCCCGCTGTTTCACGATGTGGATGGCCGGCGGCGGCGTGAAACCCGGCGTCACCTACGGCGCCACCGACGATTACAGCTACAACATCGTCGAAAACCCCGTCAGCATGCACGACCTGCACGCCACCATTCTCCACCTCATGGGCATCGACCACGAGAAGCTCACTTTCCGTTTCCAGGGCCGCTACTTCCGCCTCACGGACGTTCACGGACACATCGTCCAGCCCATCTTGGCCTGACCCCGCTGCAAAAAACGGCTCGCCTCAGAAATCGACCCGTGTCTCCCGCACCACCTCTCCCCCGGTGTCGCGGATGGCCAGCCTGACCGAGGGTCCACCCCTGGCTTCCCAGTCGATCTCCAGCGTGCCGAAGTTTGCCTGACGATAACTTTCGCCCACCCGGAAACGATTGGGTTCACCCCGCGTGAAACTGATCGGTTGGTTCAGGCTGCTCGAAGTGATTTCGTAAATGGGCCAACCCGGGCCGGCAGGATCCTCCGCAGGCAACCTCATGATCTCGGCCAAATGCCGGTCCCCACTCAAAAACACGGTGTTCCGCGCGCCGGTCTCCTTTAAAAGCCGGAACAGCCGACGCCGTTCATGCGGAAAATTCTCCCAGCGTTCCCAGTAGTGCTGAACTGGCAGAACCTGGATGCTCGAGGCAATCAAACGAAGAGCCGCCGGTTCCTTCAGCTTCGCCTCCAACCACGCCCACTGCGCTTCACCCAGAAGAGTCGCCGACCGGTCCGGGTTCGGCCCATACCTCCCCAAATGCGCCGGAACATCCAAATCGTGACGGATCAGCGGATCGCGAAAGTAGCGCGTGTCGAGGAGGATGATCTGCACCTCCCGTCCCTCCGGACCGATGCCGTAGGCGTCGTAAATGCCTTCCCGCTTCCAAGGACCCCGGTCTTTGGGAACATCGAACGCCTCCAGGAACAATCGCTGACTCTCCGCTTTCGGCCCATACTCCGCCCCCGCATCGTTCTGCCCGTAGTCGTGATCGTCCCAGGTCGCCAAAACGCGGGCTTCCTCGCGAAGCGCTCGATGTCCCGGCACCGCGCGGAATTGGTCCCAAATCGCCCGAAGCCTCGCCATGTCCCGGGTGTCGCCGTAAATGTTGTCGCCCAAGAAAACGAAAACCTCCGGCCGCTGGGCCCGGATTGGTTCGTAAATCGCCTGCTCCCGGTCCTGCCGGAGGCACGACCCAAACGCGATGCGCTCCAGTGGAGAATCCGCAATGACCGGCCGGGCCATCAATGCCGTGGCCGCTAGAAGGACGGGAGTTGCGATTTGCTGGAACATGCTTCCTCCGGTAGGCTCTCCCCTATGGCAGAAACCGGCACCCCGCACAAACAAAAAGTCTTGGCGCACGTCGAAGAGCGCCTCCGCGGGGGACGCCGGCGCTCCAGGACGCGAGGCGAACTGATCACTCTCTACAAGCGCTTCCTGAAGATCGAGAATCACCGCATCAAGATGCTTCACCGCGCCGGCGGCAGCGGAGAGGAAATCACGAGAAAGCGCTCCGACCTGCTGGATGCCGTCCTCCAAAACCTCTTCACCGAAACGCTCGATAACGCGCCCCCCGAGGATCTCGCCAAAGCCACCCGAAAAAGCGATTTCCCCTTCACCCTCGTCGCCGTCGGCGGATACGGTCGAGGCACCCTCAATCCGGGGAGCGACGTCGACCTCCTCTTCCTCACTCCGCAGAAGACGCAAGCCCTCCCGCAGAGTGTGGTCGATCTCATCTCGGACATCCTGACGATGTTGTATGACGTGGGATTCAAGGTCGGGCACGCGGTCCGCTCCATCCCCGAGAGCGTGAAACAGGCGAATAGTGATAACCCCACGAAGACCGCCATGCTCGACTCCCGATTCGTGATCGGCGACGAGTCGCTCTACCACGACTACGAGAAAGCCTTCTGGTCGCAGTGCATCGAAGGGCGCGAAAGCGATTACCTCGACGTCCGCCGGCGCGACTTCCTCGACCGGCACAAGAAATACGGGAAAACCGTCTATCTCCAGGAACCCAACGTGAAGGAAGGCTGCGGTGGGCTCCGCGACTATCAGAATATCATCTGGGTCATCAAAGTGAAGTTCGGCATGAACGCCATGCAGGAACTGGTCGACCGCGGCATGCTCACGAAGACCGCTTTCCGCGCGATGCAGAAGGCGCACGATTTCCTGTTGCGGGTCCGAAACGAACTTCACTGGGCCGAACGGCCTTGCACCGACATCCTCACACTCCGCCTCCAGGGGCTTGTGGCCACCGGACTGGGCTATCCCCAGGAAGCCATCCTCCGCCGTATCGAAGTCTTCATGCGCGATTACTATCGCCACACGCGCGCCATCTACATGCATAGCACCTCTCTGATGCAGTCTTTCCGCTTGCTTCAGGAGGACGAACGCCCCGCTTTCACGAGTTTCCTCGCCAGATTGCAGGACCGCGAACAGCGGTTCGATGGGTTCATGAGCCGGGGCGGCCTCGTCTATCCAGCGTCGGAAACGATCTTCGAAGAGGATCCGCATCGCATGATGCGATTGTTCGATCACACCCAGCGGCGGGGTCTTAGGCTGAGTCCGGAAATCCGGAAGCTCTTCAAGAAGAACTACCATCACATCGACAAAACCTTCCGCTACAGCGATGAGAACCGGAAGACCTTCGAGGCGATCCTATCGAGAAGAGGCAGCGTGGGCCGGATCCTCCGGCAAATGCACCGGATCGGATTCCTCGGTAAATACCTTCCCGAGTTCGGATCCTTGGAATGCCTCGTGCAGCACGAGTTCTTCCACCGCTACACGGCCGATGAACATACCCTCCGTTGCATCGACGCGCTCGACAGCTTGGCCGACGCCAATGAAGAGGGCCCTCCCTTGTTGAAGGATCTCTTCCGCCGGGTCGAGGATCCCTACGCCCTTTATCTCGCCCTCATCCTGCACGACACCGGCAGGGCGGAGAATCATCGCTACCACACCGATGGAAGCGCCATGCTCGCCAGCCAGGTCTGCGCCCGCCTCCAAATCAAAGGCGAACGCAGACGCCTCGTGCTCTTCCTCGTCGACCACCACCTCAGCTTCTGGAAAACGGCCACCACGAAGAACTTGGACGACCCCGAGACCATCGCGGCCTTTGCCGCTCAAATGCAGAATCGTTCCTACATGGAAGCCCTGCTCGTCATGACTTATGCCGATTCCCGCGGCACCAATGACGAAGCCTGGTCGAGCTGGAAAGAGATGCTGATGACGCAGCTCTACAAATACACGCGCGATTACATGAAGGACCGCCAGGCATTCGTCGATGAACTTGCCGGCGCTCGCGCGGAACTCAAAGAAGCCACCTTGGGCCTCCTCGACGCGGACTACGCCGCCGAGATCGAAGCGCACTTCGACCAGATGCCCCAGCGCTACTTCGCCTTTCGCGAGGCCGAATCCGTCGTCCGGCACCTCAAACTCTTCCGCCGCTATCTCCAATCCATCCAAGAAGAACCAGGACTGGCCTCCCTCCACCCCGCCATGGAGTGGACCCACTTTCCCGGCCAGGGCTACAGCCAACTCGAACTCTGCTGCTGGGATCGCACCCTCATCCTCGCAAAGGTCGCCGGCGCTTTCGCCGCAAACGAGCTGAATGTCCTGGGTGCGGACATCTTCACCCGCGGCGACAACCTCGTCCTCGATACCTTCCGCGTCTGCACCACCCAGATGGAATCCGTCACGTCCAAGCGTGTGCAAGACCGGGTCGAAACCCTGATCAACGAACTGCTCGACACGACACGTGACGTCCGGGAAATCATCCAATCCCTACCGCCACCCAAGGCGCCGAACGAAGGACTCGTCGAATCCTTCCCCACGCGCACCATGGTGACGAACAATGACCACCCCCGCTACACGGTCATGGAAGTCCAGGCCCTCGACCGCCTCGGCCTCCTCTACGATATCCTTCGCACCATCGGTGACTTCAATTTGGAAGTCGTGAACGCCCGGATCAGCACCGAGAAGGGTGCGGCCCTCGATACCTTCCTGCTCCACGATGGCAAAGGCGGAAAAATCACGGATCCAAAGGTAATCCAACACCTGCGTGAGACCGTGCAGAAGGCGATTCGCCCCAGCTAGAACACCTTCCGGCGCGCGACTCCTTCTATAAAAACAAGAAAGCCGGCCCCCGAAGGCGCCGGCCCAGCTGCACCCTCTTCTCGGCTTGCTCTTTCGAATAAGCGCAGATGCCGTCTCGAGAGGGTCTTCGGTGTCGTCGTGAGACGGTCCTGGGAGAAAATGGAGGCCAAACTCGCAGGCACCTCGCCCGTCGACTCCTCTCCAAACACGATTTCCGGCATCACGGCCACAGCCTTGCGCGAAAAGCAGCACGGCATCCGTTTCTCCCAGCCCTACTGCCGGACGCGTCAAGCCGCGATTTGGCTTTCGGCATCTGGCATTGGAGGGCTGAGCGACCTCAGCGACCGCCGCTTCATCGCCGTCGAAGGAACGCGGGGTGCTGCGATGTCCGCGCGCCTATCAAGCCCAGAGAAGGTGATCACGACCCGGGGCAATCCAAAAGCCTATCTATTGGAAAAGATTCTGGCGAAGCAAGCGGATGCCACGGTGGTCGATTACCCATCCGCCATCAAACTCGTGGAAGACTTCGAACGTCCGTCGGGCAGTTCGGAATTTATCGTGGCGCCCATCCACTCCGAGGACGTCACTCCGCTCGGGGACGTGCCGGAGCGTTCCGTGTCGTTTGTCGATTATTACGGGATTCCGGTGGAAGCCAGTCAGCAGAAGCTATTGAACTTGGTCAATCAGGCACTTCACCAGCTGCGCTTTGTCGATACGGAGCATTATCAAGGCATCTTTCTCAAGCACCAGGACTTTGATCCCGAGGCGTATCCGGAAGCCCCGTTCGAGATTGAGTGGGACGCCGAATCGCCGTAGAGCCCACCACCATGGCCTCGGGTGTTTGGCCTGAGCCGGGTGGGGGCTGGGGGCTCGAGGTCGTCGCCAAACGGTTGGAGAAGGCGGAACTCTCGGCCCGGGTGAGTCAGATGACCATGGAGATCGCGGTGGCGTTGGAGGAGGTGCAGGCGAAGCCCGGGCAGATCCAAGTGAGCATTGGCTTCACGCGATCCCGGTGAAGGAGCGGCGCGCATACCAGTTCACTGTTTCGCCCAGAAGCCGAGATTCGGTTTCGAGCACGAGGGAGGCGAATTCGCGTTTCGATCCCGCTTCTCGACAGCGCGCGCGTTGGATCGCGAGAAAATCTCTTTGTTCGCGGAAGGTGTGGAGGCGGGCTTCCAGGTCGAAGGCGGCCGCTAGAGACAGCGCGGCGACAGCCAGCACGGGAAGCGCGATGGCCAATACACCCAGCAGCGCCTTAGCGTCATCCTTCGATTGAGCCGGCAAATGCAAGAAATCGCAGACGACCATCAGTTTCGTGAAGGTCGCGATCATGGCGAGGATCGAGAAGGTCAGGAAAAAGAGGCGCGCCAGTTTCAGGCGGGTCTTGGCGGTGACTTCTTTTTCTTCAAAGTAGGTCCGCTGGTTCTCGATCCGGTTTTTTGCGTAATGAGCCTTCGCAGCTTGCCAGTCATCGACGGGCTCCAGCTTGGTCTCGCGCAGATGGATGACATTGAGTGTGGCGGCCAAGGACCTGAGTTCCGAAGGCATGGGCAAGGCGAAGAGATGCCCGAGTTGAACGTGAAGGGGGCGAACGGCGCCGACCGAACGAGTCATCTCGGCGATCAACCGCCCGCGGGCCCAGTTCTCAACGGCTCTGGAGGCATGCAACCAGCGATGCACGATGTAGCCGCCCAAAAGGAAGATCAGCTCGGCCGCGAGCAGGATTTGCATGAGCGTCACAGCCTTCTTATCGACGCCCATGGCCAAAGAAGCCAGGATTGTGGCAAGGATATGGGTGCCAATGATGATCCAAGCCAGATTGATGAACCATGCTTGCCGGTGTTGGGCTTGAGCGGAGGCGTGGCTCTTGACGCTCGAGCAATAGATCTCCTCGGGAGGAGGCGCGCCAGGGCGGTAACCGGGGATCTCGATTCCGTCGATAGGGGGTGGTGCCGAGGGTGGGGCAAATGGGGAAGTGGGTGACTGGTGGAGCCACTGATCCCGAAAGCGGAGCTGGCCGCTTTCTTCGGTGATATCGATGCGCAAGACGGGTTTGCCCCGGTTTCTGGCGCGCTCAAGCAGGTCCTTGGTGCCGCCGGGCTTGCCTTCCGTTTCCTCCGTGATCAGACAAATGACGACGTCGCTGTCCGCCACAATTTCCAGATTGGCATCTTCGAAGCGCTCGTATCGATTGGGGGAATCGCTGACGACCCGTTCCTGAATGATGTGTTCGGATTGGAGCAGGCGCCGGGCCTCTTCCTGTTCGCTCTCGGAAAAATCCGGGCGTCCATGCGAGCCCATCGCCCGCAGATAGTTCTCCCGTGCCTGCGGAAGGAAAATTCGCTGAATGAGGCCCTCCGCGGCGCAAGCTTGCGTGAAGAGCATGTCCGCACCAGCGGCCACCTGCGAGATGCCGCAGAGAAAATGCCGGTCCAAGAGTCCGAGCTCCTTTGGCACATCCCGCAGCTTTTGTCTGAGATGATCCAGGATCGCGTCACGGTCGTCGGGGAGTTCGCGAGCGCCCGCAAAGCCGACCTGGACGACTAGCGGGAGTGTTCCGTCCGGCTGACGTTCAGCGGCACTGTGGGAAGGCTCAGACATGCTGGGCGCGACGCTAACCACAGCGGAAATACCGGTCAACCGGTAAGATGGGCGGAAGGCAGAGCCACGTTTCGTCGAAGCACCCGCCGGGACGTTCGGCCGTTCCGTTGCGGCCTACCAGCCCCGGCGGGGTCCTTTCACCTTGCCCGCATACGCGATCGGGGTCGCGAGGCGGGGCGGGACGCGGCCGGTTAACCAGAACACGCGAGCGGAAGCTCTTGCAAAAAAGGG
>CAZCRA010000105.1:11633-13088 GCA_964500945.1 uncultured Verrucomicrobiales bacterium | reverse complement strand
TTTAGGCGAACGAAGAGTCTAGGGGGAACCGCAGATTGGCGCAGATGAACGCAGATCCAGGAGAGGGCTGAGGTTCTGTCGCAATCCAGGATGGCGAACAGTCGCAGCGGGGCTCGCAAAGCGCGCCGTGCTCTTTCGGCTTCGCCGTTGGGATCGGATGCGAGCGGGGGGGTGAATGGTCGGGAAAGTCAGCCCCGGAGATGATTGTGCAGACGCTGGCCATCAGTTCCATCAGCCACCTCAGGAAAACGAGCGGCTCACCAGTTCGCTCTGCTGTATGGAGAATTCAGTCTGCGGCTACCTTGGCCGGTGATTGGATGAACAAAAAGCATGACATCTGCACATCACATGACTGTAGAGTAAAGTTTCCATTGAATCAGGATCGGTTTCATCACCATTCTCCATTTCCCCTCAAGTCGCGAAGGCATTGGTCCGGTTAGATTTGGCGAGATTTTTGGGGCCGGCGAGGGGTGGTCTTGCCGGGGTGTCGGTGGGGCTGGTCTCCGGTTTCACAACGGTTCCCCTCCTTCGTTGAGGATGGTGAGGTAGGCGCCGTAGGAGAAGATGCGGTTGCGGCGTTGGCCGGTGAGTTCGCGGGCGATGCCGGTCTCGACGAGCCTGGCCATGGTCTTGTTGGCGGTGGGGAAAGTCATGGCGGTGAGTTGACAGAGTTGGGGGAGGCTGAGGATGGGGCGCTGGCGCAGGGCGGCCAACACTCGCAGGGCGCTGGCGGCGCCGCGACCGGTTTGCTGGAGGCGGCGCGTGTCCTCGTCGAAAAGGGCGACGAGGCGGCGGGCGGTCTCGACAGCCCCGAGGGCGGTGGTTTCCACGCCTTCGAGGAAGAAGTCCACCCAGGCTTCCCAGTCGCCCGCCGTGCGGACGCGGTCGAGTAGGTCGTAGTAGACCGCGCGGTGCTGCTTGAGGTAGAGGCTGAGGTAGAGCAGGGGCTGGGCGAGCAACCCGCCGTGGTGGAGCAGCAGGGCGATGAGCAGCCGGCCGAGACGGCCATTTCCATCGAGGAAGGGGTGGATGGTCTCGAACTGGACGTGGGCGAGGGCGGCCTTGAGCAGCACGGGCATGCCGCTGGTTTCCTCGTGGAGAAAGGCTTCCAGGGCGGCCATGCAGGGCTCGACCTGATCGGGCGGCGGTGGGACGAAGCGGGCATTGCCAGGGCGGGTGCCGCCGATCCAGTTCTGGCTGCGGCGGAACTCGCCCGGTTCCTTGTCGCTGCCGCGGTCGCGGGACATCAGGTGGGCGTGCATTTCCCGCAGCAGGCGGTTGCACAGCGGAAACCCTTCGCCGAGGCGGGCCACGCCGTGCTCCAGAGCCCGGATGTAGTTGGAGACCTCGACCACGTCGTCGAGGGGGGTGCCGGGTGCCTCCTCCATCTCAAAGAGCAGGAGGTCGGAGAGCGAGGACTGGGTGCCCTCGATCTGGGAGGAGAGCACCGCCTCC
>CAZCRA010000105.1:410-11623 GCA_964500945.1 uncultured Verrucomicrobiales bacterium | reverse complement strand
CATAGAGGAAGAGATGGGGATCGGGCAGCAGGGTGCTCACACTGTCCAGCCGGCCGAGGGCCAGGGTGGCCCGCTCCAGCAGCCGCTGGCGGCTGCCGGCAAGAACGAGGGGCGGCTCCGGCGGCAGGGCGACTGGGACAAAGGCACGCACCGTTTCGCCACCGGCCGCGGTGGTTTCGTAGTGGCCGGACGTAGTGCGGTTCATGGTGCAAAGCTTTAATAAGGGAATTGGCTATTAAAGAAAAGCGGTCTTTGCTTTAATAACGGCCCATTGCGAGAAGGTGGGTGGCCGGATGTCCACTGAGCCGGGCGAGCAATTGGGTCTTTCCCACACTCTCCAGGCCGATCGCCAGGACTGTGGCCGGGACGTCCTGCGTCGCGTTCTGCCGAATCGAGGTGAAAGGGAGGAAAGGTAGTTTCATGGGGAACAAGGGAGTCAAAATCAGGCTTCCCTGGAGCGCATTCGATCCCGGATCCGGGTGATCTTCGCCGGATTGCTCCGATACTCACTGAGCCACTGAATGGCTTCCGCAGGGCGAAGGGATGGGCGGGATGCAGGCAAACTGGAGAAGGCCGCGTAGTTCTTATCTCTCCAATGCAGCGCCGCTTGTTTCGAGATCCACTCCTCGTAATCCAACCACCAATTCAGGAATCGAAGGCTTGCGAAATAGAGCTCCGGCAGGGGACTCGTGCGCAGGCTCTCCGCTGCGTAGGTGCCAGGAGCCGGTGGCAGGCTGCCGGAATAGAGAAAGCAGCGTTCCCGGTTCCGGATATACAGGAAGCTGGAGTTTGTTTCGTCAGCAGGGACGTAGTGGCCAACGCATGCTCCGTGCAGCTCGATGAATCCACCACGATCGAGTCGTTTGCGGTAGCAACTGGTTCCCTTCAGTCCCTCTGACTTTCTCCGCTCAAAACCGTCTTTGCATAGGAGGTTCCCGCTCGGATGAATGACGTCGCGGCCCCAAAAATACATCTGTTGGCCAAGCAGGGCGGTGAAGTCGCGAAGGAGGGCTCTCATCCTCGACGGGGGTATCTCCCGAATCGAATCCTGGTCGAGTTCGGGAGCAACCATTCGAGCGGGCTCTGGGCGCGAGGTCATCGGTCGGCGGTGGCGTAGTCTTCGACTTCGGCGGGAGCGATCTCATCGTCGTTCTCGACCGCGCAGGTGCAGTCCTGACAACAGGAGAGATCATCAATCATGAAGCCTCTCTCTCGCCACGCCCGGAGCGGCTTTTCCCAATCGTGTCCGAGACGTTCAGCGATCGTTCTGGCAATGATGCCGAAGCGGGCGCGGAACTTGTAGATGAAACAGAAGAGCGACTGACGATGCTGCAGCATCGGCCCGCTGTAGAAGAGATTAGGCAGGATGGGCGACTCATCCGCTTCCTCCGAAAAGAACACTTTTCCATGCTCATCCTCGAACAGAGAAGCCACGGAGCCAAGCCCGCCGCTGAATCCGGTGCCGAGAATCGGCGGGGTCGAGATTTCGAAGGGCTCTCCTTCGTCATTGAAGAGGATGTAGTTCGATCCGGAACGGACTACTTCGACGATGTTTGCGTTCTTGTAGAAGCGGAATGATCCGGGCGCTGAGTGAAGAGCCTCTTTCAGCCGGTCCAGTGTGAAAGGGCTCAAAGCCCTGCTCGGATCCGGGCTGTCGCTGTGCCAGGGCTCCCCCCGCGAGAGGACGTGGACCGATTTTCCGAGACGCGCGAGATGGATGGCCGCGTCGATCCCGCTCTCAAAACCTCCGATGATGGCGTGCTCGACCCCGGGCAACTCCGCCCAGTCGGCGACCGTGCTGTTGTGAACGCAAAGCTCACTTCCGCGGATGCCGTTACGGGGAAAGAAGAACTCGCCGGCTGCCCAGATGACGTGGCGGGCAAGAAGAGGCTCGCTCGATGTTGCGAGAGCCAAGCAATTTCCGGAATTTTCTACGCCTTCGATTTTGGTCCCTGTGACGACCTCGAGTTGGTAGTAGCTGGCGATCGCCCGCAGGTAGTTGGCGTATTCGGGACCGGTGGGATGCTCGGAGTCGAGATAGTCGGCCGGTGAGGTGTGCGGAGTGATCGCGTTAAGATCTGGCTGAGCGAAGGGATTCGAATGGAAAGACGGGGAAATCATGCGCATCTGCGCAGGCCACGCATCGAAAGAAGCTCCCACTCCACGAAGGTCCACCAGGGCCAGATTCTCGATCCCACACTCCCTGAGAGCGGCGGCACATCCCAGTCCGGCGGGCCCTGCGCCAACGATGAGAACGTCATGGATGCGTTGGTCCGATTTGGGGAGATCAAAGGTTGGCATTTTTGCAACCTACTTGCGATCGGATTTGCCGCAAGTAGGTTGCGTTTATGGCCTCCGTCGCTCCTTCTTTGCCTCAACGTCTTCCCGTCACGGTCCTCTCGGGCTTCCTCGGGGCAGGGAAGACGACTCTGCTGAACCACATCCTCCGAAATCGTGAAGGGAAGAAGGTCGCAGTGATCGTCAACGACATGAGCGAGGTCAACGTCGATGCCGCTCTCGTGCGCTCGGGCGATGCCGCCCTTTCCCACGCTGAAGAAAAGATGGTCGAGATGTCGAATGGTTGTATCTGCTGCACGCTTCGGGAGGATCTGCTGCTCGAAATCGGGAAGCTAGCTCGCGAAGGCCGTTTCGATCACCTTCTCATTGAGTCGACCGGCGTCAGTGAACCGATGCCGGTTGCCGAAACCTTCACGTTTCGGGACGAGGAGGGAAACTCCCTCGGAGACATCGCCGGAATCGACACGATGGTGACGGTGGTCGATGCGCTGAACTTTTTGCGCGACTACGGCAGTATCGACAATCTTCAGGCCCGTGGAACGGCGGTTGGAGAGGACGACGAACGGACCATCGTGAATCTCCTCGTCGATCAGGTCGAGTTCGCGAATGTCATTCTGATCAATAAGATCGACCTGGTTTCGCAGGAAGATCGGCGCCTCATTCATTCGATGGTCAGCGCCCTCAACCCCAGAGCGAAGATTTTCGAAACGACCAACGCCGAGGTGGAACTGGACCGAATCCTGGGGACCGGCCTTTTTGACCTGACCGAGGCGGAACAGACGGCCGGGTGGCTCGACTCCCTCGTGGAGCACACGCCGGAGACCGAAGAATACGGGATCTCGAATTTTGTCTATGAGCGGCGGATTCCCTTCCATCCACGGCGGCTCCACGATGTTTTCAGCCGGGAATGGCCTGGAGTGATTCGTTCGAAGGGGGTCTTTTGGCTCGCCACGCGATTGCAGATGGCCGGCTATTGGTCCCAAGCGGGGGCGATGTGCCAGAGCCGGTGCCTGGGTTTTTTCTGGGCGGCCGTCCCGCGTGAGCATTGGCCTCAAGATCCCGCGCAGCTCGCCGAGATTGAGCGGATCAGTAAAGGGCCAAACGGGGATTGTCGCCAGGAGATCGTGCTCATCGGGACGGACATGGATCGCGAAGCGCTCACCGCGATGTTGGATCGTGCGCTACTCACGGGCGAGGAACTGGCGATGGAGGTCGACGAATGGCCAGCGCGTTTTGTTGATCCTTTCCCGGAGTGGAAAATGCGGGTGAACGCCACTGGGCCCTGACCAAGAGCTTCCGGAATTGCCGGGTTGGGATTCCTCGTCGAGCAGTTGAAAAGAATGAGATTCATTTGGACAACGCTGGTTGCCGCATTTCTCGCCTCCTGCGGAAAGGGGACAGAGGAGCTCGAAGTCCACTATCCGGAAGACGCTACACTGCTTTCGGTCGGAGGCATGCACTGCAGTACCTGCAAAGCCACCATCATGAGGGCTCTCGCGAAGGTAGAGGGGGTGGAGTGGGCGCAAGTTGAAGTCGAGTTGGGCGAAGTCGCCTGGGAGGGACCAGCCAAAGAGGCTGACATCGTCGCAGCGATCCAGGAGGCTGGCTACGAGGTGGGTGACTGAGAGGAACGGGGTAAACCTAGCTCGAATGGCACTCTTTCCTGGGAGCTGAAGTGGTGACACTTCAGAGGGCGGGGGTGGCGAGGGAGAAGGAGGGGCCGGGGAGAAGGAGGGGCCGAATTGAAGGCGTTGCTCTGCCTTTGGCAGCCTATGTCCGCTTCGCTCTCATTCTCACGAATTCCGTGAGGACGTGGCGGGACGCGGGGGGTGGGAAATTTGACTGGCCAGGCCACCGATCGTGGTGGAGGACTTTTGGCGATGCAGAGCATACTTCTGACGGGGGCCGCTGGGATCGTGGGTTCGCTGCTGCGACCGTTGATGGCCGAGCGTTACGAGCAGGTGGTGATCACCGATCTGGCCGAGATCGTGGATCCGGCGCCGAACGAGACCTTCATCCAGGGTGACATTGTGGATTTGGCTTTCGTGAAGGATCTGGCGGGACGGGTGGACGGGATCGTTCACCTGGCCGGGATGGTGGGGGCGCAGTACACGTTCGACGAGGTGTTGGGGCCGAACATCGTCGGGACGCACAACATCTACCTGGCGGCGCGGGACTGCGGGGTGAGTCACGTGGTTTTTGCCAGCAGCCATCACGCGGTGGGTTTCCTGCGGCGCGGGACGCCGATCGACGAGACGACCGCGCCGGTGCCGGACAGTCAGTATGGGCTGAGCAAAGCTTTCGGCGAGGATTGCGGAGCGTATTACGCGAAGAAGTTCGGCCTGAACGTGCTGGCCATCCGGATTGGGTTCGTTGGCGAGAAGGTGTCCGAGGAACGGAGGTTGCACACCTGGGTGAGTCCACGCGACCTGGCGCAGCTCATTCACCTCGGACTGAGCACCGAGAATCTGGGGTATGAGGTGGTCTACGGGGTTTCCGACAACCACGAACCGTTTTTCGACAACCGGAATGCTTTTCGATTGGGTTACCGGCCGCAGGACCGCTCAGTGGATTTCGTGTCCGAACCGTCCGTGCTGAATCTGAAGCCGGACCTGACGAGTATCGTGGGAGCCGTGGTCGGCGGCGGGTTCGCGTCGGTCGGATACCAAGGCGATCCGAAGCGGGTGACGGGGGAAGGGTAAGGGCTGGGCCGGCCGGGAGGCTTATTCGAGGCCTAGCTTCTCCAGTTTGGGCGGGATGACCGCGCGGCAGTAGGGCTGATTGGGGTTTAGCCGGTAGAAATCCTGGTGGTAGGCTTCGGCCGGCCAAAAAGTGCTGGCGGGCACGATTTCCGTCACGATGGGGGAAGCAAAAGCGCCCGAGGCGTCCATTTCAGCCTTGGAAGCCTCAGCGGCGTTCTTTTGGGCCTCGGAATGGTAGAAAATGGCGGAGCGATACTGCGTTCCGGTGTCGGCGCCCTGGCGGTTGAGGGTGGTGGGATCGTGGAGGCGCCAGAACCAGCCGAGGAGCTCTTCGAAAGAGAGCCGTGAGGGGTCGAAGGCGACCTGCACGACTTCGGCATGGCCGGTCCGGCCGGTGCAAACCGCCTCGTAGGAGGGGTTTTCGAGGTCGCCACCCATGTAACCGGAGGTGACTTCGAGGATGCCGTCGACGCGTTCGAGGACGGCTTCGACGCACCAGAAACAGCCTGCGCCAAGGGTGACGAGTTCGCGATTTGGGGTGGGATCAGGGGGAGAAGCCATGGGGAGAGTAGAGAGGGAGGAAGAGAGGAAGCAACGAAAAAGATTGCAATTTGATAAAATCTGTAAAAATAAGTATTTTCATTGGCTTATTCGTCTTGCTAGGGAAGCCTAATGTTTAAGAACGGCAGAAAGTTGGAGCTTTGGTTTGACAATTATTCGATTAAAATGCCAATTCTCTGCCATAACTTCCAATGCCTCGAGCCAAGAACACGATCAAGACGGTGCAGATCACCGTTTCGATCACCGAGCAAGTCCGCGCGTTCCTGGAGGAACTCACGGATTCTGGTCTTTATGGGAAGAACGTGGCCGAGACGGCCAATGATCTCATCTCGGAGAGGATCAGAGCGCTCCGGTTTGATGGCGAGCTTGGAAGGAAGCCTAGAGCGAGTGACGCCGAAGATGAGCAATGATGCCCATCGGCACGCCAGTGAAGGGCCTCGAGCCAACAACCCAACTAAACGGCTAACCCAGCCAACTCAGCACACCATGAACTTGAATGACCCTAACCACGACGCCCAGGATTTGATTCCCGAGCTCGATTACGAACTCACGGAACCCCTGGCGAGCGAAGAAGAACTGCGCAGCCTGGCGGAAGATATCGTCCGCTATTGTCCCTCGCTGACCCATCTGCTTCTGGCGATGGGTTCCCGAAAAGAAACCAACCCGCTTCAGGGACTGAACTAGTCCACCATCCGGCAAACGCTAGCAGCGGGAGAAGTGCGCCGTTCGGCCTGGCTGGACGGTGTCTTTTTCCCGGTGAAGCGGCTTGTGCACTTGGGTGCCGCTTCGTCCTGCGGGGCGCGTCCGCGGTTTGAAAAGCCGGGTGGTTCGGTTCCGGGAAAAAAATCGGCATCACCTGCCTGGATTCGACCCGGTGACGCGTCGAAGGTGGTGGTGATGAGAGGACGATTTTGCTTTTGGCTGGCGTGCGTGCTGGCTGGTGTGAGCGCGTTGCCGGCAGCGGAATATGTGCCGGGCCGAGGCCATGCGCCTGAACCGGAGCGGGAGTTCCGAGCAGCCTGGGTGGCGTCGGTGTGGAACGTGGACTGGCCGTCGAGACCCGGGCTTTCGCCCGCGCAGCAACGCGCCGAGCTTTTGCGCATCCTGGACGTCTTGGCCGGGTTGAGGATGAACGCCGTGATTCTCCAGGTTCGACCCGAGTGCGACGCGCTTTACCGGTCGAAGCTCGAGCCTTGGTCCTACTGGCTCACGGGGACGCAGGGCAAGCGGCCCTCGGATGGTTATGACCCGCTCGAATTTGCCGTGACGGAGGCCCACCGCCGGGGGATGGAGCTTCACGCCTGGTTCAATCCGTTTCGGGCGCGGGCGAACAGTCGGGTTTCGCCGGCCCGGGATCACATCACCCGCCGCAAACCGCATCTGATCATGAAAGCGGGCAGTCAGCTGTGGTTGGACCCGGGGCTTTCGGAGACGAGGGAGTGGACCTTGGGGGTGATGACCGATGTCGTTCGCCGGTATGACATCGATGGGGTGCACATCGACGATTATTTTTACCCCTATCCGAAGCACGTCGGAGGCGGGGTGCGGTTTCAATTCGACGATTCGCGGACCTACGGTGCTTACCGGGCGGCGGGCGGACGGGCGCCGGCTGAGGAATGGCGGCGGGCGCAGATCGACGCTTTCGTGGAGGCGATGGACGACTCGGTGAAGCGGGTGAAACCTTGGGTCAAGACCGGGGTGAGTCCGTTTGGGATCTGGCGACCCGGTGTGCCGGATGGGATCGAAGCGGGGATCGACGCCTACGGGCATCTCTTCGCGGACTCGCGGAAATGGCTGCGGGAGGGTTACATCGACTACCTTTCACCCCAGCTCTACTGGCGGATCGATCAGACGCCGCACAGCTTCACCAAGCTGGCGGATTGGTGGGGCGACCAAAACGGGAAGGGCCGGCACGTTTGGCCGGGGATTGCCTCGAGCCGGATCAAGGGGGACGGGAGCGACCGGCAGCGGCGGGCGATCGAATCGGTGAACCAGATCGATGTGGCGCGGAAAGAGACCGCATCGCGGGAGGGGGCGGGGCACATTCACTGGAGTGTGAAGGCGTTGATGGAGGATCGCGATAATTTGCGGAGTCTGCTGGCGCGATCGAGTTACCGGGATCGTGCGCTGGTGCCGGCGAGTCCGTGGATGGGCCGCTTCCGCCGGCCGGAGCAGCCGCGAGTGGAAGCGAAGGCCAGGGGGAACGAAGTGAGTCTGAGCTGGGCTGGGGACGATGGACCGGTGCGCTGGTGGGTCATTCAAGTGGCCGAGGACGGGCGCTGGCGGACGGAGCGCGTCATTCGAACCGGGACGAACCGGCTGAATCTCACCGGACGGCCGCAGGCGGTGACGGTGCGCGCGGTCGGGATGGACGGGCGTTTGTCGGAACCGGCGACGCTCGTGCGGAAGTGAAGGTGGGTCCCATTGCCCGGGCACGCGCGTGAACCTGCCGGAATCATTCCTCGCCGGAGGCCTGAACTCGAGCTGCGCCGGGGTGGTGCACGTGAAGACCCTGGTGGCGGTGGGTTTGCTCACCTTGTTACTGAGCGGGCTGGAGTCGCTCTGGTGGGTAGCGAATCTGTTCGCCGAACTCCGTTTTCATCTGGCCGTCGCTCTGCTGGCCCTGGCGGCCCTGGCGGTGATGAGGAACCTGCGCTGGTGTGCGACAGGGGCGTTGATTGGGGCCGTGGCGGCCCTGGCCTACGTGTTTCCGGGGCTGATCGAGCGTTCCGGCCCGGCGCCCTCGACCGAGGAGATGCCGGCGCTGAAGGTGTTTTCCCACAACCTTTCGAACGAGAGCACGGAGGCGTCGGCGACGGTGGAAGCGATCCGGCGCGAAAATCCGGACTTGGTTTTCCTCTTCGAGGTGACCAAGGCGCACGAGCGGGATTTGGCGGGGTTGGAAGACGTCTATCCGCACCAGATCGTGGAGGCACGAGAGGACGAGTTTGGGATTGCCTGCCTCAGCCGGCGACCGATCGAGAGTCAGGACGTCGTGGATTACAGTGGGTATGAAATTCCGTCGATCGTCGTGCGGCTACCGTGGGAGGGGACGGTGGTCACGGTGGTGGGCACGCATCCGCCGCCTCCGGTTTCCGCGGCGCTTTATCGCGTCCGGGGCTGGCACCTGGCGGATTTGGCGGAAGAACTGGCGGGCCTGGACGGCCCCTATGTCGTGGCGGGCGACCTCAACATGGCGCCGTGGACGCTGGCATTTTTCCGATTTACGCAGGGAGCGGAGCTGAAGCGTCTGGGGAACCGGCCCTTCGCGCCGACGTGGAGTCCGTTCCGGCTGCCGGTGGTTGGGCTTCCGTTAGACCATCACCTGGTGTCGAAGGATGGCTACGGCGTGAAGCTGGTGCGGGGACATTACCGGGGGTCCGATCACCGGTGGCTGCTCAGTGAGCTGGTGTTCCCGCTACCGCGGTTGGCGACGAGCGCCGGTAGCGGCGAATCTCGAATTCCGGGGTCCGCTCCAAAACCTCGTCCAGAGTGAACTGCGTTTCGAAGGGGGGCAGGAAGGTGTCGCCTTGGTGGTGTCCGTAAACGAAGGTGAGCAGGAGTTCCTGACAGCGAGGCAGCAAGGCCTCATAGATTTCCGCGCCGCCAATGACAAAGACCTGGCCCTGGAGGGCAAGGGCATCCAGTTCGTCGAGCGAACGCACGAGATCCACGCCGTCAGGGCTCTCGCTGAGGCTTCGGGAGAGGACGACGTTCCTGCGGTTCGGAAGGGGTTTGCCGATCGAGATCCAGGTTCGGCGACCCATGACGACCGTGTGGCCGGTGGTGGTGCGCTTGAAGAACCGGAGGTCGCCGGGGAGACGCCAAGGCAGGGTGCCCCGGTCGCCGATGACGCGTTTGGCGTCCATGGCGACGATGGCCGTGAAGCGTGGCGGATAAGCCGAATCGGTCATACGGCGACGGGCGCGGGGATTTTCGGGTGCGGGTGGTAGTCGAGCAGCTCGAAATCCTCGAAGCGGAAATCTTCGAGGCGATGGATGTCCGGGTTCAGGCGCATGCGGGGAAGCGGCCGGCACTCTCGCGAGAGCTGGAGGCGGGCTTGGTCGAGGTGGTTGTCGTAGAGGTGGAGGTCGCCGAAGGTGTGCACGAAGTCGCCGGGTTGGAGGTCGCAGACCTGGGCCACCATGAGGGTGAGGAGGGCGTAGGAGGCGATGTTGAAAGGGACACCGAGGAAGAGATCGGCGCTGCGTTGATAGAGTTGGCAGCTCAACTCGCCATCGAGGACATGGAATTGAAAGAGAGTGTGGCAGGGCGGGAGGGCCATCTGCGGGACGTCCGCCGGATTCCAGGCGCTGACGATGTGCCGGCGGCTGTCGGGATTGGTCCGGATCTGTTCGATGACTTGGGCGATTTGGTCGATGGGCTGGGCGTGAGGAGCTCCCTGCCAGCGCCGCCATTGTTTGCCGTAGACCGGTCCGAGATCGCCATCCGGCGCCGCCCATTCGTCCCAAATGGTGACGCCGTGTTCCTGCAGCCAGCGGACGTTGGTATCGCCCCGAAGGAACCAGAGCAGTTCGTAGATGATGGATTTGAGGTGGAGGCGTTTGGTGGTGACGCAGGGGAAGGTCTCGCGCAGGTCGAAACGGGCTTGAGCGCCGAAGACGGACAGGGTGCCGGTGTCGGTTCGGTTGGTGCTAGGTTTCCCGTGGTCGAGCACGAGCCTTAGCAGGCGGTGATATTCCTCCATGATGAATTTTCAACGGGAGTTGGGCTTGATGCAAGTGGATCGGGGGCGGAGCGATTCGAGATTCGATCGGGATGGTTTCGGGATGATGGGATTCTGTGTTAGAAGCGGTTGGATGAACCGGCTGACGATCTTCATGACCAGTGCCCTGTTGGCGTGGGCTGGAGCGGCGGCTGGTGGCGAATTTCAGGTGCGAGACGGTCTGGCGCGGTTCGAGGCGAAGGCGCGCGCCGGGGGCACGGTGCGGGTGGCTTATCTGGGCGGGAGCATCACGGCAGCCCCGGGGTGGAGGGTGTTTTCCCGCAATGATTTGGCGGAACGGTATCCCGCGACGCAGGTGGAAGCGATCCATGCCGCGATCGGTGGGACGGGTTCTGACCTGGCGGCCTTCCGGTTGGAGCGAGACGTGCTGCGGCATGAACCGGACCTGGTGTTCGTCGAATTCGCGGTGAATGACGGGGAGCGGGAGGTGCAGGCGATTCAGGAGAGCATGGAAGGGATCGTTCGCCAGGTTTGGGCGGCGGACGATTCGACGGACCTTTGTTTCGTCTACACGATCAACGAGCCGATGCTCGAGGTTTACGGCGAGGGTCGTCTTCCCAGGCCAGTCGAGGCGATGGAGGGAGTGGCGATGCACTACGGGATTCCCACGGTGAACTTCGGTTTGCGCGTAGCGGAAAGGGTGCAGGCAGGAACGCTGATTTTCCGGGGGGAACGGCCGCTGGACCCCGGGACGAGCGAGCCCTGGATTTTTTCGAGCGACGGGGTGCATCCCTTCCCGGCGACGGGGCACCGGCTCTACGCGGAGACGCTGGCTGGGGCTTGGCCGAACCTGGTGGAGGGCAGGACCGGGAGACGCGCCGTGCCCGAACCCATGACCGATCGTCATTGGGGCGGGGCGCGCCTGTTGGCGGTCGAGCCGTCGATGTTGAGAGGTGAGTGGCGGG
>CAZCRA010000105.1:0-400 GCA_964500945.1 uncultured Verrucomicrobiales bacterium | reverse complement strand
TTGGGCGAGGCCGATCCGGTTCGGAAGCGTTTGGGGAAGTGGGTGCCCGGGATTCATCAAGCCCTGGAGCCAGGCGCATCGCTGGAGTTCCGGTTCCGGGGGCGAATGGCCGGATTTTACGATGTCATCGGGCCCGACAGCGGGGTGCTTCGGGTGGAGGTGAACGGGGAGGAGGCGCGAAAGGTGCGGCGGATCGATGGTTACAGCACCTACCACCGGTTAGGGCACTTTATTGTGGCCGAGGATTTGGAGCCGGGAGTGGAGCACGTCGTGCGGGTGACGCTGACGGATGAGGGGCTGGAAAAGCGCGAGATCCTCTTTGAACGGAACCGTGGAGATTTGGAGAAGAATCCGGAGAAGTATGAGGGCCGGACGTGGTATGTGGGGGGGGTGTTGGTGG
>CAZCRA010000104.1:0-13266 GCA_964500945.1 uncultured Verrucomicrobiales bacterium | reverse complement strand
CGCGCCCACCCCGCCCACGTACGTGATCTTCTTCCCCACCACCTCCAGAACCGGCTTCGCCCGCTCGAAATCCACCTCGGATCCCCCGGCCATCACGGTCAGCGTCCCCGCTTCCGCGCCGGCCTGCCCTCCGGAAACCGGCGCGTCCACCCAGCTCGATCCCTGCTCGGCCAATGAAAGTTGTCATCACCGGCGGCGGCGGTTTCCTCGGCAATCAACTCGCCAAAGCCCTCATCACTCGCGGCTGCCTCGTCGCGCCCTCCGGCGAACCCGAGCCCATCGATGAGCTCCTCCTCGTCGACATCGGCTTCCCCGAAGCGGCCACTCGCGGCCTTCCCGAACACGTCCGCACCATGACCGCCGACGCCGGCGACCCGGCAGTGCTGCGAGAGCTGATCGACCGGGACGATCTGTCCGTCTTTCACCTCGCTTCGATGGTCAGCGGCGAGTGTGAGGTCCGCTTCGACGACGCCCTGCGAACCAATCTCGACGGCGGCCGCCACCTGCTCGAGGCCCTGCGCAACCGCGCCGGCCAGCCCCGGCTCGTCTTCACCAGCAGCGTCGCCGTTTTCGGTGGCGATGCCATGATGGACCCCGTCTCCGACCGGACCAAAGCCACCCCTCAAACGACCTACGGCATGACCAAATTCATGCTGGAACTGCTCGTCAACGACTACACCCGGAAAGGCTTTCTCGACGGCCGCTCCGCCCGGCTCCCCACGGTCGTCATTCGTCCCGGACGCCCCAACGCCGCCGCGTCCAGCTGGGCCAGCGGCATGTTCCGGGAGCCCATCCGCGGCGAAGCCTGTGAACTCCCTGTGGCGCGCGACCAGCCTCACCCACTCATCGGCCACCGCGACGTCATCGAATCCCTCATCGCCCTCCACGAAGCCGCCCCGGCTCGGCTCGGGGCCGACCGGAACTTCGGTTTACCCAGTCACACCGTCACCCCCGATCAGGCGCGAACGGTTCTAGAGAAGGTGGCCGGACAGCGCGGATTGACCCTCGGTCCCCTCGTCGACCGGCCCGATCCCGTCGTGAGGCGCATCGTCGGAGGCTGGCCCACCGCCACCGACGGCTCACGCGCCATCGCGGCGGGATGTCCCGCCCCGAGAACCCTCGACCGCATGATCGAGGACTACCTGGACGACTTCACCTGAAAACCGGTTACTCCGGCGATTCGACCTCGGCTTCCGCATCCTCCTCCTCCGCCGCTTCGGCCACGACGCGCGCGATGTCTTGAATGAACTCGCCTTCTCGAAGGCTCATCAACCGGACGCCCTGCGTGTTGCGCCCCGCCTGACGGACATCCTGCACTCGAATCCGGACGCTCTGGCCGGTGTTCGTCATCAGCATCAACTCGTCCGTCTCCAAAACCGCCACCGCGCCAATCACCAAACCCGTCTTCTCGCCCGTCCGCATGGTGATGATGCCCTTGCCACCACGATTCTGAACCCGGTAATCCTCGAACGGCGTCCGTTTCCCGATCCCCTTCTCAGATACCACCAGCAGCATCGACTCCGGATCCACCTTCGACATGGCCACCACGTAGTCCCCGTCCCCAGGCCGGATCCCGGTCACTCCTCGCGTGCCCCGACCCTGGTCCCGGAACTGATCCTCGCCACAACGTAGACTCATTCCCTCGTGCGTGATCAAGACGATCTCGTCCGTGCCGTTCGTCAGCGCCACATCGATCAATTCGTCGCCCTCGTCAATGTTGATCGCGATGATCCCATCCTTCCGGATGTTCCGGAAATCACTCAGGTTCGTCTTCTTCACCACCCCTTTCCGGGTGGCAAACACCACGTGAAATCCCGGGCTGAACGTCTTCTCCCGGTCACCTTGAACGTCACCCTGGATCCGCAACGTCTCGGCGATGGTCTCCTCGGGCCGCAGGTTGAGTAGGTTCTTGATCGACCTCCCCTTCGCCGTCCGGGAGCCTTCCGGTATGAAGAAAACCCGTTCCACGAACACCCGGCCCGTGTTGGTGAAAAACAGAAGAAAGTCGTGGGTCTCAACTGAAAACAGATGCTCGACGAAATCCTCCTTCTCCTCCTCCCCAGCTGACTCCGTCGTCTCCATCCCCTTCAGCCCCTTCCCGCCCCGGCCCTGCACCCGAAATTCGTCCGCCGGTGTCCGCTTGATATAACCGCGATGGGAAATGGTGATCAACTGCCGCTCGTTCGCGATCAGGTCCTCCAGATTCATGTCGCCCTCATCGGCGGCAAAGTCCGTCCGGCGAACCGTGGCGTGCTTCTCCTTGATCGCCTCGAGCTCATCCTTGATGATCTGAAGCACCCGCTCTTCACGGGCCAGGATGTCCAGTAGATCCTTGATCTCTTCGATGACGTCGTCGTAGGACTTCTTGATCTTGTCCTGCTCCATCGCCGTCAGTTGATACAGGCGCAGATCCAAGATCGCTTTCACCTGACGCTCCGTGAAAACGTAATAACCCTCCTTCACCTTCACGCTCGCCTGATCCCGGATCAGGACGCCCAACGCCTCCGCTGCCTCCCTCGTGAAGGTGTACGAGCGCACCCTCTCCTCCGCCTCATCCCGGCTGCGCGACTCCCGGATCATCTGAATGAACTCATCCAGATTCCCCAGCGCCAACAGATACGCTTCGAGCGTTTCCGCGCGGTCTTCCGCTTTCTGTAATAAAAACCGCGTCCGCCTCAGGATCACCTCGCGCCGGTGTTCGATATAGCAGGAGATCGCATCTCGTATCGTCAGGAGCCTCGGCCGCTGCCCGTCGATCGCCAGCATGTTGACGCTGAACGAAGTCTCCAGCGAGGTGTGTTTGTAAATGTTGTTCAGAACGACCTGCGATTGCGAGTCGCGTTTCAAATCGATCACCAACCGCGTGTTTTCGTCCGATTCATCCCGGATCGCGCTGATCTCGGGCAGCACTTTCTGGTTCACCAGTTCCGCGATCCGCTCATGCAACTTCGCGCGGTTCACGTAATACGGAATCTCCGTGATGATGATCTGCTCCCGCGTCCCAGCATCGACAATCTCCGCGCGTCCACGAACCTTGAGGTGGCCGCGCCCAGTCTGCATATAGGAACGAATGCCTCGCGAACCCAGAATCGTACAACCCGTAGGGAAATCCGGCCCCTTGATGATTTGCATCAACTCCTCCAGCGTGATCTTCGGGTTGTCGATCGTCTGGCAAATACCGTCGATCACCTCTCCCAGATTGTGCGGAGGAATGTTCGTCGCCATCCCAACTGCAATCCCGGTCCCTCCGTTCACCAATAAATTCGGGAACGCCGCCGGAAGCACTGAAGGCTCGGAATTCGTCTCATCGTAGTTCGCAAGGAAATCGACCGTGTCCTTGTCCATGTCATCCATCAGGGCCGCGCCCAGATGGGTGAGCTTCGCTTCCGTATACCGCATCGCCGCCGGCGCATCTCCTTCCGGTGAACCAAAGTTCCCCTGGCCATCCACCAAACAGTCCCGCATCGACCATGGCTGCGCCATGTTCGTTAGCGTCGGATAAATCGCCTGATCCCCGTGCGGGTGATATTTACCCATCGTCTCCCCAACGATCCGGGCGCATTTCAAATACTTCCGCCCCGGCGTCAGGTTCAGATCCGCGAACATCGCATACAACAACCGGCGCTGGCTCGGCTTCAACCCGTCCCGAACATCCGGAAGCGCCCGCGATACAATCACGGACATCGAATAATCGAGGAACGAATGCTTCATCTCCTCGGCGACATTGATCGGTGCAATGTCTTCAGGAGCCGGCTCTTCCGGAGTCAGGTTCTCGTCTGCCATTAGCTTGCTGGAATGATCCTCCCCCAAAGGTGACCACTTCGCTCGACCCGCCTCGCCGCTTCACTTGCGGCCAGCTACCTCCATCCCGGTCCCCCTAGGGAACAGCAAACTCACTTATCTCCATCCATTTAGCAAGCGATCACACCCCTTTTCCAACATTCTTTTCAGGCTCACCAAAGCGCCTGTGATCCCACCCGCGCTCCACCATCCCTACCCTCAATTCAGATTATTAGCAGATCTGAAAATTATGGTTTTACAACCTTTCAAGCTGTGGCATCTTTCCCCTCTACCACCGTGTCCACTGTCCCCCAAATCCTCCTCCTCTCCCTCCTCATCGCTTCCGCCTCGGTCGCGGCTACCCAACACGGTCGACCCAATATCCTTTTCATCTTTACCGACGACCAAACCCAACGCTCCGTCTCCGCCTATCGCGATCACGGCGCCCATCCGTGGGTCCATACGCCGCACATCGATCGTCTCGCCAAACGCGGGGTCCTCTTCTCCCACGCTTACATCGGAACCTGGTGCATGCCTTCCAGGGCCACCATCCTCACCGGCCACCTCCCCCACGCCATCGAGTCGCTCCGGATGAAGCTCCCCTACCCCAAGGCCGTCTACGACCCCGATCAAGCGCCCTTCTGGCCCAGCATCTTCCGGCAACACGGCTACGTCACCGCTCAAATTGGGAAGTGGCACCTCGCCCGCGATGCCGGCTTCGGGCGAGACTGGGACCACCAACGAGTCTGGAATCGGTCCCGTTACACTTTTAACGCTTCCAGGTATTACCGGGATCAATTCATTTCAACCGACGGCGGGTTGCCTCTCCCCGTGACCGGTTACTCCACCGATAATTACACCCGCTGGGCGGCGGAGTTCATCGACGACCACGCCGCGCCAGATTCGCCCCCCTGGTTTCTCTGGCTCTGCTACGATGCGCCCCACGCCCCATTTTTTCCAGCACAGCGCCACCTGGATGCTTACGAGGGCGCACGCGTCCCGATTCCCACCGACATCTATGAGCCCCCGCCGGGAAAACCCTCATACCTCAGCCAAGCCGGCGTTTGGAAATCCAATCAATACGGCCAACCCTACCTTCCCGTCTTCAAGAGCATCAACATCCGGAATCGCGGAATTCATGGCCCCTACCTCGACGACTGGACGCGTCAATATCACCAGACCATGCTCTCCGTCGATGAAGGGGTGGGTCTTCTGATCGATGCCTTGGAGAAAAGCGGCCAACTTGACGACACCCTCATCGTTTTCACCTCAGATCAGGGCTACGCCATCGGCCAACATGGCTTCTTCACCAAACTCGCCCCCTACGACGCCAACCTGCGTGCGCCCCTCATCCTCAGTTTTCCTAAAGCCCTCCCCGAAGGCCGGATCTGCACGCACCCGGTCGGAGGCGTCGATCTGATCCCGACCTTCTTTTCCATGGCCGGTATCCCCCTGCCATGGTTCATGCACGGTCACGACCTGACACCCCTTCTGCAAAACCCGGGTCGCTCAAACTGGCCTCACCCCGTCCTGCTGACGATGACCAAAAACCGGTTTGGCTCAGACACGGCGGAAATTCCGAGGCGCACCAAAAAACAAACCGCAAAAGGGGTGCCCTGGTGGGTTTCCCTCACCAAAGACCAGTACAAATACATCCGCGTCCTCGTCGAAGGTGAAGTCGAAGAGTTGTACGATCTCGTCAACGACCCTGAGGAACTCCACAACCTCGCCATCGATCCTGCCTACCGCCCCATCCTCGGCTCCATGCGCCAAGGGACGATTCGCGAGCTAGAGCGAACGGAAAGCCCCTTTGTCGACCGGATGCCCAAGCCTTCGACTTTCTGAAGATGACCCCGCTGAAGCCAGCGGGAGAGTGCCGGACCATCGCCTCAAGGAAACGGCCTCACGCACCGGCGCGGTCCAGGATCTGATTCAGCACGAAGGGCAAAATCCCTCCCGCCAGGTAGTAATCCACCTCGGCCGGCGTATCCAGACGCACGACCAAGGGCACTTCGATGACTTGCCCATCCATCGGGCGCGCCACCAGCGTGGCCTCCTGGCCCGGCTGGAGTTCGCCTTCCAGACCGGCGATGTCGAAAACGGCATCCACGAGCGGCGCCACCTTGTCGTAGTCCGCTTTGTCCCTAAAATTCAGTGGCAGAACACCCATCCCGATCAGGTTCGACCGGTGAATCCGCTCGAAGCTCTTCGTCACGACGGCGCTTACCCCCAAAAGCCGCGTTCCTTTCGCCGCCCAATCCCGGCTGCTACCCATCCCGTAATCCTCGCCACCGATCACGATCAGGTCGGTCCCGTCCTCCGCATAGGCCTGCGCCGCGTCGAAGATGAAGCAGGGCTGCCCCAACTCCCTGGCGATCTCGTTGTCCGGCGCCGGCACTTCGCGGTCACCGAAATACAGCGTGTAGCCGCCTTCAATCCCCGGCACCATCTGATTCTTGATCCGCACGTTGGCGAACGTCCCGCGCGTCATCACCCGGTCGTTCCCACGACGCGATCCAAACGAATTGAACTGGGCTTTCTCCACCCCGTTCTCGATCAAATACTGACCCGCAGGGCTCGTCGGCACGATCGATCCCGCCGGCGAAATGTGGTCGGTCGTCACCGAATCGGCGAAAATCCCCAGCGGCCGTGCGGACTTGATGTCTCGCGCCCGGCCCGGTTCCCTCGAGAACCCCTCGAAAAACGGCGGCCGCTGAATGTAGGTCGACGCATCATCCCAGGAGTAGGTCGCACCAGTCGATGACTCGATCTCCATCCACTTCGGATTCTGCGTCTCAAAATCCTTGTAGAGTGCCTGGAAAACCTCCGGCGACAGCGCCGACTCGTAGACCGCCCGCACTTCGTCCTGGGTCGGCCAGATGTCCTTCAGAAACACCGGCTGACCGGAAGCATCGCTTCCCAACGGCTCTGCGGTCAAATCCAGGTCCACCCGGCCAGCCAGCGCATAGGCCACCACCAGCGGCGGTGACATCAAGAAGTTGGCCTTGATGGCTCCGTGGATCCGCGCCTCGAAGTTCCGGTTCCCGGAAAGGACGGAGCAGCCCACCAAATCGCCCGACTTGATCGCCTCCTCCAAAGCTGGATGCAACGGTCCGGCGTTCCCGATGCACGTCGTGCAGCCATAACCAACGGTCTGGAAACCCAGCTCGTCCAGCGGTCCTTGCAGACCGGTCTTATCAAGATAATCCGTCACCACCCGGCTCCCCGGCGCCAGCGACGTCTTCACATACGGCGCGATCTTGAGCCCCTTCTCCACGGCCTTCTTCGCCAGCAAACCCGCCGCCAGCATGACGCTCGGATTGCTCGTGTTCGTGCAGGACGTGATCGCCGCAATCAGCACCGACCCGTGCCCGATCTCGGTCCGAATCGGCTCGAACGCTTCGCCCGCATCCACCACGTCCGAAGCTGGCTTGTTCGTCACCATCTCCGCCGAATTCTGCGATTCACCGGCTCCCAACGCAACGTCCGGAGCCGAGGCCGATACCCCGGCCGGCGTGTCCATTTCCACACTCACTCGCTTCGAACGCTCGCCGGACGACATCCCAAAGCCTCCCTCCGCCACCGGCGCTTCGAACAGCAGGTCGAATCGCTCCCTCAGCGCCGGCACATCGATCCGGTCCTGCGGCCGCTTCGGTCCGGAAACCGACGGAACCACCGTCCCCAGATCCAGTTCCAGCTCCGTCGTGTAATCCACTTCGCCCCGGTCCGGAATCCCAAACATCTCCTGCGCCCGGAAATAATTCTCCACCGTCGTCACCTGTTCCCGGCTCCGGCCCGTGCCGTGCAGATACTTCAGCGTCTCCTCGTCGATAGGGAAAAAGCCCATCGTCGCCCCATACTCCGGCGCCATGTTGGCAATCGTCGCCCGGTCGGGAAGCGTCAGCGACTTCGCACCGGGTCCGAAGAACTCGACGAACTTGCCCACCACCCCATGGGCCCGCAGCATCTCCGTGATCCGGAGCGTCAAATCCGTCGCCGTCACGCCTTCCGCCAGCGATCCGTGCAGATAGACCCCGACCACCTCCGGCACCAGGAAGGTCACCGGTTGCCCCAGCATCCCCGCCTCAGCCTCGATACCACCCACGCCCCAGCCCACCACGCCGAGACCGTTGATCATCGTCGTGTGCGAATCCGTCCCGACTAGGGTGTCCGGATAAAAAACGCCGTCCTGCTCCAGCACCCCCTTTGCCAAATACTCGAGGTTCACCTGGTGAACGATCCCAATCCCCGGCGGGACCACCGAAAAGGTCTGAAAGGCCTGCTGGCCCCACTTCAAAAACTCATACCGCTCCCGGTTCCGGACGAACTCGACCGCTAAATTCCGGCTCAACGCTTCCTGAGACCCCGCAAAGTCCACTTGCACCGAGTGATCCACCACCAGGTCCACCGGCACGAGCGGCTCCACCACCGATGGCTCCGCCCCCGCATCGCCCGCCGCATCCCGCATCGCCGCCAAGTCCACCACCAGCGGCACTCCCGTGAAATCCTGCAAAACCACCCGCGCCACCGTAAACGGGACCTCGTAGCTCCCCGGCGACGCCGCGTTCCAGTTCGCCAGGTTCCGGACATCCTCCTCCGTTACCTTCCGCCCGTCCACGCTTCGAAGCACCGACTCCAGAACGATCCGAATCGAAACCGGCAACCGCGACAAATTCCACGCCACACCGGCTTCCTGAAGGGCGGGCAGGGAGTGAAAGCGGCCTTCACCGCCGGATCCAGTCTGAAACGTGCGTAGGGTGTCCATGCTCAATCACACTAGGAGCACCGCCCCCGTTGTGCAAGGCGCTCCCCGCCTCTCATCCTCGCGGATGAAACCGCCGGTGCACCTCTCTCAACCGCTTCCGGTCGACGTGCGTGTAAATCTGCGTCGTCGAGATGTCCGCGTGCCCCAGCATCTCCTGAATCACCCGGAGATCCGCCCCGCCTTCCAGCAGATGCGTTGCAAATGAATGCCTCAACAAGTGCGGGTGAATCGTCGCCGGATCAAAACCCGCCTGCTCCGCCCGCTCCCGCAGCATCTTCCAGATTCGCTGCCGCGTCAGCCGCTTCCCCTGCCGCGACAAAAAGATCTCGCTCCCCGAAAACGGACGCTTCAGCCCCGGCCGCTCCAGCTCCAGATAGTCCCTCAATGCCCCGGTCGCACGCGCCCCAACCGGCACCATTCGAGTCTTGCCACCCTTCCCGACCACCCGGATCAACCCCTCATCCAGGTGCAGCCGGTCCAGCGTCGTCGTCAGCAATTCACTCAGGCGCAAACCGCTGCTGTAAAACAGTTCCAAAATAGCCCGGTCCCGCCAGCCCAACGCCCGCCTCGTGTCGACGCTCTCGATGATCGATTCAATGTCGGCCAGACTCAGCTGCCCCGGCAGTTTCCGCTCCAGCCTCGGCGCCAGCATTCCCTCCGCCGGATCCTCGTCCACCATTCCCCGTACCTTCAAGAAACGGAAGAACAGCTTCACCGCAATAAGATTCAGCCTCAGCGTCCCGGCACTCACCCCCGCGGCCCGTCGCTCCGCCACATAACCCGTCAGATCCGGTAACCGGATTTCGCCAAGCTCACGCCCCCCCATCCATTTGCGGAAATGCTCCAGCGACTGCTGCGTCGACAACTGGTAGTTGTCCGACAAACCCCGCTCCGTCGCCAAATATCGGAGAAACCGGTCCACCTCCATTTCCATAAGAATTCCAAAATACCCACCATTCCAAACTTTTCACCCCCCTTCTCCCTTCTCCGTTCTCACTCCTCACTCCTCCAAACACCGATCCACTTGTTCACCGCCCATTTTTGGCGATAGTCCTCCCCTGCCGATGCCCAGCGTCTACATCAAAACCTACGGTTGCCAGATGAACGAGCGCGACTCCGAACAAGTCGCGCAGATGTTCCTCGATCGTGGCTACACCCTCACCCGGGAGGAAGGCGTCGCCGATGTCGTGCTCATCAACACCTGCAGCGTCCGGGATCAGGCCGAGCAAAAGGCGATCGGAAACATGAATCGCCTTCGGAAGCTGCGCGATGAACGCCGGCACGTCGTCTACGGTTTCCTCGGTTGCATGGCCCAAAGTCGTGGCCAGGAACTCATCGAACAGCTTCCCCACGTCGACCTCGTCGCCGGCACCCAGAAGTACCACCGGGTCGTCGATCACGTCGAATCCCTCCTCCGTCCCCGCCTGGAACGCCAGATGGACGATCTCCGCGCCCCCATCGTCGACATCGATGAGGAGAGCGACTCCCAAAACACGATCCGGGATCACGTTCCAAAGCCACACACCGTCTCCGCCTTCGTCAGCATCATGCAGGGCTGCAACATGAAGTGCACCTTCTGCATCGTGCCCTACACCCGCGGCGCCGAACGCGCCCGGCCCATCCCCGACATCGTCGATGAGGTCAAACGCCTCGTCGACGCCGGCACCCGCGAAGTCACGCTCCTGGGCCAAATCGTGAACCTTTACGGCCGCCACGAGTTCCCCAAAATCGACGGCAAAACCCCCTTCACCCAGCTCCTCGAAGCCGTCCACGACATCGACGGCCTCGAGCGCATCCGCTTCACCTCCCCTCACCCCGTCGGCTACAAGCAGGACGTCATCGACGCGTTTCGCTACTTGCCCAAACTCGCCAGCCACGTCCACTTCCCGCTCCAATCGGGCAGCGACGCCATCCTGCGGCGCATGCACCGGCCCTACAAAGCGGCCAAGTTCATCGAGATCTGCCAGAGCATGAAGGAGGCCCGGCCCGATATCGCCATCTCCACCGACATCATCGTCGGGTTCCCCGGCGAAACCGAGGAAGACTACCTCGCCACCCGGCGCGTGGTGGAAGAACTCGAATTCGACCAGGCCTTCATCTTCCGCTACTCCAAACGCCGAAACACCCCGGCTGCCGAAATGGAGGATCAGCTTCCCGAACGCATCAAAGAAGAGAGGAACCAGGACCTCCTTCGCCTGGTCGATGAAATCTCGCTTCGTAAAAACCGGGCCCTCATTGGCCGGGAAGTCGAGATCCTCTGCGAAGGCCCCAGCAAACGAAACGCCGAACGCCTCTCCGGCCGGACCAGCACGAACCGCATCGTGATTTTCGATGGAAACGAGCGGCATATCGGTCAGGTATTCCCCGTCCGGATCGAGGAAACCACCGGCCACACCCTCTACGGTGACCCCGTCCTCGCCCTCTAAACACGCCCTTTCAACATGGCAGGCCTCTACCAGCTCCTCTACGAAGACATCTCCCTCCGCATCACTGGCCTGCTGCTCGGGCTCGTCCTACTCGCCGCTCACGTCTTCGCTTTCCTCCAGCGGGAGCGCATGGTCCCTTTCCTCAAAGCGTTCCCGAGGAGCAAACCAGTAGGCATCGCCCTGCTGCTCATCGCCACCATCTGGTCCTTCTTCCTCATCTCCGAGATGGACCTCGGTGAATTCTATAACTGGCGCGGCATCGGAAAGTTCCTCATCCCCATCGGCTTCTTCCTCGTCGTCTACTACGTTCCCGAATTCCTCTCCGTCCGGGCGCTGGGCGTCCTCTTGCTCCTGATCGCCGGGCCCGTCCTTCAGGCCGCCTTCCTCGAACCTCCCGTCACACGGGTGCTCCTGCCCCTCATCGCCTACGTCTGGATCGGCGTCGGCATGTTCTGGATCGGCATGCCCTATCTCCTGCGCGATTGGATCGACTGGCTCATCGCCGGCGGCATCCAGCGCTGGAACCGGCTCTGCATCGCCGGCGCGGCTTACGGCCTGATCGTCGTCGCTTGCGCCGCGGCTTTCTGGCAATGAGTTTGAAGCCCGCCGCCGGGAAATCGAGCCGGATCCTCGTCATCCGGGGCGGTGCTGTGGGTGACTTCATCCTCACCCTGCCCGCTCTCGAACTGCTGCGCGAAAACTTGCCCAGTCCCAGGATCGAGGTGCTCGGTTATCCCGGCATCGCGGAGCTCGCCCAATACGGCGGCTTCGCCGATGGCATTCGCTCGATCGAAAGCGCAGCCCTCGCCGGGTTCTTCGTGCCCGGCGGACGCTTGGACCGGGATCTGCAGGTCTTCTTCTCCGGCTTCGATCTCGTCTTTTCCCTCCTCTACGATCCCGACCGTTTCTTTGCGGAAAACCTGAAGCGCTGCGGCGTCCGAACCCTCATCGAGGGCAGCCATCGCGTGGACGATTCGGCCGGCATCCCCGCCGCCAAACAACTCGCGAAGCCGCTGGAAGAACTGGCGCTCTACCTCGAGAGACCCTTTGTCTGGCTCTCCGAGCCCGAATCTGAACCGGAGCCGCTGCCCGTCATCGCCATCCACCCCGGCAGCGGTAGCCCGCTCAAAAACTGGGGATTCGAACGCTGGATCCACGTTCTGCGGGAACTCCATCAGCATCGAACCTGCGACCGCTTTCTCCTCATCTCAGGCGAGGCCGAATCCGAGACCATCCCTGCCTTCACCGCGCTCTTGCAGAAACACGCGATCCCTTTCGACCACGCCGCGAGCCAGCCTTTGCCGGAACTCGCGCAGCGCCTCGCGGCCTGCCAGGGTTTCCTTGGCCACGACAGCGGCATCTCCCACCTCGCAGCCGCCACTGGCATCCCCTGCCTTCTCCTCTTCGGCCCCACCGATCCCGGCGTCTGGGCACCCCAAAACCCCGGCGTCACGACCCTCCGCGCCCTCAACCATCAACTCGCCGCCCTCTCTCCCGCCGAAGTCGCCTCCCGCGCCCGAGACCGCTTTGCCCCGTAGCCAGCGGGAGCAACCCGCCACCACGAGCTACCGGACCAACAACCGCCGCAGAATCTTCCCATCACTCAGCGCCATCGGCCGCTGCGCCGGCGTCATCAACTCCACCTCCGGATCGATCCCGAGCGCTTTCTGGATCGTCGCGTGGAGGTCCGCCACCATGACGGGATCCGACGGCATCTCTTTCTCGCCCGCCGGATCGGTTTCTCCCACCACCTGACCTCTCGCGATCCCCCCGCCGGCCAACAGCACGCTGAAGCCCTGTGGCCAGTGATCCCGCCCCTCCAGCGCGTTGATCTTCGGCGTCCGCCCAAACTCACCTCCACAGACCACCACCGTCTCGTCCAAAAGCTCCCGTTCCTCCAGATCCCTCAGGAGCGTTCCCAACGCCGGATCCAGGACCTCCACCCGCCCGGCCTGGAGTTCTAGGTTATTGATGTGCGTGTCCCATCCGTCCAGCGTCACCTCCACGCATCGGACCCCGTGCTCGATCAGCCGCCGCGCCACCAGACAACCCCGCCCAAACGGTGTGTCGCCATAAGATTCCTGCAGCGAAACCGGTTCGTCCTCCAGCCGGAACGCCTTCAGCTGCTCCGACCTCATCATCCGCTCCGCCTCCCGCATCACCGCCACGTGCCGCGTCGTTTCAGCGGCCGCCCCATGACGCTCCCGGAAAGCCGCCTCGACCACGGACAAATCCTCCCACCGCCGTTCCCAGCGCGCCTCCGTCGTCGGCCGGCTCAGATTGGCCAAAGGCTCC
>CAZCRA010000103.1:0-13329 GCA_964500945.1 uncultured Verrucomicrobiales bacterium | reverse complement strand
CAGCGAGGCGAAGCTGGTCTTCAACTCACTCTATCACCACGTTTATGACGTGGCATGAACATGAGGCAGCCAGAAGTCTGATGTGAGGAGCCGGATGCTGGGAAATCCGCTTGTCCGGTTCTGAGAGGGGCCGGGGACCAACTGCGTTGCTTTCAGCAGCACGGGAGGCCCCGGTCTACTCGACTACCTGAGAAGCGGCGCGCCCTTGTTAGAATGTCGTGGCGTCGGTCAGCATTTCGGTGAGGTCGAACTCGACGGTCCGGTCCTCGATGAAGCGATAGCCGGTGGCGCCGGCGTCGTCGGAGACGAGTTTGTAGACGCGGGGCTGGATGAACACGGGTTCCTGACAGCCGAGCCAGGCGGCGGTTTTGATGCCGTGAAAGGCCAGTTCATATTTTTTTCCGGCAATCGAGAGTCGAGCGACGTTTGCCTGGCCCTTGGGCTTCCCGATCGCGATTTGGACGTCGTCGGCCAGGGTCGTTCCGGCGATGAGGATGAAGCGGACGCTGGGGTGATCCGCGAAGTCGCGCCCGAGTTCGACGCGTTCGCGGGCGAAATCCTCCTCGTTCAGGACGAATTTGGGGTCTCTGAAGCGGACGGAGGCGAAGTTACAGACCCTTACGGCGGTCTGGCTGGCGATATGGGCTTCGGCGTTGGCGGGGATGCCACGGGTGGCGGCTGCGCCGCCGAGGGTGATGCCGGAGGTGGCGCGCGAGACCAGCTCGGATCCTCCGGCGTGGCGGACGGATTCGTTGTTGGCGACGTCGGGGTTGGGAGCCAACGTGAGGGCGCGATCCGACGCGGCTTCCATGTCCCACACGAGGAGGGTGCCGGGACCGAGGAGTTTCGAGTTCAGGTAGCCATGCTGAAAACGCGCGTTTTCGACGCCGACCGTGACCTCATGAACGGCGCAGGCGCCGAAGGCCAGGGGCAGAAGCAGGATGAAGGGGCGGACGCGCCAGAGAGAACGGAGCATGGTGAAGCGGACGTGCGAGACCCCTCTGCGTAGGGCGGGCCGGGTGAGCGGTCAAGGGATTTCGGGGCGGTGTGAGGCGGGCTGAACCGGCCCGGCGCTGGCGTGGCGGGCGGGGCTATGGTAAGGCTGGACCGGATGAAGCGGGCTCGGGTGAAGTGGTGTCTGATGGCGTGTTTGGCGTTGGTGACGATGGACCGGTCGCACAGCCACCCGGCGCAGGCGGACGCGGTGG
Source organism: uncultured Verrucomicrobiales bacterium (assembly GCA_964500945.1). Classification (GTDB taxonomy): domain Bacteria; phylum Verrucomicrobiota; class Verrucomicrobiia; order Verrucomicrobiales; family DEV007; genus CAZCRA01. The sequence continues at coordinate 12,121 of CAZCRA010000103.1, read as the reverse complement.
ATTATCCGCTCGTGACCGCGTTCGAGCGGTTTTTCTCTCCGGAAGATCCGGACGACTACCTGGCGTGGGGCGGCATGCTGCTGCTGAACGAATTGAACTGCGTGGCCTGCCACGAGGCGGGGAGAGATTTCGATGGATGGCTAGACGGGTTGAGCGGGCCGAGTCTCCGTGAGGTGGGCAGCCGATTTGCGGCGAGTCCAGTGGCGCTGCAGCTGGCCATCCGGAATCCGCGGACGCTGAAGCGCTCGACGCGGATGCCGAGCCTGTTCGCCGGTCCGGACCGGGACGAAGGGGAGTTGGACGCGCTGTTTCAGTATCTGTGGTCGCTGCGCGAGACGAAGGAGCGCCAGCCTCTGCTTTTGGGGGTGGTGGAGAAGGGGCGGGAGTTGTTCCATCAGAGCGGGTGCGTGGCCTGTCACGCTCCCGGGTTGGACTACCGGCCGCCAGGATTGGCCGAGGAGGCTCGCCTCGATCTTCCGGGCATTCCTTCGGCGCCGATTCGGTATGCGGAGATTTGGGACACGCACTTTTTGACGAGGTTCCTGATGGAGCCGGCGCGAACGCATCCTTCGGGGCGGATGCCGGGCTTTGGGCTGCAGGAGGAGGAAGCGGCGCATCTCGCGGCTTATCTGCAGAGTTCGAGCGAGTGGCAAAGCCCGGACGTGAGTGAAGTGGGCGAGGATGTGAGGCTGGCGGCCCGGGGGCGCGAGTTGTTCCGGACGAAACGCTGCGTGACCTGCCACGAGGTGGACGCGGAAGCGGAAGGCGGCGCGCCGGTCGCCTCGGCGGCTCCGCTCCGGGCGCTGGCGTCGGCACTGGAGGAGAACCGGGGCTGCCTGAGTCCGCGTCCGCAGCCGGGCGGCGTGCCCTATTACTATTTGAGCGACCTGCAGCGTCAGGCGTTGAAAGTCGCGCTGGGGAGATTGGGCCAGTTTCGCGAACCGGACGAACGGGCGATGGTGGACATGCTCTTGATGCAGCGGGATTGCTACGCCTGCCATTCCTGGCAAGGGCGTGGCGGGCCCGAGGCGCCGCGCGAACCTTATTTTGGTGCGTTGAGTCCGTATGCGCCAGGCCGGGATCGGCATCTTCCACCGAAGTTGGATGGGTTGCGGGACCGGCGGACGCCTGAAGAGATTCTGGAGGTGCTGACGGGTCAGGCGCCCAAGCGGTTTCCGGATGTGGGTGCGCGAATGGTGGTTCTTCCGCCGGCCGATGCGGAGGGGGTGTGCCGGGTGATTTTCGGCCGGGACAACTGAGGTTCAGGCGCGGTGGTAGGGCATGCCGCGTTTGATCGTGTAGACGCGGTAGAGGGACTCCAGGAGGACGACGAGGGCGACCTCATGCTGGAGGGTGAGGGGGCTGAGCGACCAAACGGCATCGCATTCCCGGCGGAGTTCCGGGGTATGTCCATCGGCTCCGCCGACGAGGAGGGACACAGTTTTGACGCCGTCGAGTTCCCAGCGGTCGACCGTTTCGACCCACTGTGAGGTGGTGAGGGCGGCGCCGCGTTCGTCGAGGGCGACGCGCGTCGAGTCGCGGCTGAGTTTGAGGAGTTGAGCGGCGTTTTCTTCGGGACCGGCTTCCTTGGCCTGAAGCCATTGCACGCGGGTCAGCCGGGCGATTCGGTCGAGGTATTCCGCCGCGCCGTCCTGCGCGAAGGGAAGGGAGGGCCGTCCGACGGTGCAAAGGCGCCACTGCATCGGTTCACTCCATGATCTGGCTCAGGATGAATTCCTGGACCGCGGCGTAGACCCGGTATTGGACGAGGATCAGCCACTTCTTCTCCTCGATTTCCGTGGGTGACTGCTGGCCTTGGAAGAGTTCCCGTTCGATGCCGGAGACGTCGTGTTCCTCGTTCATGACGAGGCGAGCCTGATTCAGGACGAAATACCAGGTTTCCGCCCGTTCGAGAGGGACGACCACGCGATGGAAGATCTCCCCCGTTTCCGCGTCGGTGAGTTCTTCAGCCGCGTCGATGTCTCCGGCCACCTGTTCGAGGAAGCGGGTGAACTCGGCTTCGAGGTCGGGCTGGATGAATTCCTTCCAATCGGCGGTCGTGGGATCGTCAGGGCCGGGATCCTGGACGGGGTCGGGGAGCAGGCGGCGGTAGCCTTTGGGCGATTGTCGAAAATCGGCGGCATCGGGAAGCTGGACCAGCATGAACCATTCGACGTCGCCGATTTGATCGAGATAGAAGTGCTGGCGATCGAGGTCGATGCGCATGGCGAGTCAGGCGGCCTTCTTCATCGAGGCGAGCAGTTGGTGGCTCTGGAGTTGCTGGACGTAGAATTCGGCCTTTTCTCGGACACCGGACCAGACGATCGATTTGCCCTCCCGATGGACCTGCAACATGAGTTCTTCGGCTTTGGCCTGGCTGTAGCCGAAGACGCGCCGGAGGACGAGCGTAACGAATCCCATGTAGTTCACGGGATCATCGAAAACGATGACATTCCAGGGCTGATCGAGATCGGCCTCGATTTCTTCGTGGACTTTGACCTCGGGATCTTTGACGGAAGGCGGCATAACGGACGCGGCGGTGGCCGGTCAGGCGTCGGTGGCGGGTTGAAAAGCGGGGTTGGAGGTGGAGGCGAGCCAGGACTGGATGAGGATGGGAAGGTCAGGCGTCATGTCGAGGAAAGCTTCGCGGCGACGCCCCGGCACGGTCATTCTCAGGGCGTGATGGGTGGCTGTCCACTCGAGCAAGAGGTAGGCGAGAAGGGTGGCGGCGGGAGAGACGTTGAAATGGAGGGACTGGAGGGCCAGGACGGAGGCGGCGTGGCCTGGGGTCTCGCCGCTCTCGACGAGGCGGGCGAGTTTTTGTAAGGGGCGAAGGTGCCGGGCCCCCTGGTAGCGCTCGAGCAACTGGCGGCCTGCGCGGAGCGAGAGGCGCCGCTGTTCGGTCGACAGCGCATCGCAGAGCGCGCGATCGCGGTCGGCGAGTTCGAGGACGCCGTCAGCGGCGAGGAGGTGCGATTCGACGAGGTGAGGAGCGATGAGTTGGTCGAACTGGGTGCAGGTCCAGTGTGACCAACAGCGGCGCCAGGGCAGCTCCGCGGGGAGGAAGAGGACGGCGGTGGAAGGGCGAAATCCGAGCAGGGCGATATCAGCCGCACGCCAAGTTTCTTCGCAAAGCGGTCCTCCACCGACGCCGTAAATGGCCGGGGCGGATTCGAAATGGGCGGCTGGATCGAAAACATGCATGTTTCATCGACTATCGATGTCTCTAAATATCGATCTCTGTTACAGGGGGCGCAGGATCTTCCCGTTCGCCGGATTTGGCAAGAGGGCAATGGCGGGCTGAGGGCGAGACAACGGGGGAGATTACGATTCGGAGGATGGCCAGAGAGTCTCGAGCACGGCATTCTGCATTCGATGCATGCGTTTTCGGGCGCTCTCATCGAGGTCGTCTTCGCCGTGCAGGTGCAGGAGTCCATGGATGAGATAGAGGAGCAACTCCCGTTCCACCGGCCAGCTCCGGCTTTCGGCTTCCCGGAGGGCGGTGGTGGCGCTGATCACGATCTCGCCATGCTCGAAGGTGATGACGTCGGTCGGGCTGGGGTCGTCCATGAATTGCCCGTGAACGGCGGCGATTTCCTCGTCCGAGACGATGGCGACTTCGATTTCCTCCAGTTCGGGGGGAGTGGGTTTTTCCGGAAGGTCGGCGATCGCGGCCCAAGTATTCGCGCCGAGGCTCTGAAGTCGAGCGAGGTCGATGACGACGTCGTTCTGGAGATTGCCTAAGGTGAACTCCGGAGCGCCGGTCATTTCAGGACTGCGCAGGGGCCTTTGGCTCCGTGGCGGGTTGAGGGAGCGGCGGCTTGGCGGGGACGTCGAGTTCCGCGGCGGAAGCATCGGTGGTGTTGCCGGGGACGGGTTGAGTTTTTTTGGTGTGGGCGCCGGATTTGGGGTGGGACTTGGATTTGGTGGTGGCTTTGGCGTTTTGAAGGGCGGGATCGGGGAGGTTGGGGTAGGCGACGCGATTGTGGTTCATGGCGCAGAGATTGGCGTGGAAGCTTTGTTTGACTTTCCTGATGTCGGATAGGGTGAGCCTGCAGTGATCGAGCTGACCGTCCTTGAGGCGAGATTCGACGATGTCGTCGATGATCTGCTGGATCTTCGGCGCGGTGGGTTTGGTCATGGCGCGTGAGGCGCTCTCGATGCTGTCAGCGAGGCTGATGATGGCGCTTTCTCTGGAGCGTGGGCAGGGTCCGGCGTAGCGGAAACTTTTTTCGTCGACGAGGGGGAGGTCTTCGGGGTTTACCTTGCCTTCATCGATGAGTCTCTGAGCGTTTGCGCGGTCTTCGAGGGCTTTCGCATAGAAGAACTGAACGAGCGAGGTGCCGTGGTGTTCGCGGATGACGTCGATGATGGTGGAATTGAGATTATTTTTCAGGGCGAGATCGACGCCGTCCTTCACGTGAGCGGTGATGATGAGGGCGCTCATCGTCGGTGTGAGGCGCTCGTGGGGATTCTCGTCGCGGTCGAGGTTTTCGATGAAGTATTGGGGTTTCGTGAGCTTCCCGATGTCGTGGAAGTAGGAGGCCACGCGGCACATGGGGCCGTTGGCACCGACGGCGTCTGCGGCGGATTCGGCGAGGCGCGCCACCACGAGGCTGTGGTGGTAGGTGCCGGGCGCTTCGAAGGTGAGGCGTTTGAGGAGGGGATGGTTCAAATCGGCCATTTCCAGCCAGGAAGCCTCGGTGGTGATGCGGAAGACATTTTCCAGGATGGGCAGGGAACCGCTGATGATCATGGAGGTCACGACGCCCATCATGACGGTCGAACCGCAGCGCTGTGCGACCTCACTGATGGGGATGCCGGTGAGCGGGATCTGGCCGGTGGCGACGGCGAGAAGCATGGTGGCGAGGCCGACGAAGAAGCCTGCATAGACGACGGTGCTTCGGCGGCGGACCTGGTGCGTGAGGTAGACGGCGATGAAACCGGAGACGAGGCTGATGATGATGAAAGGGATCGCGAGGTCTTTCTCGACGAGGAGTGCACCGAGGAGGCTGACGTAGGTGGCCGCGAAGGTGCCATGATTCCGGCCGAGGAGAATGGAGAGCAGCATGGGCGCCAGGGCGTAGATCGGCAGCAGGAAGGCATAATTCACCGGGATGATGCCGCTGCGGGACTGGGCGAGGACCAGTTCGAAGAGGAGCAAGTGGGCGAGGACGGCTCCGAGCATGAGGAGGAGTCTGCCGTTCTGGGAGTAACTGGCGGGGTGATTGATCTGCAGCTGGATCACCATCGTCACCACGATGACGTTGACGACAAGGGCGGCCTGGATGCGGTTTTGGGCGAAGATGGCGCCGTCGTCCCGGCTGAGAACGACTAGGAGGGTCGTGAAAAGGGCAAAACCGACGATGAGGGCGATCCGGGCGGTCACGCCGTTGCGGAGGGCGTCGAGAAACTCGTTCTCGATCACTTTCCGGCGCTTTTTGCCGCTGGAATAGCCACGCTTTTCCAGACGGTTCTTGGCGATGAGATCGATCATAAGAGCGAGAGGCTCCGAGGGGGAGGAAAACGGCCCGCAGGGAGCGCAGCTTCAGCGAGCCGCAAGGAAAAGCTCGCCGGTGCGGCGTGGTGCCGGGAGGGGTCGAGCGGTGGAGGAAATTCGGGTGGCGTTGTTTCGATGCACAGGAGGTGGGCAAGAATTTACCAGGAAGTTGAACGGATTGCAATGGATGACGAATCCGCAGCGACCGTGGCGTTACTGCGTTCCGCCGCCTGCGGGAGCATCCGAAGTCCGTGGGGTGGAGCGGTAACGGTCGTAGGCTTCGATGATCCGGCGAACGACGGGGTGCCGAACGACGTCGGTCCCGCGGAGGGTGCAGAAGGCGATGCCGTCGACGGAATTGAGGGCCTCCATGGCTTCGTGGAGCCCGGAGCGTGTACCCTTTTTGAGATCGACCTGGGTGGGGTCGCCGGTGATGGCGCAGACGGAGCGCATGCCCAACCGGGTGAGGAACATGAGCATCTGCTCGCAGGTCGTGTTTTGGGCTTCGTCGAGAATGACGAAGGCCTCGTTCAACGTCCGACCGCGCATGTAGGCCAGAGGAGCGATTTCGATGGCGTCCTTCTCGATCCAGCGCTCGATGTCCTTCGGTTCGGCCATGTCGTGGATGGCGTCGTAAAGTGGGCGCAGGTAGGGGAAGATCTTCTCTTTGAGGTCGCCTGGGAGGAAACCGAGGGCTTCGCCGGCCTCGACGGCCGGGCGGGTGAGGACGAGGCGGTTGACCTGACCGTTTTTGAGGGCGTGAAGGCCGGCGGCGACGGCGAGGAAGGTTTTACCGGTGCCGGCGGGACCGATGCCGAAGACGACTTCGCGGGAGAGGAGGGTCTGGAGGTAATCGAGTTGACCGGCGGTCTTTGGCGAGATGGGCTTTCGGTTGGCGGAACCGAGGAGGCGCAGGCCGGTGAGTTCGTCCAACGAGGGTTCGGGGCCCTCGGCGGCGGCGGAATCGAGGACGTATTGGAAGGTTTGGGGCTCGATTTCGACTCCCTTCCGGCGTGCGGCTTCGAGGTTTTGGAAGATTGTTTCGGCCTTTTCGATGGCGTCTTGGGAGCCCTGGAGCTTCACCCAGCTATCCCGCGTGGTGATTTTCACCGGGATGCGTTCTTCGATCGACTTGAGCAACGCGAGGTCGTTGGCGAAGAGCGACTGGAGGAAATGGGCGTTGTCGAATTGGAGAGTTTGGGAGGCCATGGAAGAACCGATGCGGTGGCGGTCAGCGGTAGCCGTAGACGAGGGCCCAGTCGATCTTCTCGTGTTTCTGGGAGGAGAGCCGGATGAGAATGTAATGGGAACTGGTCGAAGCGGGGGTCACGCGAACGCCGGCGAAGTTGTCCTTGGTTTTCTTTTCGACGCTGACGGCGCGTCCTTCCCCATCATAAACCTCGATCTCGATCTTGCAGTCCTGGAGGCTGGTGCCGATCCAGAACCAGTATTCGTTTCCGCGGAAGAGTTGGTGGCGGATGAGGCGTTGTTCACCGGCCGGGAGGTTCCCGTTCCAGTAGTCGGCGCGGATGGTGAACCCGTTTTCGACGTAACTCGTGACCCCTTCCATGACGACGGAATGGGCCTCGTCCACGAGGGCGTGGGCGCTTTGAACGAGCAGGGCCGCCGTGACGAGGGTGAGCGCGGCGGGGTGCAGGGCCACGGTCATGGTTGAGCGCCGGCGTCTGGGGCGATCTTGTCGACGATGCCATCGACAATCTCGTAGATCTGGCGGACCGAATCGGAGGGAATGGTTTTTCGCCCGGGTTGAGCCATGAGCGATTCGACTTCGCGCATGCCAGCGAAAACGAGTTCCATGGAAGGCGATTCGGCGCGGGTTTTTTCCATTGCCTGAAGTTGATGAACGAAGTGGGCGGCGAGGTCGGGCTGGTTCAGGATCTCCGCTTTGTCGGGCGAATAGGCTTCTGTGATGATGGAGGTCAAGACGTGCGTGCCCCGGATCCAGCCCGCCACGCTGACGCAGCGCGCCAATTCGTCGTCGCGCATTTGCTCCATCAAATCGCTGACGGTTTTGTGCACGCGGTCCAACTCGATGCGGACCTGTTTCCAATCTTCTTTTTCGCAGGCATCGAGGATGGCCCGGGCGTGGGGAAGGACGGCGTCGCGAAGGCTAAGGGCTTCCGCCAATTCGAGGATTTCGCGTCCGCTGCTTCGCACTCCATCGGGATCCTGGGCTTGGACGGCGATGAAGCCATCGGCGATCATCATGCCGAAGACGAGCGCGAGGGTCGTGCGGTCATTGGTGGAGCGGACATTGAAATCCTGCCGGACGCGGCTTCGCCAGTCGGCGCGGCCCGGGAGTTTGTCCATGAGCGCGAAGAGTTCGGCCGGGTGGGGGACGATGACATCTTCGATGAGGGTGGCTGGGACGCCATCCAGGCTGATTTGACGTGGTAGGCCATCCTCCGCCTGAAGGGCATTCAGAGCCGGCAGATGAATCAGCGATACGAGGAGGAGGAACCGCTTTGGGAAGTCCATGCTTGATTGGAGGTCGATCTCGACGGATGCGTTCGCGCTTTCCTATGACAGCAAACTGGGAGAGATTCACAACCTAAATCGTCCAGGATTCCCCGAAGCATGCCCATGGAAAGCCCTCCGAACCCGCCGAACCCGGAAACCGTGCTGGCCGTGATTCCCGCTCGGTGGGGGTCGACGCGTTTTCCGGGGAAACCGCTGGTGGACCTGGCGGGCAAGGCGCTGGTTCAGCACGTCTGGGAGCGTTGCCGGGAGTGCCGGCGGTTGGATGCGATCTGTGTGGCGACTGACGACGACCGGATTGCGGAGGCGGCCCGGGGGTTTGGGGCGGACGTGGTGATGACGAGAAGCGATCACCCGAGTGGGACGGATCGCGTGGCTGAAGCGGCGAGATCGTGGCCGGAAGCCGGAGTCGTTCTGAACGTCCAGGGGGACGAACCGCTGATTTCCCCTAAACTGATCGATGCGCTGGCGGCGGAGCTGATGAACGATCCCGGACTGGCGATGGTCACCGCGGCGAACGCCATGGGGGCGGGAGACGATTTCGAGGATCCGAACGTCGTCAAAGTGGTTCGGGACGCTGCGGGGGACGCCCTGTATTTCTCCCGGAGTCCCATTCCCTACCGGCGCAATCCCGAGGGAGTGAAGGATTACCCGCTGCTGCGACACAAGGGGATTTACGGGTATCGCCGTGACTTTCTGGAAGCCTTCGTGAGTTGGCCGCCAAGTGTGCTGGAGCAGATCGAGGGCTTGGAACAATTGAGGGCGCTGGACCGGGGGGCGCGGCTGCGGGTGGTGCTGACGGAGGATGAGTCCCCGGGCGTTGACACGCCGGAGCAAGCGCGGATAGTCGCTGGCTTAATCCGGCGGCGATGAAGTATATTTTTTTCACAGGAGGCGTGGTCAGCTCGCTCGGGAAGGGTTTGGCGGCGGCGTCCCTGGGAACGCTGCTGGAGCACCGGGGTTACCGGGTCATTCTCCAGAAGTTCGACCCCTATTTGAACGTTGATCCGGGCACGATGAGCCCGTTCCAGCATGGGGAAGTCTACGTGCTGGACGACGGGGCCGAGACGGATCTAGATCTGGGGCACTACGAGCGGTTCACGTCCTGTGTTCTCTCGAAAATGAGCAATCTGACGAGTGGCCAGGTTTATGAACGCGTGCTCAGGAAGGAGCGACGCGGGGAGTATCTGGGGAAGACGGTGCAGGTGATTCCGCACGTCACGAACGAGATCAAGGGGCGGATTCACGAGGTGGCGAAGCGGATGGAGGGGGACATCATCATCACCGAGATCGGTGGCACGGTGGGGGACATCGAGGGCCTTCCGTTTTTGGAGGCGCTGCGCCAATTTTCCCACGACGTCGGACCGGAGAACGTGCTGTTCGTGCACGTGACGCTCGTTCCCTACATCAACGCCGCCGGTGAGCTGAAGACGAAACCGACGCAGCAGAGCGTGGCCAAGCTGCGCGAGATCGGGATCATGCCGCAAATCATTCTGGCGCGGTGCGAGCGGGAGCTGGGCGAGGACGTCCGGAGCAAGATCGCTCTCTTCTGTAATGTTCCGAAGAAGGCGGTCATCGAGGGCCGGGACGTGGCGGACACTATTTACGAGGTGCCGATCTGGCTGCGGGACGAGGGTTTCGACGAGATCGTGTGCGACCGGTTGGGACTCGAGAAGCGACCGCTCGACCTGACGAACTGGGAGCGGTTCGTCGAGCGCGTGAAGCATCCCGGGAAAGAGATCACCATTGCCGTTGTCGGCAAGTACATGGGACTCCAGGACGCTTACATCAGCATTTACGAGGCTTTGACGCACGCGGGGGCGGAGCACGACTGCCGGGTCAACGTGATCAATGTCGGTTCGGTCGATTTGGAGATGGAAGGGCCCGCCAAAGAGCTGGCCAACGTCGATGGCATCCTCATTCCGGGCGGTTTCGGCGACCGGGGCATCGAGGGGAAGATTCGGGCCACGCGCTACGCGCGGGAGAAAGGGCTGCCCTTCCTGGGGCTTTGTTTGGGGATGCAGATCGCCACCATCGAGTTTGCCCGGAACGTCTGTGGATTGGAGGGGGCGCACAGCACCGAGTTCGTTTTGCGGGCGGAGCATCCGGTGATTTGTCTGATGGAAGAGCAGGCGGGCGTGGTCGACCTGGGCGGCTCGATGCGGCTCGGGACCTACACGACGAAGCTGTTGCCGGGCAGCCGCGCCCAGGAATTGTATGGGGCGGAAGCCATCGAAGAACGCCACCGGCACCGCTATGAATTCAACTCGAAATACCGGGAGCAGCTCGAGGCGGCCGGACTGAAAGTTTCCGGGATCAACGAGGATCCGGAGTTGGTGGAGATCGTCGAAATCCCGGACCACCCGTTCTTCGTGGCCGTTCAGTTTCACCCCGAGTTTTTATCGAAACCGACGAAGCCCCATCCGCTCTTTGCCGGGTTGGTGAAAGCGGGGCTGAAGAAACGGGCTGGCGGGCGGCGGAAGAGAAGCTCAACGTCTGCCGGATGAGCGAGGAGAAAGCATGCCGATGGGGCATCCTGGGAACGGCCGGGATTGCGAGGAAGAACTGGATGGCCATCCGTCACGCGGGGAATGGCCGGGTGACGGCGGTGGCGAGCCGGAGCGAGGAGAAGGCGCGAGCGTTCATCACGGAGTGCCAGAGCGACGCCGCGTTCGCCGTTGAACCGGACGCGCTTGGCAGTTATGAGGCGCTGCTGGATCGCGAGGATGTGGATGCGATCTACCTTCCGCTTCCAACGGGGCTGAGGAAGCCCTGGGTGCTGGAAGCGGCGCGACGTGGGAAGCACGTGTTATGCGAGAAGCCCTGCGCGCCGACGCTGAGGGATCTGGAGGAAATGGTGGCGGCCTGCCGCGAAGCCGGGGTGCAGTTCATGGACGGCGTGATGTTCATGCACAGCCAGCGGCTGAGCCTGCTGCGGGAGGTGCTGAATGGATCTGCGGGGCCGGGAAAGCTGCGACGGGTGACGTCCCAGTTCACGTTCAACGCGCCCGAGTCGTTCGAGCAGGATAACATCCGCGCGCACGGCGAATTGGAACCGCACGGTTGTCTGGGGGATTTGGGCTGGTATTGCATTCGAATGACCCTTTGGACGTTGGGATTCGAGATGCCAGACAGGGTGACGGGACGGTCGTTGAGCACGCTGAACCGTTCCGACAGTCCTCGAGCCGTGCCGGCGCAGTTTTCGGCCGAACTGTTTTTCCCGAGCGGCGTAACGGCCGGATTTTACTGTAGTTTTCAGACGCAGAATCAGCAGACCTTCGTGATCAGCGGCGAAGAAGGCTTTGTTCGGATGGACGATTTCGTTCTGCCTTTTTATGGCGACCGGGCGGGGTTCGATGTCTACCGCTCATCCTTCGATGTCACGGGTTGCCAGTTCGACATGCGGGCTCACCGGCGGCGGGAAGAGGTGCTGGAGTATTCTAACAACCGGCCGGGATCGCAGGAGAGCCGGCTCTTTGAACGATTTGGGCAATTGGTGCTGCAGGGCTCGCGGGATGCGTTTTGGGACGAAGCGGCGCTGAAGACGCAGGCGGTGATGGAAGCGTGCCTGGCGTCGGCGCGGGCCGGTGGGGTGGAAACGGCGGTGGACAAGGTAGGTTGAGCAGTGAGGGGCAGCGGGAGTCAGGAATGAGAATCGCTTGCCTGCGCAACTGAGTTGCATGATGATCCGCATCATGAAGATTTTTCTCAGCGTATCCCTTGGTGGTTTCCTCGCCGCGAGTGTCTGCGGGGGTGAGGTGGTGGTGAGCGTGCTCCCTCACCAGGGACTCGTGGAACGGATTGGAGGCGATGAGGTGAAGGTGATGAGCCTCGTTTCGGCGGGAGAAGATCCTCACGTTTTTCAGCCGGCACCACGGAAGATGACGCGACTCGAGGAGGCAGCGGTGTGGTTCATGGCGGATTTGCCTTTTGAAGAGCCGCTGCGGCAGAAGCTGGAGAAGGCGGAGGGTGGGCCGCGGATGGTATCGCTGAGCGGAGAAGGAGAAGCCGACGAGAAGGAAGGGCACTCGCACGGAAAAGAGTCGAGCCACGATTCCCGCGAAGGAGAGCATGAGCATGAGCATGAGCATGAGCATGAGCATGAGCATGAGCATAAGGACG
>CAZCRA010000102.1:0-13362 GCA_964500945.1 uncultured Verrucomicrobiales bacterium | reverse complement strand
CGCGCGATCTTCAAAGCGGCCCCGGCAGGGCTTCCAAGCTAGCCAGGACCTGTTCGAGGTCCGCGAGGTCGCGAAACAAGAGGTCCGGCTCGTGCCCCGCCAGTTCGGCCTCGGTGAACGCCCCTGTCGCCACCGCCACGCAGACCGCCCCGAACGCCCGGCCGCAACGAATGTCCTTCGGCGTGTCCCCGATCACCACAACCTCCCGGGCTGAGAAATCTCTGCCTACCCAATCCCGCGCCCGCTTCAGCGCCACCGGCCCAAGCTCATCCCGGTGCGTCCGGTCCGTCCCGAAAGCGCCGAACCTGAAGTGATGATCGATGCCCGCCCGGCGGAGCTTGGCGTAGGCCCCGACCTTCGTATTCCCGGTCAGCAGACCGAGATGATGCCTTCCCTCAGCCGACAGATGCTCCAGAAGCACCTCGATACCGGGCATGACCCGGAATCCCTCGGCGGCCAACAACGCCGCCTCGAGTTGCTCCAGGTAAGCCGCGAAAAATGCTTCCCGGTTCGACGGCGTGTCCCGGATGCCATACCGCTCGAGCAGCTCTGTGGCCACCCCGTGATCCGTGGCGCCCGCCAGATCGAGCCGCGGAGCTTCCAGCACCGCGTCGTCCAGCCCAAACGCACGAACCATCCCGAGCCAAAGCGCCTTCATCCCCGCCCCGCCGGAATCGAGCAGGGTGCCGTCGATATCGAAAAGCAGGAGCTTCACCCCGCCGCTTGGACCTTGGCAGGCGACTCCGACTCTTCCGAGACGGGAGACTCATCCCCTTCGTCCGCTTCCCCGGCATCCGGGGCGGCCGACTCAGGATCTCCGTCGCCGGCATCCGGGGCGTCATCGTCCTCTGCGGAGACGCCTCCATGCTCCTCATCTTCGTGCTCCTCGTCTTCGGGCTCGAATTCCTCTTCCACGTAATCCTCCGGCACCTCGACTTTGAATTTCCGCACTCGCTGCTTGTCCGGAAGCGGTGAGAGCATCATCGAGATCTGGCGCCCGCTGAGCTTCGGCTCCACGTCGACCTTGGCCATCGTGTGGAGGTCCTCGATGACGCGCTTCATCAGCTCGAATCCAAGCTCTCGATGCGCCATCTCGCGCCCTCTGAACTGCAGTCCGACGCGCAACTTGTTACCGTGATCCAGGAAGTCCTCGGCACGGGCCAACTTGATCCGGTAATCGTTCACCTCGATGCCCACCCGGAATTTGACCTCCTTGACCTTGGTCGAACTCTTCGGCTTTTCCTTCTTCTGCTTGGACTGGTCATACTTGTATTTCCCGTAGTCCACGATTCGGCAGACCGGAGGATCGGCGTGAGCCGCAATCTCGACGAGATCCAATCCAAGCTCCTTGGCTTTCGCCAGGGCCTTCTTGGTCGGCAGTACGACGTTGATGTCCTGATAAACGACTCGCACCTGAGGGGCGCGAATCCGTTCGTTCACCCGCGTCATGTCCCGACGCGGTGGTCTCTTACGCTTTGGCTTGGCTATGGCGAGTCTTGGTTGGCGTTTGTGGTAAGGCCCGGCAACGTTTCGGCCGGGAGGAAAGCATCAGGGAAAAAGCCCGTGGCAATGACCCAACGCCCGCCGGGCGAAGGCATTCTGCAGATCGGGGAGAGCCCGGAAATCGCCGCTTCGAAGCTCACGCGACTAACTCAGGCGGCATCCACCGCCCTCTCTCGAATCTCCCTGACAATCTGCTGCAAAAATTCATCGATGCTTCGAACCCCAAGGTCTCCACGCTTCCAGTGACGCACCGCCACGCTCTCCGCAGATTCCTCCTTCTCTCCTGCAATCAACATATAGGGAGTTTTCTCTAGCTGAGCAAGGCGAATCTTTGCACCGATCTTCTCGCTACTGTAGTCGCCCGCCACCCGAACCCCCGCCTCGCGCAACCGCCTCTCCACCCCCCTCGCATACTCGCTGAACCGGTCCGAAATCGGAAGCACCCGAACCTGCTCCGGAGAAAGCCAAACCGGGAAGTGTCCGGCGAAGTGCTCGATCAATACCCCGACAAAACGCTCCATCGAACCAAAGGGCGCACGATGAATCATGACCGGACGATGCTTCCCGTTGTCCGCCCCGATGTAATGGAGATCGAACCGCTCCGGCAGGTTGTAGTCGACCTGCACCGTTCCGAGCTGCCATTCCCGGCCAATCACGTCCTTCACGACGAAATCGATCTTTGGACCGTAAAAGGCGGCCTCCCCCGGCTCCTCCGTGAACGGTTTGCCCAGCGATCGCGCCGCCTTCCGCAGCGCTTCCTCCGCCTGATCCCAGTTCTCCGGTTCACCCACATACTTCGAGGCATCCGGATCCCGAAGACTCACCCGCACCCGGTAATCGTCCATCGCCAGCGTCGATAGAACCTTCTTCACCAGCTCCAAACACCCCGCGATCTCCTCGTCCAGCTGGTCCGGCGTCACGAACAGGTGCGCGTCATCCTGCGTGAAGCCCCTCACCCGCGTCATGCCCCCCAACTCCCCAGATTGCTCCCAACGATAGACCGTCCCAAACTCCGCCAGTCGCACCGGCAAATCCCGATAGGACCTCGGCTGCGATGCGTAAATCCGGATGTGATGAGGGCAGTTCATCGGTTTTAGCAGGAAACCGTCCTCCTCCCCGGCCTCGAGAGCGTTGAACAGCTCACCACAGCCGCACCCCTCGTCCGCCATCCGGTTCAAAACCTCCCTCTCCACGACCGGCGGAAACTGCGAGTCTTGGTAATACGGAAAGTGCCCGGAGGTCCGGTAAAGGTCCAACTTCCCGATGTGTGGCGTGTAGACCTGGGAGTAACCCTGCCGGTCCAGTTCCTCGGTAATGAATTTCTGAAGCTCACTCCGAATCAGCGCCCCGTTCGGCAGCCAAAGCACCAGACCCTGGCCCACCTGATCGTCGATCCGGAAGAGGTTGAGCTCTTTGCCCAGCTTCCGGTGATCCCGCTTCTTCGCCTCCTCCAGCCGCTCGAGATGGTCCGCCAGCTCCTGCTTCGTCTTGAAGGCCGTCCCATACAGGCGCTGCAGCTGCGGATTGCTGGCGTCGCCCTTGTAAAACGCGGACGCCACGCTCATCAGCTTGAACGCTTTGCAGTTCCCCGTCCGTGGCACGTGCGGCCCGGCGCAGAGATCCCAAAAATCCCCATTCTTATAAAGGCTGATCTCCTCGTCCTCCGGGATGTCCTCCAGCAAATCCAGCTTGTACTTGCTCGGCACCCCCCGAGGCGACAGCGCCGCCAGCCGCCCGGTCTCCGCCAGCTCCAGCGCTTCTTCCCGCGTCACGCTCTCCCGTTCGAAGGTCTGATTCTCTTTCACGATCTTCCGCATCTCGGCTTCGATCGCCTCGAAATCGTCCGGACAGAGACGGTGATCCATCTCGAGATCGTAGTAGAACCCGTTTTCAACCGGCGGTCCCGCCGCAAACTGCGCGTTCGGCCAGAGACGAACGACGGCCGTTGCCATCACGTGAGCGCAAGAATGCCGAAGCCGCTCGATGTCCGTCATCTGAGCGCGCTCGTCCAAAGTCTTTCGGGGGGAGCTGGAACCTGCCATGGACTCCTACCCATAACGCCAGCCGCTCCGATGACAACTCGTCAAATGCACTTGCCTCCACGGTCTTTCCCGGCAAATTAGGCTTCCGCTGCTCCAGTGGCGGATACGCGGGGTGTAGCTCAGCTTGGTTAGAGCGCCTGGTTTGGGTCCAGGAGGCCGAAGGTTCAAATCCTTTCGCCCCGATTTTCTCTGCCCGTCTTCCCCCTCCCTCTTCCCCCTTGCAATCCTGACGCGCCCAGTCCACCGGGAACACCATGGCGGACCTCCCCGATCGTTTCGATGCCATGACGGTCAAGGAACTCCGCCAGGGGCTCCGGGCCAACCGCTTCCTCGTCCCCTTCTTCGCCATCCACGCCGGAATGCTTCTCACCTGCGCCGGCGAAGGCACTTCCCAGCTCCTCGCCGGAACCTCGCTTCTCGGCGACGACACCCCGGGCATCGTGGCGTTTTGGCTCGTGGCCGGTCTCGCCCTCGTGATCGTCCTGCCCGCCACGCGATTCTTTGATCTCCAACAAGAAATCGACGGCCGGAATGGCGAGTTGCTCCTCCTGGCGGGCCTCGACCGGTGGAGCATCGTTTGGGGAAAGTGGCGGGTTTGCGTCGCGCTCGGCCTGCTGACCATGGTCTCGCTCCTGCCCTACCTGTTCTTCTTCTATGCCCTCGGCGGCCTCGAACTCCCGGTCAATCTCCTCCTCGGTTTCCTCCTGATCCTCCAAAACGCCGTCCTCTCCGCCCTGGTCATCGGCGCGTCGGCTTTCAAAAACTTCGCTGCCCGGCTCATCGCCCTAGGCGCCGGTTTCTGGTCCGTCGCCATCACCCTCGGCGGCGTTTCGACCGGACTCATCATCATTCTCAAGGACGGCTCGGGTTTCTGGTTCTTCTTCCCCGTGCTCCTCCTCAACGCCTGCGCGGTCACCATCCTCTACGTGGTCCTCGGTCTCCAACTCGCCCGCGTCCGGATGCGGACCTTCCGCGACCCCGGCGACCCCGCACCGGGCGGTCAGGTCATGGCCCTCTATTTCTTCACGCCGTTCCTCGTCGGCATCCCTGGCTCCTTCAGCTTCGGAGTCTTGAGCATCGTAGCCTCCCTCTTTTTCGCCTGGATCGGCCGAAGCATCGATCCCCCGCCACGCAAACGACTCTACCATCGCATCCAGGCCCCAGCCGGCTTCGCTCAGGATTGAATCTCCCAAACCCCGTCCCGCCTCGCCATGAACTCACTCATCGATCAAATCCGCGCCTCTTTTCAACAAAACGAGTGGGTTTTCGAAGAGGCAGGACGCGACGACGTGATCGAATCCGGTTTCGAGGCGCAAAATGCCCGGGTCCCGCTTCACGTGCAGGTTTTCCCCCCGCTTCATGCGGTCAATGTCGTGGCCCGCTCACCACTGGACCTCTCGGAACCCGACCGCCGCATCAAGACGGCCGAACTCCTCATGCAGGCGAACCAGCAGTTGTCCCTGGGCGCGTTCGAAATGCTCTGGGACGAGGGCACCGTCTTGTTCCGCGCCGGAAACGTCTTCCCCGAAGGCCGCTACCACCACGGAACCCTCTCCATGCTGGTCGAAGTCGCCGTCGTCGAGATGGATCGCCTCGCCCCCTGCCTCCACATCCTCGCAACCGTGCCGACGGCCAAACTGCCCGAAATCGACGCCGCTGGACTCCTCGCCCAGATCGAACCGGACTCCTGAACGCGGCTACCGGTCGTCCAAAGAAGCGACTACGATCGCGGGCTCGAGCCCATGCGCCTTTCGAGCCCAGGCAGACCGCCGTCCATCTCGGCCCCCTGACGCGCAAGTTTGCCCGATTGATACACGACCAGCGCCGCCGTGAAAGCGTCAGTCCCCACCGCGGCCTCGGTGTCCACCACGGATTGATGGAGCGCCTGCAGCTTGTCGCCGATCTCACCGAGCTGCGCGTAAAGCAAGGCATCGTTCGCAAATTCGTTTTCATCGAACGATCGAGGCAACACCCCGGGACTTTTCTTCACGAGATCCAGCGCCCGCCCAATGAAGGTCCGGCCAACTCTCCCAAGCTGCATCATGCCAGCTCGCTCTTCCTCATTGCATTTCTTGAGAAAACTCAGCCGCTCGCGGATGGTCTCAATGGCTTTGTCGATCTCCCGCTTGTCCTCTTCGGACAGTCGGGCAGAAACGTGATTGGTGGTTTCGACGGGCATGGATTTGCTGGTGGATGAAGTGACAGCGGGATGAGAAGCCGATGAACGGGTCGTGTCGCTAGAGCCCAAACCCGCACCGGCAGGCCGGGGAGGCGTGGAAGGCCCCCCGCCCGGCGCTTCCTTCTTCGGAAGGTTCGAACTCGAGGCCGCGACCGGAGAAACCCCCGACGGTCCGCTTTCGCCGTCTTTGGCGGAGCGGGTGTCGGCATTTTCCTCGCCGTCACCGGCGGAATCGGGCGATTTCTCGGAAAAGAATCTCATTGACGCGAGAGCATAATCGCGGCGCACCCCAATGGCAACCATTGAAAATCTCAAAATTCATAGCACACGGTTTCAATCCCTCGCCCTCCCTCTGTCCCACCGCGTTTGCCCTCGCACGCCTCCCTGCTTTGGTGCATCAGTGTCGCTCATGCCGGAGTCCCCCACTCAGATCGAAGCCATCGACGTTCATCGTTCCTTCTGGATTGGGAAGAAGGAAATCGAGGTTCTCCGTGGCGTCGATCTGCGCGTCGAGGAGGGGGAACGGCTCTTCCTTTGCGGCGCGTCCGGAGCGGGAAAGACCTCGCTGCTCTACACTCTCGCCGGCCTTGAGATCCCCAACCGGGGCGAAGTCCGGATCGAGGGCCGCTCCCTCTATTCCCTGAACGAGCGTGAACAGGCCCGGTGCCGTAATGAGCGGATGGGCTACGTCTTTCAGAACTATTTTCTCCTTCCCGAATTGACGGCGCTCGAAAACGTCCTGCTCCCCGCGACGATCGGCGGGCGCGACGCCGAACAGCGGGGGCGCGAACTACTCGACCGGGTCGGTTTGAGCGACCGTTGGCAGCATCTTCCGGAGGAATTGTCGGGCGGCGAACAGCAGCGGGTGGCGATTGCGCGAGCGCTGGTCAACGATCCGAGGATCGTTTTCGCCGATGAACCGACCGGCAACCTCGATTCCCAGACGGGCAGCGAGGTGATGGCCGTCCTGATGAGCATGATCGACCAGGGAAAGAGGACGCTGCTGGTCGTCACCCACGACGAGACGTTGGCCCGCTCCGGCGACCGAAAGTTGATTTTGTCGGATGGCACTTTGGTGTCTTGAGAGATCTGTGCTAGTGCATCGTCCCAGAAAGAAGTGTGCTGATGCCCGAGGATTTCTCTCCGGGTTCAAGGCGGAAGGAGCGAGCACTGTGAGCGCCGAGCAACGCCAAAATGGGAGAGAAAGACCGTGTCTTTTCCTCCATCCGAACCTCGTGAGCCAATCTTACCAGCTCCATCCAGCCACTCTCAGCCGTGCCCTTTCTTCTGCGACGATGCACTAGGCATGGCGGCGCACGAACCCTACCGATTCCGCTACCATCATCTCCACCACCAGCACCACGTTCCATGGGACTCAAAGTGTATGTCGACGGCGAGCTTTTCGATGAAGCCGACGCGAAAATTTCGGTCTTTGACCACGGCCTCCTTTACGGAGATGGCGTCTTCGAGGGTATCCGGTTTTACGAAGGCCGGGTCTTCCGCTGTGAACAGCACATCGAGCGCCTCTTCTCTTCAGCCCAAGCCATCGCCCTCACGTTGCCCTGGTCACCCTCCGAAGTCACCGAAGCGATGCTTAAGACCATTCGAGCGAACGGGTTGCGCGACGGCTACGTCCGCCTCGTCGTCACGCGCGGCACCGGTGGCCTCGGATTGAACCCCTATCTCTGCGAAAATCCCTCGATGTTCATCATCGCTTCCACCATCTCGCTCTACCCCCTCGAAAAATATCGCGACGGGTTGACCCTGGTGACCTGCTCCACCCGGCGTCCCACTCCCGCATCGCTAAGCCCGCAGGTGAAGTCGCTGAACTACCTGACCAACGTCATGGCAAAAATCGAAGCCCTCCAGGGGGGCGGTGAAGAAGGCCTCATGCTCAATGAACAGGGGCAAATCGCCGAGTGCACCGGAGACAACCTCTTCATCGTCCACAAGGGAATCGTCCTGACGCCTCCCATCGCCGCAGGCGCCCTCAATGGCATCACGCGGGCCGTCATCGTCGAGGCAGCCAGGGAACTCGGCATCCCTCTCGAGGAGAGAACGCTCGGACGCTACGACCTTTACACCGCCGATGAATGCTTCCTCACCGGAACCGCCGCGGAGGTCGTGCCCGTCGCGGTCTGCGACCAGCGGCGCATCGGAGCCACGTCAGGGACCTCCGTCCCAGGCCCGGTCACCTCCCGCCTCATGGAGCGCTTCCACGAACTCACCAAAAATACCGGCACCCCGATTTACAACTGAATCGCCCCCGTATACGTTAATGATTAGCACCGGTTCCGTGTCCGCCCCCGCATGAAGTGTGACGTCTGCCAAAACAACAACGCGTCCGTCTTCCTCACTCAAGTCGTCGGCGCTAAGGTTCAGAAAGTGAACCTCTGCGACGCCTGCGCCAAGCTGAAGGGAGTCACCGATCCCACGGGGTTTGATCTGGCTGAACTTCTCAAAGGGATGGGGAACGAATCCGTCCAGAAGAACTCTTCCCGCGGCCGGATCTGTGGCTATTGCGGATTCTCGCAGGCCGACTTCAAGAAAACTGGACGTCTCGGATGCAGCGAATGCTATGACGTGTTCGAAGAGGGGCTTGAAGGCCTGCTCAAAGCCATGCATCAAGGCATGGAACACGTTGGAAAAGTCCCCGCCCGCCATCGAACTCCCGAGCAGAAGATGCTGGAGCTTCAGGATCTCCAGGCGCGCCTGGCCCACTCGGTCGAGAGCGAAGATTACGAGGAGGCCGCTCGAATCCGGGACGAAATCCGGCGCTTGGAAACCCGCATCGTGACCGCCGAGAGTTGAAAACGCGCCCACTTTCATTCGGCGAAAGGGCGGCCCCCTTCCCGCCGTCCAAATCATGATGGATTTTACCGCACTCCTCGAGCGTTCCGCGGACTGGATGACCGAAACGGGTCCCAACGGGGACATCGTCGTCACCAGCCGCATTCGGCTCGCCCGGAATCTGCGGGAGGTGCCCTTCCCCGGTTGGGCGAAAAAAGAGGAACGTCACGAACTCCTCGATGCCCTCCGGCCGAAGGTCGAATCCCTCTCGACCATGGAACGCCACTATTCCGAGGAACTGTCGAATCTCGACGCCATCCGGAAGCAGGTCCTCGTCGAACGCCACCTCATCAGCCGGGAACACGCCGCCAAAGGCGCCGGGAGCGCGGTCGTCATGAATCCCGATCAGACCATCAGCATCATGGTCAACGAAGAGGATCACCTCCGGATGCAGGCCATTCTTCCCGGCCGCCAACTCGAAAAGTCCTTCGATTTGCTGGACGAAGTCGACTCGGAACTGGAGGGCCGGGTCGAGTATGCGTTCACGAACCGCTGGGGATACCTCACGGCCTGCCCCACAAACTTGGGCACGGGCTTGAGGGCCTCGGCCATGCTTCACCTCCCCGCCCTCGTCCTGAGCGAGCAGATCAACCGTGTCGTCCAGGCCGTAAACAAAATCGGGCTGGCCGTGCGCGGTCTCTACGGCGAAGGCACCGAAGCCCTCGCCAATCTTTTCCAGATCTCGAATCAATCCACCCTCGGTGAATCGGAGGCCGGCATCATCGCTCAACTCGACAAGGTCATCCGCCAAATCATCGAGCATGAACAAGACGCCCGCGCGAAACTCCTCGAAGACCGGGTCGTCGTCCTCATGGACCAGATTGGCCGCGCCTACGCCAACCTCCGGCATGCCCACATCATGCCGTCGAAAGAAGCCCTCAACCTCCTCTCCATGCTCCGGCTCGGAATCGACCTCGGCTTCCTCCCAAAAGAGCGAAAGCTCATCGACCGGCTTCTCATGGAAATCCAACCCGCTCACCTTCAAACCGAGGCCGGAAATAAATTGGACTCCGAAGAACGCGACCGCCTCCGTGCTGAAATCCTCCGGCGTAAGTTGAAAACACTGCCCCCTCCGACTATTAGTGATCCGACAGACCCGGGTTCCGCGTCCAACCCCAATATCCCCATTTAGCCATGAACAATTTCACCCCCAGAGCGCAGCAGGTTCTCGCGTTGGCCAGGAAGGAAGCGGATCGGTTCAACCACAATTATGTCGGAACCGAGCACCTTCTCCTCGGCCTGATCAAGCTCGGCCAAGGCGTTGCCGTCAACGTCCTCCAGAAAATGGATCTCAACCTCGAGACGGTCCGGATGGAGGTCGAAAAACAGGTCGGATCCGGTGGCGACCAGAAAATGGTGGGTAACATCCCCTACACCCCTCGCGTCAAAAAAGTTCTCGCGCTCGCCGGAAAAGAAGCGAAAGCGCTCAACCATTCCTACGTCGGCACCGAGCACATTCTCCTCGGCCTGCTCCGGGAGGGGGAAGGCGTCGCCGCTCGTGTCCTCCGCAGCCTCGACGTCGATATCGAACGGACCCGGAACGAAATCCTCAAGGAACTCGACCCGAACTTCACCCCGGATGACCTCGACGATCCCGACCTCGAGGATGGCGGCGGAAAGAAAGACTCCAAAACGCCCGCCCTCCGTGCTTTCGGACGTGACCTCACCGAGTTGGCCCAGGAAGGCGAATTGGATCCCGTCATCGGAAGGGCTCCCGAAATCGAGCGGGTCGTCCAAATCCTCTGCCGGCGCACAAAGAACAACCCCGTTCTCATTGGCGAAGCCGGGGTCGGAAAAACCGCGATCGCCGAGGGTCTGGCCCAGGAGATTGTCTCCGGAAACGTCCCCGAAATCCTTCGGGGAAAAAAGGTCATCACCCTGGACCTCGCCCTGATGGTCGCCGGTACGAAATACCGCGGCCAATTCGAAGAGCGGATCAAAGCCGTCATGGACGAAATCCGGCGCACCAAGAACGTTATCCTCTTCATCGACGAATTACACACCATCGTCGGAGCCGGTTCGGCCGAAGGCGCCATGGATGCCTCGAACATCATCAAACCGGCCTTGAGCCGCGGTGAACTCCAGTGCATCGGGGCCACGACGCTCAATGAATACCGCAAGTACATCGAGAAGGACGCCGCTCTCGCCCGCCGTTTCCAGAGCGTGAAAGTCGACGAACCAACCGTCGAAGACGCCATCAAGATTCTTCGCGGTCTTCAGCCGAAATACGAATCGCATCACAAGGCCACTTTCACGCCGGAAGCCATCGACTCGGCGGTCAAACTCTCCGCGCGTTACCTCCCCGACCGCTATCTGCCCGACAAAGCCATCGACGTGATGGACGAGGCCGGTGCCAAAGCCCGCATCGGCGCCATGACCCGTCCACCTGAGTTCGGCGACAAAGAAAAAGCCATCGAAGACATCGTTCTCGAGAAGGAAGCCGCCATCCAGGAGCAGGATTTCGAAAAGGCGGCCGCGCTTCGCGATCGCGAGAAGCAGGCAAAAGCGGAACTCGAGCAGTTGATCGAGGCTTGGCGTGAAAACAGTGAAGAACAGCGCGTCACGGTCGATGAAAATGAGATCATGGGCGTCGTGTCACGCTGGACCGGTGTCCCGCTGACCCGGATGGAGGAAGCCGAGGCGGCGCGCCTCCTCAAAATGGAGGACGAGCTCAAAGAGAACGTCATTGGTCAGGATGAAGCCGTCTCCGCCATCAGTAAGGCCTTAATCCGCTCCCGCGCCGACCTGAAAGACCCTCGACGCCCCATCGGCTCCTTCATCTTCCTCGGGCCAACCGGCGTCGGGAAAACCTTCCTCGCCAAAAACCTCGCGGAGTTCATGTTCGGCGATCCGGATGCTCTCATCCAAATCGACATGTCCGAATACATGGAGAAGTTCACCTCGAGCCGCCTCATTGGATCGCCCCCGGGCTACGTCGGCTATGAGGAAGGTGGCCAGCTCTCCGAAGCAGTTCGCCGCAAGCCCTACTCCGTGGTCCTTTTCGACGAGGTCGAAAAAGCCCACCCGGACGTGATGAATCTCCTCCTCCAAATTTTGGAGGAAGGTCAGATCACCGATAGCTTCGGTCGACGCGTCGATTTCCGGAACACGATCATCATCCTCACTTCAAACGTCGGGGCCAACCTCGTGAACACCCCGACCAGAGTTGGGTTCGATTCCATCGGCAAAGACGTGATGGATTACGAAGGGATGAAGGAGCGCATCTTGGAAGAGACGAAGAAGACCTTCAAGCCCGAGTTCATCAACCGGCTCGATCAAGTGGTCGTGTTCCAACCCCTCGGCCGGGAGCAACTCCTCGCCATTGCCATGCTCGAAATCAAGAAGGTGGCTGACCGTCTCGAAGGACGCGGAATCACCCTCAAAATGGACGACTCCGCCCTCGAGTTCATCATCGCCGAAGGCTCCGATGCCGCGTTCGGGGCACGGCCAATGCGCCGGGCGGTCGAACGCCACGTCGAGGATCCTTTGGCGGAAAAACTCCTCCGAGGAGACGTCAAAGAAGGAGACAAAGTCACCGCTTCTCACAAAGAAGGAGCCAAAGAACTCAAGTTCACTTCCCGCTCGAAACCGGGTAAGAAAGCAGCGGCCAAATCGGCCGACTGACCTCTCCCTGAACATCCAGGATTGAACCCTAGCACTGGCCTTTTGAGAAAGCGTTCTCTTTTTGATGAGAGAGCGCTTTTCTCTTGCGCGTTTGTTTAATTGTATGCGATTTGCGCCCCTTCCATGACACTCGAGTCATCCCAATGAAAAACACCTTTTTCTTCATCACCACCGTCTTTCCGCTTCTCGCCACGCTCGCTTCGGCTGAGTCCAAATTCACCGTTGAATCCGTCCGGGGCCAACTCACCGCCTCGTGGAAAGGTAACCCTGCCCCCGACGCCCTCGACAATGCGCCAACGGACGACGACATCGCAGCCCTTGCGGCCCATGAAGGTCTCGTGATGATCACCATCTCCGGGGCTTCCACCTTCACTGGCAAAGGGTTTGCAGCTCTCAAGGACCTGCCAAACCTACGGGAAATCCGCTTCAACGGCACGGGCCCGAAACGCTTCTCCGAAGTCTTCCCCCCCGGCTCGCTGGAAGGCTACGAGGCCCTGGCGGAACTCGATCAGGTCGAAACCCTGAATTTCGGACACGTTATGCTCTCCATCGAGGGCACCCAGATCCTCCTCCGGGGGATGGCGAATCTCAGAAACCTGCTCTCCGGCGTCTACCCGGACGATCGCATCATCGAGGCGGCCACCAAAGCCCCGAAACTCGAATCGCTGAGCTTCGGTCACTGGGCCACGGTCCCTGAAGCCCGTCTCACCATGCAGGGCGCCGAGCTCTACGCCGAAATCCCGAATTTGAAGAGTCTGGGAACCGGGGCCCGGCTCCCCGAGAATGGCACTCCCCTCCAATTCACTCAAGCCCTCGCAAAGGTCGAATCCTTGGAGGGCCTGAACCTCTCGTTTGGCGGCGGCCGGCAGAAGGAACCTCCTCAAACCGTCACCGCGGAAGAACTCGCACCCCTCGCCAATCTTCCGAGTCTCGATCGTCTCTTGCTCACAAACTGCCAGTTTGCTCCGGGTGCGTTGACGGCCTTGAAAGCTGCCCCCAGCCTGACCAGCCTCAACTTTCGCAACGCCACCGTCTCTTCCGAAGACATCGCACCGCTCCAGGCCGCCCTCCCAAAGCTCAAGATCCGCGGCCTCTAATCCAAGCTCAATCTCCCTCCCGCCTCCCGCCTCCAGTCTCCCGCCTGCCAACGAATTCTGGGCCCTC
>CAZCRA010000101.1:0-13457 GCA_964500945.1 uncultured Verrucomicrobiales bacterium | reverse complement strand
CTACAATCACTCGTTTGGTCAGGCATCAAATCGGCATTGGCGCACAACTAGTTGCGGAAATTGCACACTGCGTGTGGCATTTTTGAAGATACTGCCTTTTCGCCAATTTTCGCATTGCTGGTCATTCACGATGCCCGCATCGATCCTACACCATCTGGTTGGCGCTGGGGCGGAACCTCTCTCTCACAATGAATCACCTGAAAACGAACCTCTTGAAGATCCACTGTCTCTGCGTCGCGATGCTTTTTCCGGTCAGCCTCTGCTCCGGAGCCGGGGATCATCTGCATTTCGAAGGGCAGGCCGGCGGCCCCGGAAACGGAAAACACCTGGTGCTGCTCGCTGGCGACGAGGAATACCGCTCGGAGGAAGCGATGCCGATGCTGGGGCAGATCCTGGCGCGGCACGGGTTCGAGGTGACGGTCTTGTTTTCCCTCGACGAAGACGGGACGGTGAATCCCGACCGCCAGGACAGCTTGAGTCATTCCGAAGCCCTGGAGACGGCGGACGGAATCGTGATGGCGCTGCGGTTCAGGCGGTGGGATGACGAAGCGATGAAGCGGTTCGAAGCGGCCTTTGAGCGGGGTGTGCCGATCGTGGCCCTGCGGACGTCGACGCATGCGTTCAAATTTCCCGGCGACAGCCCCTGGCAGAAATACAGCTTTCGGGCGCCGGCGGCGACGGGATGGGAAAACGGATTCGGCCGGCAGGTGCTGGGCGAGACCTGGGTCAACCATCACGGGAAGCACAAACGCGAGGGAACGCGGAGCGTGGTCGAAGACGCGAATCGTCATCACTCCATCCTTCGCGGAGTCGGGACCATGTTCGGGAAGACCGACGTCTACGGTGCCGATCCGCTGGAACCGGCCACGATCTTGCTGCGCGGCGAGGTCACGGCGAGCCTGGAACCCGATTCGCCCGGGGTGCCCGGGAAGAACGATCCGATGCAGCCGATCGCGTGGTCCCGGGAGTATGGGCACGGGAACGGAACCGTGAACCGGGTGTTCACGACGACGATGGGCTCGTCGCAGGATTTGCTCGATGAGGATTTACGGCGCCTGATCGTGAATGCGGTGTTCTGGGGCTTCGAACTCGAGGTTCCCCAGCTGGCGGACGTTTCGATTCCGGCCGATTACGAGCCGACGCCCTACGGATTCAAGGGATACCGGAAGGGCTTGAAGCCAATCGATTTCGTGCCGAAATCCGGGCGGCCCCAGCCGGTTCCGGCGCGTGAAGTCTCCGGCGAGTCCAGGACCTCCGCAACGCGCCTGGAGATAGGCGAAGGGGACCGGATTGCGCTGGTTGGCGCGGGTTTGGGGTCGCGGATGAATCACTTCGGCCATTTTGAGACGGAAGTGTTTCTGCGTTTTCCGGACCACGGGATCACGATCCGGAACCTCTGCGATGAGGGGGACACACCGGGTTTCCGGCCGCACCCGGGGCGAGGTCACGAGGATCAGTATGCGTTTCCCGGGGCGAAGGCTCTGGTGGACGAGGCTTACCAGTCGAACTCGAATCCGAATGGGCATTTCGAAACTCCGGATGAATGGCTGGGCCGTCTGGGAGCGGACACGATCGTGGCGTTCTTTGGATACAATTCGTCATTCGACGGATCGCCGGGCGTTGCGCGGTTCAAGCGGGAGTTGGAGGCCTTCGTGCGGCACACGCTGAGCCAACAATATAACGGAGAAGGAGCGCCTCAACTGGCGTTGGTTTCGCCGACCGCGTTTCAAGATTTGTCGAAGCGGTATGGCACGCCAAATGGCGCTGAAACGAACATCAATCTATCGCTCTATACCAACGTCATGCGCCAGGTGGCGGACGAACAAGGGGTGCTTTTCGTGGACGTATTCGGTCCGTCCCTGTCCTGGTATGAAGATGGGCAGGAATACACAACGGACGGCGCGCTGTTGAACGACCGGGGTTACCGGACGTTGGCGCCGGTGCTGGCGGACAGGCTGTTCGGCGAGGACTCTCCGAGCGACGCCCGGCGTGGCGAGGTTCATGCGGCGGTGATGGAGAAGAACCGTTCTTGGTTGAGCGATTACAAGATTCCCAACGGCGTCCATGTCTATGGGCGCCGTTTCAAGCCTTATGGGCCGCAGAACTACCCGGACGAACTCAAAAAGATCCGTGAGATGACGGCGCTTCGCGATAAGGCGATTTGGGCGGCGCTGGCGGGTGAACCCTTCGACCTGGCCGCCACCGATGCGCAAACCCATCCGCTTCCTCCGGTGCCGACGAACTATCAACCCAGCCGCAAGAATGGAACGATTGAATACCGGCCGGGGGCGGTGGTGGAGAGCCGGATTGAAACGGCGGAGGGGTATGAGATTGCCCTCTTCGCCGGTGAAGACCGGTTCCCCGACCTGGCCAACCCGGTTCAGCTCTCGTTCGACAACCAGGGCCGGCTCTGGGTGGCGACCATGGCCAGTTATCCCCACTGGCGCCCGGGCGATCCGCTGCCGGAAGACAAACTACTCATCTTCGAGGATACCGATGGGGACGGGAAGGCCGACCGGCAGATCACCTTCGCGGATGATTTGCATATCCCGATCGGGTTCGAGATTGCCCACGACGGCGTGTATGTGTCGCAAAGCGGAAGTCTAGTGTTCCTTCAAGACACGGATGGGGACGACCGCTATGACCGCAAAGAGGTGCTCCTGAGCGGATTCGATGACCACGATACGCACCACGCCATCGCCGCATTTTGTGCGGACCCGTCCGGCGCGATCGTGATGGCAGAAGGTCTCTTTTTGCATTCGAATATCGAAACGGCCTATGGCCCGGTGCGGGGAACGAATGGGGGTTTCTTTCGTTACGCACCGCAGAGGAAGAAGCTGATTCGATATGCGCAGTTCAGCATTCCGAATCCTTGGGGCATCGCGTATGATGACTACGGCCAGGATTTCTTTCTCCATACCTCCGGGCCGAGTTTATCTTGGATGTTGCCCGGGTCGGTGCGTCCGCGCTACGGGGCGAATTTGAAGGCGCCGGATCTTCTCACGAGCAACCGGGTCCGGCCGACGTCGGGGTTGGAGTTCGTTTCGAGCCGTCACTTTCCGGACGACGTGCAGGGGGATGTTCTCTTGCTGAACAACATTGGATTTCTGGGAGCGAAACAGCATCGCATGGTCGAGGATGGCGCGGGTTTCACGACGGAGTTTCGCCAGGATTTGTTCGTGTCGAAGGACCCGAACTTCCGGCCGGTGGATTTGGAGTTTGCGCCAGACGGTTCGCTGTATGTGGTGGACTGGCATAACGCGCTGATTGGGCACATGCAACACAACGCCCGCGACCCGAACCGGGATCACGAGCACGGGCGTGTTTACCGGGTCAAGTATCCTTCGCGGCCACTGGTCGAGCCGGCGAAGGTCGCGGATGCGAGTGTTGGGGAGTTGTTGGAGAATTTGAAGCTTCCAGAAGCGCGGACGCGTTACCGGACGCGACGCGAGTTGCGCGGACGTGATCCGGAACAGGTGATGCCGTTGTTGAGACAATGGGTTTCGCAGCTCGGGCCGAGTGAGGAGCGGCTCAAACTGGAAGCGCTCTGGGTGAGTTGGGGCTTCGACCGGGTCGACGCGGGTTTGCTGGAGCGGCTGCTCAAATCCGAGGATCACCGGATTCGCGCGGCGGCGGTGCGCGTGCTGCGTTTCAACGGTCACCGGATCCCTGAACAGCGCTACCGGCTGATTGCGGCTGCCGGTGATGCGCACGGGCGGGTCAGGCTGGAAGCGGTCGCGGCGGCGTCATGGCTGTCGCCCAAGGATGGCCTGGAGATCTTGGACGTGGCCGCGGCGAACGGGATGGACGGGTATTCCAGGCAAAGCCACGCAGCCGCCAGGGCGGTCTTGGAGGGAGAACCGGTCGTCGAAGAAGGCGGTCCAGAGGTCGAAGTGCCTTCCCGGTTAACGGGAGTCCATGCCGATCGCTACCGGCTGGGATCCGAGATTTATGCGCGTGAAGGCCACTGCGGCACTTGCCACCAACCGGACGGGAAGGGGCTGCCGGACGTGGGATTTCCGCCGCTAGCCGGCACGGAGTGGGCGAATGGCGACCCGGATCGGCTCATCAAGCTGACCCTGAAGGGGCTGATCGGACCGATCACGGTTAAGGGGCGGGATTATCCTGGCCTGGTGCCCATGACGGCGTTCGAGGCGTTGCTGAACGACGAGGAGACGGCTGCGGTGCTCACCTATATCAGGAACTCGTTCGGGAACGCCGCCGATCCAATCACGCCTCAGGACGTGGGCCGGGTGAGGAAGTCCATCGAGGGGAAAATCGGGATGTATCGGCCTGAGGAACTGCTGGAGGCGCATCCGTTGCCGTGAGGCGGGAAGGGTGTATCAGGTAGCGAAGGCGCTTGTGGCTTCGGTTTGGGGGAGGGTGGAGCGGGGTCTGCGCTGCCCGACGCCGGGAGCGGCGTCGCTACGGACAGGCGGATGGGCGGGTGAGGCTTGCGGGACCTTGGGGGGATGGGTTAAGTCGACGGCATGAGAAGCGCAGTTTGGTTTTTCTTCCTCGGGCTGGTCACGAGTGGGGGGGCGGCGGAGGCGCCGAACGTCGTGTTCGTGTTGGCGGACGACCTGGGTTATGGCGACGTGCGGGCGCTGAATCCGGACTCCGGGATTCCGACGCCGCACTTGGATTCGCTGGCCGCCGATGGGATGAACTTCACGGATGCGCATTCGCCTTCCTCGGTTTGCACGCCGACGCGCTACGGGATTCTCACGGGTCGCTACAGCTGGCGGACGCGGCTGAAGCGAGGGGTTTTGAATGGGTATGGCAAACCGCTGATCGAGGGGGAGCGGACGACGGTGGGTGAGTGGCTGCGCGACGCTGGTTATGCGACCTCGATCGTGGGAAAGTGGCATTTGGGCCTGGGCTTCGCGGAAGGAGAAGAGCCGAGGAGCTTTGACTTTACCAAACCGCTTTCGGATACGCCGGTGGATCACGGTTTCGATCGATCCTACGTGCTGCCGGCATCGCTCGATTTCCCGCCCTATGTCTATATCGAAGGACGGGAGATCGTGGAGTTTCCGTCGATTCAGGAACCGGGCAGCGCTTTTCCGGACTTCTGGCGCGCCGGGGAGCGGTCGCCCGATTTCATATTCGAAGAATCGCTGGATCATCTCACTGAAAAGGCGGCGGGTGAGATTCGGACGCTGGCCGGACAGGAGAAGCCGTTTTTTCTCTATTTTCCGCTGACGGCGCCGCATAAACCGGCCACGCCGCACCCGCGATTCCGGGGGAAATCCGGTTTGGGACCCTATGGCGACTTCATTTTGCAGGTCGATTGGACGGTGGGCGAGGTGCTAAGGGCGATCGATGAGGCCGGGATTTGCGAGAACACACTCGTCGTGGTCAGCAGCGACAACGGATCCTACATGTATCGGCGGGACGAAGGCGAAACGGATCACGTGGACAAAGCGTCGGATCAGGGATACCGGGCCGAGCACCACCGGGCGAATGGGGCGTGGCGCGGGACGAAGGCAGACATCTGGGAGGCGGGGCATCGCGTGCCGTTTCTCGTGCGTTGGCCGGCGGTGATCGAGAAGGGGAGTCGCTGTGAGGAGACGGTGTGCCTGGTGGATTTTTTCGCGACGGTAGCGGAGGCCTCAGGGGAGCCTGTTTCGGAGGGGGAGACGGCGCCGGACAGCTTCTCGATGATGCCCTTGTTCCGGGGTCACCCCTGGGAGCGAGCGCCGGTGATCCATCACTCGTTGGACGGCATGTTCGCGATTCGGGAAGGCAAATGGAAGCTGGTGCTGGGGAACGGTTCCGGGGGCAGGGAGCGGCCGAAGGGGCAGCCCTTCAAACGTCCCTACGCGCTGTTCGATCTGGAGGCTGACCCGGGGGAAACGAAGGACCTGATCGACGCTCGCCCGGAGGTGGCTCAGCGTCTGGAAGCCGCGGCGCTTGCGATCCGGGACGGCGGCTCGAGCCGGCTGTGAGGCCGGTGGCGCGCCACTGAGTGGGGGATTGACCGGTTTGGCGGCGGAACCAACGAGCGAAGTAGTTTCGGTCGAGAATACCGGTGCGCTCCGCGATGTCGCCCACGGGAAGGGCCGATTCTCTCAGCAGACGCCGGGCCAGGTCGAGCCGGGCAGCCGCGAGCATTCGTCCCGCGGTGAGGCCGGTTTCTCGGCGAAGTCGACGGTTCAGAACATCGGGGTGGAGGTCCAGGGACCGGGCGATGGTGCGGGAGGTGAGCGTGTGGAGGTCGCCGTCCGCCAAAACGCGTTCGACCCGCTCCGACCAGGGTCCCGGGCGTGGGGAATCGCCGCGGGCCAAGGCTTCGAGGCAGGTGAGGATGTCCAGGATTCGCGTGGCGATTTCCAGCCCATTCCGCGTGGTTGAGAGCTGGTGCAGATGGTGTTCGACCCGGCCCAGAACGTCGCCCGGAACGATGCGGTGACGCTGCCAGTGATGGGCGGCCGGGGAGCGGAGGTCGAGGGCGAGGCAAAGCGGGGCGTGCTCCCTTTTTCGGCGAAAACCGTGGGGGATCGAGCGTGGGAGAGCGACGAGGGAGCCCCGCTGAATGGGGAATTTGGAGCGATGGACGATTTGGAGGCCGTGACCCCGAAGATAGAGGAGGAGTTGGTCGTGAGTTGAGTGATCGTGGAAGCGAACCTCGCTGAGGTCGGAGGAGTGGCGATGCAGGGCGAGACGATGGATGATGTAGTCCCGGACGCGGATATCGAGGTTTTCGTGGAGGAGATCGTGGAAATCGGCGGTCATCGAGGAGTAGCACCAAATTTATGTCGTAAAAGTGCTAATGTCGAAGCAAACAGGCTAACGGGGCCCGCGGATCCAGACGAGGGAAGCGGTATGGAACGTCTTTCCGACCCTGACGACCTGCAACCTTCGACGTCGTGGACGGACACGTGCTGGGCGTGGGTGCCGGAAGAGAACCTGGTTCGGCATGACCGGAACGCTCGATTGTGCGTGGCCACGCTGCTTCCTTTCCAGGCTGGGAAGCCGGACTGGGACGGTTTTGAACGTTCGATTCGCTGGATGCAGGCCTGTGGATCGCATTTCGGGGTGGAGATGGTGTTCGTGTTGAATGCCGATACGGGTTACATCTTCGACCTCAGCCTGGATTTGTATCGGGAGGTGTTGGAGCGGTTCCGAGGGGCATTTCCGGACACCCCAATCATTGGCGGCGTGACGGCCGTGGGGGCGGAGGGCGAAACCTTCCGGGCCGAATGGTACTACCCGCAGCTCGACATCCTGCAGTCGTTCGACCAGGTCGAGGCGATGATCATGACCTCGCGGCAGCTGAACGCGTTGGATCCGGAGCGGCGAAGGGAGGCCTATTATGACATCGCGGAAGGCCTGACCGTGCCGGGAATCGTTCACGCATTGGAACCGGCGTTCGTGCCGTGGGCCACGCCTTTCGAGCCGTGGCTATTGTATCAACTGGCAGCGCACGAGAAGTTCATTGGCGGAAAGATATCGACGCTGGACGAGCCACATTTCCTGTATTGGGCGGCGATGTGCGAGGATTTGGGCATGGCGTTCGAGCCTCACAGCGGGGATGACTTCGGGATTGTTCAGGCGATTCGTCTGGGGCGATCGCTTTTGATTGGCGCGGGCGTTTCCGCGTGTCCCTTGATTTGCGCGGCGAAGTCGATGTGGTCGGCAGGCGAAACCTTTGACACACGAGTGTATAAGCTCTTCGAAGCGCTGCAGTCGTTCGAGGACGCGGTGTTTCGATTGGACGAGACCGGCAGCGCGGCGGCTTACAAGCATAGCACGGCCGTTTGCTTGAAGCTGTTGGGTTTGATTGCGAGCGATGAGATTCACCCGGCGTGCGCGGACCGGCGGTCTGGAGATGAGGTTTCCCGGATGCGGGAAGCGATGATCCGGCCTCTGCGAATGGCCGAACGCCTGGGTATTCCGGATTTCCGTTTGGCCTGACATCCACCCCTGACATGGAGACAAGCCCCCTGACCGATTTCTCGAGGCTCTGCGTTCACACGATCACCACGAAAGGGTGGCCGATCGAGGAAGCGATGGACAAGTATGCGGGGGCGGGGGTGAAGGGCATCACGGTTTGGCGACAATGGCTGGAAGGGCACGACCCGAGCGCCATTGGTGACGAACTTCGTGCCCGGGAACTGGACGTGGTTTCGTTGTGCCGTGGCGGGTTCTTTCCTTCATCGACCGAGACGGGATTTGAGAAGGGGGTGGAGGACAATAGGCAAGCGATCCGTGAAGCGGCGATGATGGGAACGGATTTGGTGGTCTTGGTTTGCGGGGCGGTGCCGGGCCAAGCGCTGGAGATTTCGCGGGACCAGATCGTCAAGGGGATCGAAGCGGTATTACCTCTGGCCGACGAATTGGGGGTGCGGTTGGGGATTGAACCTCTGCATCCAATGTATGCGGCCGACCGGAGCGCGGTCAACACCCTGCGATCAGCCAACGATCTTTGCGACCGGTTGGCTCATGAGAAGGTGGGAATCGCCTTGGACGTGTATCATGTCTGGTGGGACCCGGAACTGGAGCATCAGATCCATCGGACGGCGGCGGCCAAGCGGCTTTTTGCCTTTCACGTCTGCGATTGGATGACTCCAACGACCGATTTAATAAACGACCGCGGCTTGATGGGCGAAGGCTGCATCGACGTGCGCCGCATTCGCGGTCTCGTGGAGAGAACCGGATTCGATGGGTTCCACGAGGTCGAAGTCTTCTCGAACCGCTGGTGGTCGCGCGATCCGGACGAATTCCTGGCGGCGATCCAACAGGCTTATCTCGATCACACATGAAAACACACCGGATTGGCATCATCATGAACGGCGTCACGGGACGCATGGGAACGAACCAGCATCTGATCCGCTCGATTCTAGCGATCCGGGATCAGGGCGGAATCGAGGTGTCTCCCGATGAACGGATCGAGGTCGAACCCATCCTGACGGGACGGAACGAGAACAAGCTCCGGACGCTGGCGGCGCGGCATGGGGTGGAGCGGTGGACGACGGACGTGGACGCGGCGCTGGCGGATGAAGGGAATCAGGTGTTCTTCGATGCGAGTTCGACGCTTCACCGGGCGGGGTTCGTGGAGAAAGCGGTGAAAGCTGGGAAGGCGATCTATTGTGAGAAACCGACCGCGGTGGAGACGGCCGAGGCGATGCGCCTGGCAAAATTGTGTCGCGAAGCGGGCGTCAAAAACGGTGTCGTGCAGGACAAGCTTTGGCTACCCGGCATCCGGAAGCTGAAGATGCTGATCGATCAGGGATTTTTCGGCGAGATTCTTTCGGTGCGAGGAGAGTTTGGGTATTGGGTCTTCACGGGTCACGACGAGGGGCAACCGGCGCAGCGTCCCTCGTGGAACTATCGAAAGGAAGATGGGGGTGGCATCATGATCGACATGCTCTGCCATTGGCGCTACGTGCTGGACCACACGTTTTCGCCGGTGAAATCGGTTTCGTGCACTGGAGCCACGCACATCGCGGAGCGGATCGGAGAGGATGGGAAACCCTATCGATGCACTGCGGACGACGCATGTTATGCGACCTTCGAGTTGGAGAACGGGGTGATTTCTCAGTTCAACAGTTCGTGGGACGTGCGGGTGAGGCGTGACGATCTCTTCGCGATGCAGGTGGATGGCACCAAGGGGTCGGCGGTGGCCGGGCTGCGGAAATGCCGGGCGCAGAGTTTAGGTCTGACGCCGAAACCGGTGTGGAACCCGGACATCGAACAGCCGATCGATTTTTACGAAGGGTGGCCGGAGGTGCCGGATGCGATGTTTTACGACAACGCCTTCAAGATTCAGTGGGAGCATTTTCTGCGCCACGTGGCGCTTGACGAAGCGTGGCGGCACGATTTGATGGAGGGTGCCAAGGGGGTTCAACTGGCTGAAGCCGGTATGGAGTCGTGGCGATCCCGGCGCTGGGTGGATTTGGAGCCGCTGGCGGGCTGAGGGGCGGTGTTCCTTGCCAATCACCCATCGTCAATTGTCCAAGCTGCGGGTTTCGCTTGCGATTTTCCTTTGATGAGGATGATGAGGGGCATGCTGTCGAGTGAAGTGATGGGACTCATTGGAGGCGTCCTGATTGGGGCGGGCTCTCTGTTGGCCTTTGCGGTGACGCACAAGATTCCGGGGATATCCGGGGTCTTTGGGAGGTTGTTTCGACCCAAGGCGGGCGACGTGGGCTGGCGTTTGGTCATGCTGTTTGGGCTGGTGCTTGGGGCGGGCTTGGCTTTCTGGTTCGTTCCGGGGGCTGGTGAGTTCGAGCCGGCGTCGGGCCGATCGCTGACCGTGATGGCGCTGGCGGGATTGGTGGTTGGGTTCGGGACGCGTTTGGGTGGTGGGTGCACGAGCGGGCATGGGGTATGTGGGATGGGCCGGGGACTGCGCGATTCGATTGCGGCCACGTTGATCTTCATGGCGTCTGGGATCGTCACGGTGCTGGTTTGGAATGTTCTGACTAAGGGAGGTGGAGCGTGAAGCGGACCCTTCTGGTGCTCGGTGCCGGCGTGCTCTTTGGGGCAGGGCTGGCGATTTCGGGGATGACGAACCCGTCCAAGGTGATTGGGTTTCTCGACGTGGCGGGTGATTGGGACCCGACGTTGGCGTTCGTGATGGCGGGAGCCCTCGGTGTGTTCGCGATCGGGAACAAGGTGATCCCCGGGTTGCCTCAGGACCGGTCCGAGCCGGTGTCGCTCCGTCTGGTTTTGGGTTCGACGCTCTTCGGCGTGGGTTGGGGCGTGTCGGGCTTCTGTCCTGGACCGGCGCTGGCGAATTTGGCGGTGCTTCGAGCGGAGGCGTTGTGGTTCGTGCCCGCGATGGCGCTGGGCATGATTGTGGCGCAGCGGGTCTTCGGGTTGGACCGGTGACGATGCAACGACCTGGGGAAGTGGTAGGGTATTCGCGGTGAAACGAACGAGCGGAATGGGTAGGCGGCAACGGACTGGATGGGTGGGAGTGGCGTTGGCGGTTGGGATGAGCGATGGCGCTACGGACGACTCCAGGACGCCGTGGGAGGAGGCGCGGGAACGGATGGTGGAGCAGCAGATGAGCGGACTGAACCGGGAAATCGAGGATAAGCGGGTTCTGGAAGCGATTCGGGCCGTGCCGCGGCACGAGTTCGTGCCGGACAACGTCAAGCATTTGGCTTACGACGACCGTCCGCTGCCGATTGGGCATGGCCAGACGATTTCCCAACCTTACATCGTG
This sequence comes from uncultured Verrucomicrobiales bacterium, assembly GCA_964500945.1. GTDB lineage: Bacteria > Verrucomicrobiota > Verrucomicrobiia > Verrucomicrobiales > DEV007 > CAZCRA01. The sequence continues at coordinate 2,278 of CAZCRA010000101.1, read as the reverse complement.
GCGTTCATGACCGAACAGCTGGAGCCCAAGGCGGATGAGGTGGTTTTGGAGGTGGGAACGGGATCCGGTTATCAGGCGGCGGTGCTGGCGAAACTGGTGAAGGCGGTTTACACGATCGAAATCGTGGAGCCATTGGCCAAGCGGGCGGAGGCGACGCTGACGCGTTTGGGATATGAAAACGTGCATGTGAAGGCCGGGGACGGTTACAAGGGTTGGGCCGAGCATGCGCCCTTCGATGCCGTGATCGTGACCTGCGCGCCGGATCACATTCCACAGCCCCTGGTGGACCAGCTTCGGGAGGGGGGACGAATGATCATTCCGGTAGGGGAGCAGTGGGTGACGCAGGAATTGATCGTCTTGGAGAAACGGGGTGGCGAGGTGAAACGGCGTTCGGTGCTGCCGGTGCGCTTCGTGCCGATGACGGGGAGGGCGGAGGAAGAACCTGGGAGTTGAGCCAGTGGCGCCGAGGCGTTAGGATTGGCGGGACGGAATGAAGCGGTGCCGGCTGATTTATCGAAGTGTGGCCCAACCCGAGGCGGTGGAGCCGGAGGGGATGCGTGAAATCGTGGAGCGAAGTCAACGCAACAACGAGACGGCCGGGATCGACGGGTTGCTCGTGCTGACCGGGGGTGAATTTCTCCAGGTTTTGGAGGGTCCGGTGACCTTCGTGAACGAGCTGTATGGGCGGATTTTGGGAGATCCCCGGCACCACCGGATTCAGCTCATCGCCTACGACCGGATCGATCAGGGATTGTTTCTCGATTGGCGGATGCTGGCGGTGGAGTTGGACGAGTTGGATGAGGCGACGCGAGGGATGCTGGGGTCGAAATACGACGTCCGGGACGGGCAGATCGCGGTGCCGGACGACGTGATGCAGGTGTATGGGCTGCTGCTGGACGCGCAGGTGATCGCGCGCCGGAAGCGAAGTTAGTTCCCGGTGGAGGCGGGTTTGAGGAGGATGGTGGGGCGGCGTTTTTTGGGGACTCGGACGACGCGCGGGGTGGTTTGGTAGAGGGGAAGGAGTTTTTTCGCGAGGTTCGCGAGGTTTTTGGCTTCGAGTTCGCCGAGGGTTTCGAGGGCTTGCTGCTGGGCGCGATGCCACTCGGGATGGACTTTGCGCAGGATGCGTCGGCCCGATGCCGAGATGGCGAGAGCGTTTCGGAGGCGGCGAGGGTTTTGGATGATGAGGTTGCGGTCGAGGAGGCGGCGGACGTTGCGGCTGACGGTGGACTTTTCCATGTGGAGGAGTTCGCCGAGGGAACAGGGAGGGAGGCCGGGGTGCCGGGCGATGACGGCGAGGATGGCGAGTTGATGTGGGGTGATGCCGGAGTTCTCGAGGGCGGAAGAGAAGATCGCGGTGACGAGCCGGCTGAGGGCCCGGGTTTGTAGGGAGAGACAATCCTGGATTATCTCATCGGCGAGATCGGTGTAGGTCATACGACGGAGTTTCCCGAGCCTATCAGGAGGGACGGCGTGGAGACAAGGGTGTTCGTGGCCGGATTGGGTCAGGAAATTAAGGGTTTAAAGAAGTTTGTGGATGTAAACGATCTCGTTGCCACATGATGCCTGGCGGCTTATGGTTGGCCCATGATGCGGGGGATGTGGATGGGATTTGGATTGCTGTCGGTTCTCGTGGCGGTATCGCCGGTTCGTGGGCAGGTGGCGGCGTATGAGCTGGCGTTCGAGAAGCAGGATGGGAGCGTGAACTTCACCTCGTTCACGAGTGGTTTTTTGGTATTGGATCCGCTGACTCGGACGGGCAGCTTTCTACTGGCGTTTTTCGATGGGGAGGCGCGGGAGAGTTTGTATTTCCGGGCGCCGGACAGCGCGGAAGGCTTCGTGGCGATCAAGCCGGATGCGCGGAGGCTGGTGGTGCGTGCGGTTGCCGAGAACGGGACGTCGCTGTCGTACTACCTGCTGACGGGGAGATTCGACGATTCGATCACCTATCGGAACCGTGGGCAGAATGTGGAGATCGAGATCGCGCGGGAGCTGAATGGCCATTTGCTGGCCTCGGACAGCGAGACGGAGACGGCGTTTCCCGCAGAGGACGGAACCCTGGGGTTTGCCGGTGCGGCGCGGGTCGAAGCGCGGCTGCTCGGCGACCGGACGCGGGAGGCGAACCGGCGAGCGTTGACGGTGGCGGAGGTGGTGGACGACTTGGCGGCGCGATTGGAAGACCAAGGGTTCGTGGAAGACGGGGCGGATGAGGATTCGACAACGGATTCGGATGAGGCCGGGACGGGCGACGAGGCTGTGACGGCGACGACGGACGAAG